>NZ_JBHZGM010000002.1:0-293327 GCF_043392685.1 Metapseudomonas phytobenefica | reverse complement strand
CAACGAGGTCCACACCTTGTCGAGCCCCGCATTGGCCCCTTCGATCACCTGGTCGCCAGCATCGGTCACCTCGTAGATGTCGTTGCCAGCTCCGCCGAGCATCGTGTCGGCGCCTGACTTGCCGATCAGCACATCGTTACCCGCGCCACCCTGCAGGAGATTCGCCAATCCGTTACCGGTGCCGCTGAAATTACCACTGCCGCCGTAGTACAGGTTCTCCACGTTCGCCGACAAGGTGTAGCTCGCCAACGAGGTCCACACCTTGTCGAGCCCCGCATTGGCCCCTTCGATCACTTGGTCGCCAGCATCGGTTACCTCATAGATGTCGTTACCAGCCCCCCCAGTCATGCTGTCCGCACCGCTTCCACCAATCAGGATGTCGTCCCCCCCCCCGCCATTGAGCGTGTCATCACCGGCCAGACCACGCAGCGTGTCGTTGCCGTCACCTCCATTCAAGGTATCGCTGCCGATAGTGCCCGTCAGGCTGTCATTACCTGGCGTGCCAGGGACCAGAACCCCCACCTGGCCGGTCGCGGCAGACACCCGCGTTTCCAGCGTACCGAAGTCATCCGTGAAGCTCGCCACCACCCGCAGCAACTGCCCGACCTGGCCGGCACCCGGGGTGAAGCTCGCCGACGGTGCACCGACGTTGCTCCAGCTCGCTCCGCCATTGCTCGAAGCCTGCCACTGGAAGCTGAACACCGAGGTGGTCGTGCCATCCGGATCGGCGATGGTCCCGCGCGTGGCAGTCAGCGCCTGCCCCACTAACGGCGTGGTATCGCTGATCGCCGGCGCCCCCGTCGGCGCATCATTGACCGCAGTATCCGCTACCACATCCGTCGCGTTCGACAGCACGGTCTCCAGCACGCCGTTGGCGTCCTTGTAGATGGCCATCACGCGCATGGCCAGGCCGGCCTGGTCGGCGGTGACGCGGAAGGTGCGCCCCGTGGCGCGGGCAAACTCGCCGGCGGCGACGAAAATGATGTCCTCGAAGATGCCCGAACCGGCTACCCGTTCGACCTGCCAGTAGTAGGACACCGGCCCGGTGATGGTGCCGCCGGGGTTGTCGGCATCGGTGACGCCCTCGAGGGATGCGGTCAGTAGCGTGCCCACTTCAGGTGTCGTATCGCTGATGCTGACCGTGCCGGCTGCCGAGGCGTCCTGCCCGAACACCAGGTCCAGGGTGCCGTCGCTGAACTGCAGGCGCTCGATACCGGTCAGGCGGTCGGTGCCATCGCGGCCGTCCACCAGGTCGCTCACGGTAACCGAACCATCGAGGTTCACCGTCCACTCGTACTCGGACGACAGGCCGCGATAGACCGCGGTATCCAGCGCTGCGTCGCCCTGCAGGATCTCCCGCACGATCACCAGTTGTCCCGGGTTGTAGGTGCCATTCAGCATCAACGGCACCATCTCGGACATGGTGTTGAAGCTGGCGATTTCCGGACCGCTTCCGTCAACATTCTGGCGAACGCTGATACGCACGTTCAGCCACTTGTCACCGTCGATCAGGTCATCGCCACCACGGCCTTCGAGGATATCGCTGCCGCTGCCGCCGAGTAGGATGTTGCCGCCATCGAAGAAGGTGACGCCCGCCCCGAGGAATTCCTGCAGCCCGGAGATCAGCGCGATGTTGGTCAGCACGCTGCCCTTGGCACCTGCAGTCGGCAGGGTGGCGGCGCTTGAGTCGTCGCCGCGCAGCACATCAGCCATCGCCGAACCCGACAACCCCTCGACGAAGTCGAAGCGGGTCAGCACCGAGGCACCCGAACCCGGCATCTGCAGCTGGTCGAAGAAGCGGTTGCTGATGTCGATGGTCACGCCATGGGGGTCACCCTTGAAGATCGCCCAGTCGTAGCCCGACGCACCGATGTAGCGGTTGGTCTCGCCTGCCCCGCCCATCATGATGTCGTCGCCGCCCTCGGCATTGAACTTGTCGTTCTCGCCGCCGCCGATGTAGACATCGTTACCGGAAATCGGGTCATCGCCGAAGGGGTCGAAGTTGTCGCCTGGCGCACCGTCGAAGGCGCCGAGTTCTATCCAGTCGTCCCCCTCATTGCCCATGTCCTGCTCGTTGGGCTTGGAGCCCAGGATGAAGTCGTTGCCCTGGCCGCCGAAGGCTTCACTGGCGTCTTCACCGGTGATGATGAAGTCGTTGCCGAAGCCGCCGAGGATCAGGTTGCCGCCGTTGCCGCCGTGGATCACGTCGTTGCCGTCGTCACCCTTGATGACGTCGTCGCCACCCACGTCCGTGATGATGTCATCGCCATCGCCACCATTGATGATGTCGTTGCCGTAACCCCCATCCAGACGGTCGTTGCCACCGTCGCCATAGAGGGTGTCGTCGCCCTCGCTGGAACGCAGGATGTCGTTGCCGGCACTGCCGCCCAGCACCACATGCTCAACCCCTCGATACAGCAGGTAGTTGCTATCGGTACCCGGGGTCGCCGGGTTGTCGCGGACCACATCCGGCAGCAACGGGTTGTCTCCCAGCGGGTCGTCGCGCCCCGTAGCCCCCAGTCCCGTGTGCTGCAGGTCCTGGGTCACCTCGAGGGTGAAGCCGGGGGTCAGGAAGACCACGCCCGGCAGGTGGGTGGCGTGGGTGTTGGCCATGATCAGCTTGGCGAAGGAGTTGCCTTCCAGCTCGGCGTTGAAGCTCAGGCCGGAGGTGCGCTCCAGGTAATAGAAGCGGTCGCCGTCCTGGAGTTTCTCCAGCTGGTTCTCGAACACGAAGTTGAAGGTCGAGCCCAGCATGCCGCCGAACGGTGTGACCTGCTCGGCCAGGCCACCGATCCAGAAGTCCACCAGATTGAGACCGGTTTCCACGCCAGTCCATGTGCCAGTGCCATTGAGGAAGTCCAGCCGGTCGCCAGGTGCTCCTGCCCCGCCCAGGACGATGGCGGTCGCCGCCGCGCGCTTGTCGACCAGGGTGCTGGCCCCGGTGATGGTGTCGTGGGTGCCGTAGGCCGCGATGAAGTTGATCAGCGACTCCGGATGCTTGAGGTGCATCACCATGTCGGCCCAGCTCACGTACGGCTTCAGGTTGGCATCGCCAGTGGCTTCATAGAACTGCGCCCGGGCATGGTTGAGGCTTGGCACGCCGGTGTCGCGGCCACGGGCGATGTTGATCGCCGCCAGGTCCAGCGGCAGGCCCACCAGGTTGTTGCGCAGGGCCTCGGTGACGAACTCGTCGATCTCGTTGGCCACGGTGCGGGTCACCCCGCGCACGATGGCGCTGGTGGCCTCTTCCGGGGTCACGCCACTGGCGGCATAGGCCAGCGGGTTGAGGAAGGCGGCGATCAGGCCCAGTTGCTGGTCGTTGGTCGGGTGCAGCGGGTCGAAGGTGACCGGGTTGAAGTCGGCGTCGAAGCGGTCGACGGTCTCGGTCAGCATCGAGTGGCCGAAACGGTAAACCGCGTGGGCGAACTCGGCGACGATCGACGGGTCGAGGTTGACGTCATAGACCTGGGTCGGCGCGAAGAACAGGTCGATGTTCGGCTGGATGGTCCGCGCGAACTCTTCGAACACCAGGTGCTGGTACTGCATCTCGGTACCGAACTTGGCGGTCTGGAACAGCCGCTCGCCATTCCACTGCAGGGCGTCGATCGCGTCCGCAGTGGTCGGGAAGGCTGCCGGAGCCGTACCCGGCAGCAGCCACTCGGTGAGGAACGCCAGGTCGTTGCTGGCCAACACGGTGCTCTTGGTCTGCTCCACCAGGCGGTTGTGCTCGGAGTGGAAGATCGCATGCACGGCGGTCAGGCCGATGTTCTCGTTGACCCGCCCGTCACCGGCGATGTAGTGCGCATCCAGCAGCTCGTTGTCGTAGGTCCCGGGTGCCGGCGGGGCATCGACATTGATGACGTTGTCGGCATCCGCCGTGAGGCCGCCAGAGGGATCAGCGGCGTGGGCGATATCGAGGAGGAACTGGTGTCCGGTGCTGACCGCGCCGGCCAGGCTGATGCCCAGGCCGCCGTTGGCAGCCGGGTTACCCTCGACGAGCACATCGTCAGGGGTACCCGGCAGGCCGTCAGGACCAACGAAGACCACCATCGGGAAGCCGTTCGGTCCCTTGATGAAGTTGCCATAGGCGTCGGTGGCCAGCAGCGGCACGTCGAACACATTGGCGTCGGTCAGGTTGATCCCGAGGATGTCGCGGGCCTGGGCCTTGACCACCGCCCAGGTGGCCATGCCACCAAGTTCCGTGTCGTCTTCGGTGCCGAACTGGCCGTCAGCGCCCAGGTTGCGGTTGGTGATCAGCCCACCGGTGGCCACTGGACCATTGGCCGTCATCACGTACTCGCGCAGGAACACCTGGTGCGACGGGTGCGAGCTGTAGGTCTGGTTCTGGTCGACGAAGGGCGTGGTGGTGTTTTCGTTCACACCCGGCTGGCCGTCGACCTGGGTGGCGCGGGTCAGGACCATGAAGTTGGTCGGGCTGCCTTCCACGAAACGCGGGTCGTCCGGCTGCAGCGGGATGAAGATGGTGCCGTTGCCGCCCTTGGTCACCAGGTCCAGGCCGTGGTCGAAGAACTGCCCGAAGAAGGTCATCCAGGCGTTGAAGGGCTTCGAGAGGCCGGCGTCGGGCGAGGCGTTGGGAATGAAGTTCACCAACTGGTCGTCGCCGGTGCCGAACAGCCCGTCCAGGCCCGGGCTGGTGACCAGGGTGGCCCCATCGGTGCCGGCGGCGGCCGCCACCGCCGCCGGGTTGTTGTTGGTCTGGTCGACGATCAGGTTGCTGATGGTGCGCGGGTCGCTGTCCACCACGTCGGTGGAGCTGTTGTAGTCGGTGTTGGAAACGCCGAAGAAGGGAGCCTCATCGTTCTCGTTGTTGAACTCCGGCGGCAACAGCCGCGGGAAGGCGTTGTCGGCGGCGCCGAACTGGCTCTGGTTGAAGCCGGAGAAGTTCAGCAGGTTGTTGAACTCGCCGGTGACCGTCCGCAGGCCCATCGAGGAGCGTATGTTGGGCAGCAGGGACAGGAGGTCGGCACCATTGGCATGGGCTTCGGCGATACGGATCTGCTCGAGGATGAAGTCCAGGTCGGCGCGCACCAGAGCGACGCCGGGGCCGCCGCTGGTGATCGCCGGTCCCGGCTCGACCGGCGTGGTGGGTGTAGGCGGGGTGAAGGGGGCGACAGCCGCGGTGGGCGCGGAGAACACCTGTTCGGTGACGCCGTTGGCATCCTGGTAGACGCCCTTCACGCGGATCGACAGCCCAGCCACATCCGGCGTGATGCGATAGCGGATGCCGTTGGCACTGATGAAGGCCAGGTCGCCGGCCGGCACTTCGACTATGTCTTCGAAGACGCCCGAACCGGGTACCCGCTCGACCTGCCAGGTGTAGTTGACGTCGGTGATGCCACCTCCGGGATTGTCGCCATCGCTGATGCCTGCAGCCGAGACGGTGAGGAAGTCACCGACCTGCAGACCACCGCCGTTGACATCGGTAATGGTCAGCGACCCTACGGGCTGCGCGTTCAGTCCGGGCACCAGAACCATTGCCTGGTCGGCAAACTGCAGCCGCTCGATATGGGTCAGGCGGTCGACACCGTCGGTGCCGACGTTGTCGGTCACCGTGACGATATCGTCGGAAAAATCATCCGCTGTGCCGTTGTCGTCGACGACGACGGTGTAGTTGGCACGGTTGCCGGAGAAGTTCGCGGTGTCGAAATCCGCGTCACCGGAGAGCAGTTCGCGCACAGCCACCAGTTGGCCGGGGTTGATGGTGCCGTTCAGCATGGCCGACATCAGGGTCAGGTTGGCCGGGGTGCCGGCCAGGACGCCCGACTTGTTCTCGATCACGCCGACCATGCTGTCGGCGCTGCCGATCTCGTTGCCGCCGGCATCACGGATGCTGATACGCACGTTCAGCCACAGGTCGCCATCGAGCAGGTCATTGCCGCCGCGCCCTTCGAGGATATCGCTGCCGCTGCCGCCGATGATGATGTTGCCGCCGTCGAATATATCGTCCGCGGTTCCGGTGACGCCGTCGGCCCCAGCACCGGCGCTGCCGACGAAGGCGCGCAGGCCGGAAATCAGGTCGAAGTTGGTCAACGCGCTGCCGGTGGTGCCGCCATGGTTGACGATGTTGGTCGGATTCACGTCGTCGCCACGCAGGATATCGGCGAATGCGGACCCCGACAGGCCCTCCACCTCGGCGAAGCGGTCGAAGATCGACGCCGGCGATTGCGCCACCGGAAAGGCGATATGCTGGCCGACTTCACCAATACCGAGGAAGGCGGCCAATGACAGGTCGGCGGTGACGCCGATCCGGTCATTCTTGTAGGTGGCCCAGTCGTAGCCGGACATACCGTCCATCTTGTCCTGGGCATCGCTGCCGACGAAGATGTCGTCGCCGCCCTCGCCGATCATCTCGTCGAAACCGCCGCCGCCGACGAAGATGTCATTGCCGGCGATGTTGTCATTCAGCAGGGGGGCGAAGTTGTCCCCTGGCGCACCGTCCTGGGTGCCCCACTCGATCCAGTCATCGCCCTCGTTGCCGGTGGGCGGCAGGCTGGTCTTGGCGCTGTAGATGAAGTCGTCGCCCTGGCCACCGAAGATGGTGGCGATGTCCTCGATCGAGACGATGAAGTCCTTGCCATCGCCGCCGAGGATCAGGTGGCCTACGACAGAGCCGGCCATCATGCTGCCAGCGTGGATCACGTCGTTGCCGGCGCCACCTTCCATGCGGTTGTCGCCGCCGGCATCGGTGAGGATGTCGTCGCCGTCGCCGCCCAGTATGAGGTCGTTGCCGTAGCCGCCTTCCAGCACGTCGTTGCCGCCATCGCCGTAGAGGGTGTCGTCACCCTCGCTGGAGATGAGGGTGTCGTTACCCTCGGTACCGCCCAGCACGACGTGGTCCAGGCCCGTATAGCGCAGGTAGTTGGTTTCGACCGCGGCAGTATGAGGATCGTCGCGAATCACCAGGGGAGTGATTTCCACGCCGTTGATGACGATGCCGCCGGTGGGGTCATCCCGGCCGCTGGCGCCCAGGCCGGTGTGCTGCTCGGCCTGGTTGACTTCCAGGGTCCAGGACGGGGTGAAGAAGATCGCGGCGGGCAGGTGCTTGACGTCGGTGTTGTTCATCACCAGCTTGGCGAAGGAGTTGTTCTCCAGTTCGGTGCCGAAGTTCATCCCCGCGGTGCGCGACAGGTAGTAGAAGCGGTCGCCGTTCTGCAGGGCCTCCAGCTGGGTCTCGAAGACGAAGTTGAAGGTCGAGCCGAGCATGCCGCCGAAGGGCATCTTCTCTTCGGCCAGGCCACCGATCCAGAAGTCCACATTGTCCAGGCCGGTGGTGGTCACGCCATCGGGGCCGCTGGCCCAGGCGCCGGTGCTGTGCAGGAAGTCCATGCGGTCGGCCGGCTCACCGGTGCCGCCCAGCACCAGCAGGGTCGCAGCGGCACGTTTGGCCGCCAGGGTGGTGGCGCCGGTGATGCTGCCGTGAGTGCCGTAGGCGGCAATGAAGTTGATCAGCGATTCCGGGTGCTTCAGGTGATCGAGAAAGTCCACCCAGCTGGTGTAGGGGGTGAGCTGTTCGTCGCCGGTCATGTGGTAGAACTCACGGCGCGCGGCATTCAGCGAGGGAATGCCGGCGTCGCGGCCGCGGGCGATGTTGATGGCGGCCAGGTCCAGCGGCAAGCCCACCAGGTTGTTGCGCAGGGCCTCGGTGACGAACTCGTCGATCTCGTTGCCCACGGTGCGGGTCACGCCGCGCACGATGGCGCCGGCGGCGGCGTCCGCGGTCGGCCCGCTGGCGGCATAGGCCAGCGGGTTGAGGAAGGCGGCAATCAGGCCCAACTGCTGGTCGTTGGTCGGGTGCATGGGGTCGAAGGTGACCGGGTCGAAGTTGACGTCCAGGCGATCGATGGTCTCGGTCAGCATCGAGTGGCCGAAGCGGTAAACCGTGTGGGCGAACTCGGCGACGATGGACGCATCGATAGTGGTGTCATAGCCCGTTGGCGCCAGGAATTCGTCCACCTGCGGCTGGATGGTGCGGGCGAACTCCTCGAACACCAGGTGCTGGTACTGCATCTCGGTGCCGAACTTGGCGGCCTGGAACAAGCGCTCGCCGTTCCAGTCCAGGGCGGCGATCGCTTCCGGAGTGGTGGGGAACACAGCGGGTGCGGTGCCGGGCATCAGCCAGGGGGTCAGCTCGGCCAGGCTACCGGAGGCCAGCAGCGTGCTCTTGGTCTGCTCCACCAGGCGGTTGTGCTCGGAGTGGAACACGTGGTGCACGGTGGTCAGGCCGATGTTCTCGTTGACCCGGCCATCACCGGCGATGTAGTGCGCGTCCAGCAGCTCGTTGTCGTAGGTCCCGGCTGCGGGCGCGGTGCCGATGTTGATGATGCTGTCGGCATCCGCCGTCAGGCCGCCGGTGGGATCAGCGGCGTGGGCGATGTCGATGAGGAACTGGTGGCCGGTGCCGACCGCATTGCTCAGGTCGATGGGCGCCAGCGGATTGCCTTCCATCAGGAAGTCGTCGGCAGTGCCGGCCAGGCCGTCGGGCCCCTTCATCACGACTTGCGGGAAGCCATTGGGGCCCTTGATGAAGTTGCCATAGGCATCGGTGGCCAGCAGCGGCACGTCGAACACGTTGGCGTCGGTCAGGTTGATCCCGAGGATGTCGCGGGCCTGGGCCTTGACCACTGCCCAGGTGGCCATGCCGCCAAGTTCCGTGTCGTCGTCGGTGCCGAACTCGCCATCGTCCCCCAGGTTGCGGTTGGTGATCAGCTTGCCGGTGGCGTGCGGCTGGCCGTCGGCGCCGATTTCATAGGCGCGCAGGAATACCTGGTGCGACGGGTGCGAGCTGTAAGTCTGGTTCTGGTCGACGAAGGGCGAAGTGGTGTTCTCGTTCATGCCGGGGCCACCGAACTGGGTGGCGCGGGTCAGGACCATGAAGTTGGTCGGGCTGCCTTCCACGAAGCGCGGGTCGTCCGACTGCAGCGGGATGAAGACGATGTCGTTGCCGCCCTTGGTGACCAAGTCCAGGCCATGGTCGAAGAACTGCCCGAAGAAGGTCATCCAGGCATTGAACGGCGCCGTCAGGCCGGCGTCCGGCGCGATGTTGGGAATGAAGAAAGTCTCTGTGTCATCCCCCGTGCCGAACAGCCCGTCAAGGCCGGGACTGGTCACGATCTGGGCGCCATCCTTGAGCACATCGTCTGGGGTACCGAGAACTCCATCCACGCCGGGGTCGAAGGCCGCCGCGACTGCCGCCGGGTTATTGGCGGTCTGATCGACGATCAGGTTGCTGATGATGCGTGGCTGGGCGTCGATCACCGTCCCGCTGGTCTGCGCGTAGGACGTGCCACCATCGGCCGTCCTGAACACCGGATCCAGCAGGCGCGGGAAGAGGTTGTCCGCGGCGCCGAACTCGCTCTGGCCGGCGAACAGGTTGTTGAACGAACCATCCACGGTGCGCAGGCCGAAGGGCACCTGCACGTTGGGCAGCAGGTCACGGAGCTCCTCGCCATTGGCATGGGCTTCGGCGATGAGAATCTGCTGAAGGATGAAATCCAGGTCCGCAAGGTTGAAATTGGCCATTTTGCTGATTCCTCAATTCCGACGGCGTAAGGGCGTGCGCCATGGCAGCAAGGCAGGGCTCCACGCTTTCGACTTGACTTCGGGATTTGGGGGACTAGATGACGCCTACCTGGTAGCAACGCTGGTGCTAGCGCGATTCATGCTCTTCAGCAGGAGGTTCTATCCCTGAAGGTGCCGGCGATGTCGTACCGGCACCGTGGGTCATCGGCCCGGCGGGCCGTGAAATTCGGAAAGGTGCTGCGAGATGGGCGAAAGCGCCCTCGGAAATGCGGTGTGCGAAGCAGTGCTCATGACGATCTCCCTAGCGTTCCTTGTTTCCCGGCTAAGGCTGCAGCGCCCTCACGATGCAGCTGTCCGCAATGCGAAACAATTTCTTACATACCTGACTAAAGATTCGCCAAAAAACACTGTCAAGCGTACGTCGGACCGGCCAATTTCCTACATAAACTCAATCCAAGTCATTGTTTTCAATTGAATTAGTATTGAAATTTTCTCTTACAAAGTCGATTTCACAAGGCGTTCCGGGGCTATCCCCACCCATTTCGGGGGCTATCACCAATCGCTGAAAGTACCGTTCTAGAGCGCTTCGTGACTCACCCTCTCCGTTAATCCGCTGTTTGCCACCGCCCGGAAGAGCCGGGCGTAACCTTGCAAAATCCGCGATTACGTGAGTCAAAAAACCGTGCTTTTTGCCTGGATGGGCAGCAGGCGTGGACGTTGTGTAGGAGCGAGCTTGCTGGCGAATGGGTGATTCCCGAAAAGCTTCGCGAGCAAGCTCGCTCCTACAGTCCGCTCGCGCCCCGGGGAGAGGCGCGAAAACTGGGATCAGGCCAGGCGAACGCCGGGGGTGCGATGGGCGACTTCCAGCTCACCGATCTTCTCCAGCCGCGCCCTCACGATGTTGCGGCTGATGCCCAGCAGGCGGGCGGTCTGCAGCTGGTTGCCGTGGCAGAAGCGGTAAGCGGTGCGGAACAGGCGCTCCTCGATTTGTTCGTAGAGGTCCGGCAGGTTCTCCTCGAACAGCGCCTCCAGCGCGGCCTCCAGGCCGACGGGCTGGAGCGGCTGGTCCTGGCGGACGGAAGCCAGGCGAATGTCCACCAGCTGCAGGTCGGCCGGTTGCACCTGACGATTGCGACATACCAGCAGTGCGTGGTGGATGGCGTTTTCCAGCTCACGAATGTTGCCCGGCCAGTCATGGGCGAGCAGCTTGCGCTCGGCTTCCGGGCTCAGGCTCGCCGGGGTGTAGCCCAGGCGCCGGCAATGCTCTTCGAGGAAGAATGCCGCCAGGGGCAGGATGTCGCCCTTGCGCTCGCGCAGCGGCGGCAGCTGGATCTTGGCCACGTGCAGCCGGTAGAAGAGATCCTCGCGGAAATGCCCGGCGATCACGGCATCGGCCAGGTTGACGTTGGTCGCCGCCACCAGGCGCACATCGATGGGGATCGGTGTGCGCGAGCCGAGCCGCACCACTTCCCGCTCCTGCAGCACCCGCAGCAGCTTCACCTGCATGTTCAGCGGCAGGTCGCCGATCTCGTCGAGGAACAGGGTGCCGCCGTTGGCCGCCTCGAACCAGCCGGCCTTGCTTTGCGTTGCGCCGGTGAAGGCCCCCTTCTCATGGCCGAAGAGCTCGCTCTCCACCAGGGTTTCCGCGAAGGCGCCACAGTTCACCGCCACGAACGGACCACCGGAGCGGCGACTGAGGTTGTGGAGATGCCGGGCCACCAGCTCCTTGCCGGTGCCGGTTTCCCCGACGATCAAGGCGTTGGCCTCGCTGGGGGCCAGGCGCTCGATGCGGCCAAGCAGGTCACGGGAGGCCGGGTCCTCGAAAACGAGCACGGTGGCCCGGACGGACTTGGTCAATTCACGAGCGTTGGGGAGGGTAAGCAGAGACATGGTGCATTCCTGGCAGCCGAAAGCGCAGGGGAATGATGCCTGACACCCACATAGATTAAAAAATTATCTATTTGTATTTATATATTCCAATAAAACATATACATGAATACCTCACCACCAACACAAGTGTTGCCAGAGCAACACCCGATCAACACTACTGCTGCCCATCAGCCAGGAAATACCCGCCAAACATCGCTTAATTGCCCTGATTCCGCACACTTTTCGCCTTGGTACGCCCTTTGCTCTGTCCCGCTGCACACCCAGCAACAACGCAAGAGATTCTTCATGAGCAAGCCGATCAAAGTGGTCGCTGTCACCGGCAGCACCTTCCGTCCTTCCCGCACCCTGGTACTGACCCAGGCCATCGTCAGCGAACTGGGCCAGCACCTGCCCATCCAGAGCCACCTCATCGAACTGGGCGATATCGCCCGCACGGTTGGCGGTGCATTGTCGCGCAAGGAACTGCCGGAGACCGTCGAGCATGAACTGCGCGCCATCGAAAGCGCCGACCTGCTGGTGGTGGCCACACCGGTCTATCGCGGGACCTACCCGGGCCAGTTCAAGCACCTGTTCGACCTGATCGACCAGCACGCGCTGATCGACACCCCGGTGCTGCTCGCCGCTACCGGCGGCAGCGAACGCCACGCGCTGGTCCTCGACCACCAGCTGCGCCCGCTGTTCAGCTTCTTCCAGTCGCTGACCCTGCCCATCGGCATCTACGCCTCCGAGGCCGACTTCGACAACTACCAGATCACCAGCCAGGCACTGAAGGCACGCATCGCCCTCGCCGCCGAGCGCGCCGCCCCGCTGTTCACCGGCACGGCCGCAGAACTGCTGAAGATCGCCTGAAGGGCCGCACGGATATCCCCTCTCCTGCTCGCGAGAGAAAGCAGCCGGATCTGACCGGGACTCCCAAGGGCAGGCCTGCGGCCTGCTTCCGCGAATGAACTCGCCCCCTCAGGGTGTGCACAAGCTTGAACGCCTGCACAGATAGCCCCCTCTCCTGCCTGCCGGAGAGGGTTGGGGAGAGGACTGCCAGGCCTGGCCAAGATTCCCAGATCTGCAGCCTGCCTGGCGAATTCAGCGGCCACATCTGCGTTGGCAAGGGATATGAATTACAATCGCCATATCAACCTTGCGAACGAGGCGCCTTCCATGCGCTACCCCGAAGACCACAAAGCCGAAACCCACAAGCGCATCGTCGCCGAAGCGTCCCGCCGATTCCGTGCCGACGGCATCGATGCCACCGGTCTGCAACCGCTGATGAAGGCTCTGGGCCTGACCCACGGCGGCTTCTATGCGCACTTCAAATCCAAGGATGCCCTGGTGGAAGAGGCGCTCCAGGCGGCGGCGAACGATGCCAACGCCCAGTGGGTCAAGGCTTTTGCCAAGGAGCAGCCACTGAAGACCTTCTTCGAGCGCTATCTCTCTGCGCAGCACCGCGCCCATCCCGAGCAGGGCTGCCCACTGCCCACCATGGCGGCGGAACTGGGCCAGCGCGGCAATGCCAGCCCCATCACCGACAGCGTGCTGAACACCCTGCTGGAACTGGTGGAAAAGGAAGTCGGCAGTTCCGAACAGGCCCTGACCATGCTTTCCACTCTGGTGGGCGCCCTTACCCTGTCCCGCAGCGTAGCCAGCGAGGAACTGTCCGACCGCATTCTCGACAGCGCCCGCCAGACCCTGCTCGCCCAGGTCGAGGCTGCCAAGGCCAGCCAGGCCTGACGCCCGCACCGTTCGTCGCCGCCCCCGGCAACTGGCGGGGGGCGCCTATGCTTTCCAGATAGGCCCGGGCGGGCTGCACCTGGGTTGCGCCCTTCCCTTTCAATCGGCCAGATCTTGCCTGGCGCCGGTGAGCCGGGGCGTCCGCGCAAGCAAGGTGCAACCTTTTTCTGCCGTCCGCACGACCTTTCATCCGGAGATTGCAGCCAGAGCGAAAAGCTTTGGTTGCACCAGGTTGCACCCCCTGTAGGACATCGCTACTCTTTGCGCCGATATTGCCGTGCGATCACGGCTGAAAAGAGGACAAGAAATGGCTACGAGCACTACCCTTGGCGTGAAACTGGACGAAGCAACCCGCGACCGTCTCAAGGAAGCTGCGCGCAGGATCGAGCGCACCCCGCACTGGCTGATCAAGCAAGCGATCTTCAGCTACCTCGAAGCACTGGAAAGCGGCATCACCCTGCCCGAACTCCAGGGCATCGCCCAGCGCCTGGCCGAAGGTGACCACGACGCCCTCGAAGCCCTGCCCGAGTCCACCCACCAGCCGTTCCTCGAATTCGCCGAAAGCATCCTGCCGCAGTCCGTGCTGCGCGCGGCCATCACCGCCGCCTACCGCCGCCCCGAGCAGGAAGCCGTCCCCATGCTGCTGGAGCAGGCCCGCCTGCCCGCCGAGATGGCTGACGCCGCCTACAAGCTGGCCTATGGCATCGCCGAGAAGCTGCGCAACCAGAAGAGCGCCAGCGGCCGTGCCGGTATCGTCCAGGGCCTGCTGCAGGAGTTCTCCCTGTCCTCCCAGGAAGGCGTGGCGCTGATGTGCCTGGCCGAAGCCCTGCTGCGCATCCCCGACAAGGGCACCCGCGACGCCCTGATCCGCGACAAGATCAGTACCGGCAACTGGCAACAGCACCTGGGCCAGAGCCCGTCGATGTTCGTCAACGCCGCCTCCTGGGGCCTGCTGATCACCGGCAAGCTGGTGTCCACCCACAACGAATCCGGTCTCTCCAGTTCGCTGAACCGCATCATCGGCAAGAGTGGCGAGCCGCTGATCCGCAAGGGCGTGGACATGGCCATGCGCCTGATGGGCGAGCAGTTCGTCACCGGCGAAACCATCGCCGAAGCCCTGGCCAACGCCACCAACTTCGAAGCCAAGGGCTTCCGCTACTCCTACGACATGCTCGGCGAAGCCGCGCTGACCGAGGAAGACGCCCAGCGCTACTACGCCTCCTACGAGCAGGCCATCCACGCCATCGGCAAGGCCTCCCACGGCCGTGGCATCTATGAAGGCCCGGGCATCTCCATCAAGCTCTCCGCCCTGCACCCGCGCTACAGCCGCGCCCAGTACGAGCGCATGATGGGCGAGCTGTATCCGCGCCTGCTGTCCCTGACCCAGTTGGCCAAGCAGTACGACATCGGCCTGAACATCGACGCTGAAGAAGCCGATCGCCTGGAAATCTCCCTGGACCTGCTCGAGCGGCTGTGCTTCGAACCGTCCCTGAAAGGCTGGAACGGCATCGGCTTCGTCATCCAGGCCTACCAGAAGCGCTGCCCGTACGTGATCGACTACGTCATCGACCTGGCCCGCCGCAGCAACCATCGCCTGATGATCCGCCTGGTGAAAGGCGCCTACTGGGACAGCGAGATCAAGCGCGCCCAGGTCGACGGCCTGGAAGGCTTCCCGGTCTACACCCGCAAGGTCTACACCGACATTTCCTACATCGCCTGCGCCCGCAAGCTGCTGGGCGTACCGGATGCGATCTACCCGCAGTTCGCCACCCACAACGCCCACACCCTGTCGGCCATCTACCAGATCGCCGGGCAGAACTACTACCCGGGCCAATACGAGTTCCAGTGCCTGCACGGCATGGGCGAACCGCTGTACGAGCAAGTGGTGGGCAAGGTCGCCGACGGCAAGCTGAACCGTCCGTGCCGCATCTACGCACCGGTCGGCACCCATGAAACCCTGCTGGCCTACCTGGTTCGCCGCCTGCTGGAAAACGGCGCCAACACCAGCTTCGTCAACCGCATCGCCGACCACAGCATCTCCATCAAGGAGCTGGTGGAAGACCCGGTCGCCAGCGCCGAAGCCATGGCCAGCGTCGAAGGCGTCCTCGGCCTGCCGCATCCGCGCATCCCGCAGCCCAAGGCCCTGTATGGCGATGCCCGCGTCAATTCCAGCGGCATCGACATGTCCAACGAACACCGCCTGGCTTCCCTGTCCAGCGCCCTGCTGAGCTCCGGCCACGCCGACTGGCGCGCCCAGCCGATGCTGGGCTGCCCGGCCAGCGAAGGCGCGCTGGAGCCGGTACTGAACCCGGCGGACCACCGCGACGTGGTCGGCCACGTGCAGAACGCGACCACCGCTGACGTCGGCAATGCCGTGCTGGCCTCCATCACCGCCGCGCCGATCTGGCAATCCACCCCGCCGGTGGAGCGCGCCGCCGCCCTGGATCGTGCCGCCGACCTGATGGAAGCCGAAATGCAGCCGCTGATGGGCATCCTCGTCCGCGAAGCCGGCAAGACCTTCAACAACGCCATCGCCGAAGTGCGCGAGGCCGTGGACTTCCTGCGCTACTACGCCGCCCAGGCCCGCCACGACTTCGCCAACGACACCCACCGCCCGCTGGGCCCGGTGGTGTGCATCAGCCCGTGGAACTTCCCCCTGGCGATCTTCACCGGCCAGGTGGCCGCAGCCCTGGCGGCCGGCAACACCGTGCTGGCCAAGCCCGCCGAACAGACGCCGCTGATCGCCGCCCAGGCCGTGCGCATCCTGCTCCAGGCCGGCGTGCCGGAAGGCGTCGTACAACTGCTGCCGGGCCTCGGCCACACCGTGGGCGCCGCCCTGGTGAGCGATGAGCGCGTGAAAGGCGTGATGTTCACCGGCTCCACCGAAGTGGCCGGCATCCTTGCCCGCAACGTCGCCGGCCGTCTGGACGCGCAAGGCCGACCGATCCCGCTGATCGCCGAAACCGGCGGCCAGAACGCGATGATCGTCGACTCCTCCGCCCTCGCCGAGCAGGTGGTAACCGACGTGATCGCCTCCGCCTTCGACAGCGCCGGCCAGCGCTGCTCCGCCCTGCGCGTACTGTGCGTGCAGGAAGACGTAGCCGACCGCGTGGTGGAAATGCTCAAGGGCGCCATGGCCGAGTGCCGCATCGGCAACCCGGAGCACCTGAACGTGGACATCGGCCCGGTAATCGACGCCGAAGCCAAGGCCAACATCGACAAGCACATCCAGGCCATGCGCAGCAAAGGCCGCAACGTGTTCCAGGTTGCCCGCGCCGAGGGCGACGTGATGCAGCGCGGCACCTTCGTGATGCCGACCCTGATCGAACTGGACAGCCTGGCGGATCTCGAGCGCGAAATCTTCGGCCCGGTCCTGCACCTGCTGCGCTACAAGCGCGAAGACCTGGACGCGCTGCTCGACGAGATCAACGCTACCGGCTACGGCCTGACCCTGGGCGTGCACACCCGCATCGACGAAACCATCGCCAAGGTGGTGGACAAGGCCCACGCCGGCAACCTCTACGTCAACCGCAACATGGTTGGCGCCGTGGTCGGCGTGCAGCCCTTCGGTGGCGAAGGCCTGTCCGGCACCGGTCCGAAGGCCGGCGGCCCGCTGTACATGTACCGCCTGCTGGCCACTCGCCCTGTCGACGGCGTTGCCCGCACCTTCCAGCGCCTGGACGGCTCGAACGCTGCCGACACCCAGCAGCGCACCGCCATGCTGGAACGCCAAGGCAAGCCCCTGGAAGCCCTCAAGGCCTGGGCGACCAAGAATGGCAAGGAAAGCCTCGCCAGCCTGTGCGACAGCTTTGCCGAGCAGTCCCAGAGCGGCCTGAGCCGCGTGCTCCCCGGCCCGACCGGCGAGCGCAACACCTACGTGCTGCTGCCGCGCGAATCCGTACTCTGCCTGGCTGACGACGAAGCCGACCTGCTGACCCAACTGGCCGCCACCCTGGCCGTGGGCAGCAACGCGCTCTGGGCTACCAGCGAACTGACCAGCAAGCTGCGCAGCGCCCTGCCGAAGGCCGTCCAGGCGCGCATCCAGCTGGTGGCGGACTGGAACCAGTCCGAGGTCGCCTTCGATGCCGTCCTGCACCACGGTGACTCCGACCAGCTGGGCGCTGTCTGCCAGCAGGTCGCATCCCGCAAGGGGCCGATCATCGGCGTACAGGGCCTGTCCCGGGGCGAGACCGCGATCCCGCTGGAACGCCTGCTGATCGAGCGCGCCATCAGCGTCAACACCGCCGCCGCCGGCGGCAACGCCAGCCTGATGACCATCGGCTGACACCCCGCCGCGCCTCCGGGCGCGGCATGGCTTCACCCGGCGCTCGCCCACAAGGCGGGCGTCGGTCGCAACAGCGGAGGCCCGGCCTCCAGGCGGAGTGCCTTACCGGGCGGCTTCGCCCACATCTCTTCGACGGTTGGTTGTCATTCACTGACAGCAAAGGGGGCACGCCACAAGCGTGCCCCTTCTTTTTGCCCGCCGATTTCCGCAACAGCTCCCTCTCCCTTCAGGGAGAGGGTGTTTTGCAAATGAATTAGTCCCCACAGAAAACAACCGCATCTGTAAGTTGGGTCGGGCGGCGCTCGGCGAGGAGCGAAACCCAACATTTCGTGGCGGATGCGGGGCGCGTTGGGCCTCGCTGCGCTCGGTGCCAACCTACGGCGCCGCCTTCAGAGATTCATCTGCCTGGCGATGATCTCATTCATGATCTCCCGCGTACCGCCACCGATAGAGAGGATGCGGTTGTCACGGTACAGCCGCTCCACCAGGCTCTCGCGCATGTAGCCCATGCCGCCGAGCATTTGCACGGCGTCGTAGGTCAGCCGGTCGGCAATGTCGGTGGCGAAATTCTTGGCCATGGAGATTTCCTTGATCACGCTCTTGCCGGCCGCCATTTTTGCCGCCTGGCGATAGGTGAACTCGCGGGATACCTCCAGCTGGGTGGCCATTTCCGCCAGCCGATGACGCAGCACCTGGAAGCGGCCGATGGGCTTGCCGAAGGCTTCGCGCTCGCGAGCCCAGTTCAGCGACTCTTCCAGGGCCAGCTGCGCCGTCATGTTGGCCATGATGGCCAGCGCCAGGCGCTCGCTCTGGAAGTTGGCCATGATGCAGGCGAAGCCCATGTTCTCCATGCCGATCAGGTTCTCCGCCGGCACCCTGCAATCATCGAAGAACAGCTCGGCGGTATCCGAAGCCCACCAGCCCATCTTCTTCAGCTTGCGCCCCACTGTGAAACCTGGCGTGCCTTTCTCCACCAGCAGCAAGCTCACCCCGCCGAAACCCTCGCCGCCGGTGCGCACCGCCACCGTGTAATAGTCCGCGCGCACACCGCTGGTGATGAAGGTCTTGCTGCCACTCACGCGATAGAAGTCGCCATCACGCACGGCTCGGGTCTTGAGGTTCGCTACATCGGAGCCGCCGGACGGCTCGGTGACCGCCAGCGCAATGATCTTCTCGCCTGACAGCACCTGCGGCACCACACGCTCACGCAGCTCATTGCGCCCCCACTTGAGGACCGGCGGCAAGCCGATATCCAGGGAGCCCAGCCCGGCCAACAGGCCGCCGGAACCACTGCGCATGAGCTCTTCGCTGGCAGCGACCTTGGCGAACAGGTCACCCTCATGGCTACCGCCGTAGCGCTCCGGATAACCGATGCCGAGGATGCCGGCGGCACCCGCCTTGAGGTAGAGCTCGCGGGGAAATTCTTCGGCTTCCTCCCATTCGGCGATGTAGGGCAGGATTTCCCGTTCGACGAAGCGGCGCACCGAATCGCGAACCAGTTGATGGGATTGGTCGAAGTATTCCTGGTAGGCAGACATGGCAAGACTCCCCGGTAAGATCAGACGAACTTACCGAGCGCTTGCTTGGTTTTCAAGATGGGACTTTTGCCATCGGCAAGGCCGTATCCGCCTTGCCACCCTTCGCTCAAAGGCCGATGGGGCGCCGTCCTGCCAATGCGTGGGCCAGGGTACCGCCATCCACTAGCTCCAGTTCGCCGCCCAGCGGCACGCCATGAGCGATACGCGAGACGGTAATGGTCCTGGACGCCAGCAGTTGGGCGATGTAGTGGGCCGTGGCTTCACCTTCCACCGTCGGGTTGGTGGCGAGGATCACCTCGGCGAACTGACCGGCCTCGATGCGCGCCATCAGCTCAGGAATTCCGATGGCCTCCGGACCGAGACCATCCAGGGGAGACAGATGCCCCTTGAGGACGAAGAAGCGGCCGCGATAGCCGGTCTGTTCCACAGCGAACACATCCAGCGGGCCTTCCACCACACAGAGCAGCGAATCATCGCGGCGCGGGTCGGCGCATTGCGGGCAGAGCTCTTCCTCGCTCAGGGTGCGGCACTGCTTGCAATGCCCGACGCCTTCCATGGCCGCCGTCAGCGCCTGGGCCAGGCGCAGGCCGCCGCTGCGATCACGCTCGAGCATCTGCAGCGCCATGCGTTGTGCAGTCTTCTGGCCCACACCGGGCAGGATGCGCAAGGCGTCGATCAATTGGCGGATCAGCGGGCTGAAGCTCATGAGCGTCTCAAAGTTCGGATGCGATGGATGGACTCCAGTGCCTCTCGACAGCATCGACTGGGGCGACCAGACGGCATGCAGTACAAGGCGCGAGCGGCCACAGGCACCGGAGTTTACGTCTGTAAATGAGGACGCCCGGGGCCGCGCGAAACGCAGTAATGCGTGCCGGCTGGGCGTCACTCACTCAGAAGGGCATCTTGAAGCCAGGTGGCAGCTGAAGACCAGCAGTCATGCCAGCCATCTTTTCCTGGTTGTTCTGCTCGATCTTGCGCACGGCATCGTTCACCGCGGCGGCGATCAGGTCCTCGAGGATTTCCTTGTCTTCCTGCATCAGACTGTCGTCCAGGGAGACGCGCTTGACGTCATGACGACCGGTCATCACCACGCTCACCAGACCAGCACCCGACTGGCCGGTAACTTCGGCATTGGCCAGCTCTTCCTGCATCTTCTGCATTTTTTCCTGCATCTGTTGGGCCTGCTTCATCAGGCCCGCCATGCCACCCTTCATCATGGTGATTGTCCTCAACGGTCAAGGGGTTCAATGGTGTCGGCGCGCACCTGGGCGCCGAACATTTCGATCATTTTCAGCACCAGCGGATCGCTGGCAATGGCCTCTTCGGCCTGGCGCTGACGAGCGGCGCGTTTACGTGCGGCAGCCTGGGCAGGGGTTTCCTGCTCGGGACGGCGTACTTCGACTTCGAGCTTGAGACTACGCCCGTGGTACTGGTTCAGCGCATCGTTCAGGCGACGCTGCTGGTTGGCGTTGAACAGGGCACTCTGCGCCGGATCCAGGTGCAGACGCCAGACATCGCCTTCCACTGCCACCAGGGTGCAGTTCGCGCCGATGTTGCCGGTCATCCCCGACAGCCCAAGGCGCGGGAACAGGTCCAGCCACTCGGCAGCGAGGCCGGTCGCCGGCTGCGCGGCGGGCAGAACTTCCGGCTCCGCGGCGGCGGTTTCTTCCGCCGCGCCGAAGTCATCCATGTAGGCGATGCTGTCGGCATCCACCGCGTAATAGTCGTCGTAGTCGCCGAGCGGCGGCTCATCGTCGGAGTCGTCGTCAGCGGCAATCGCTGCGGGCTGGGCAACAGGCTCGACCACAGCCGGCGCGGCTTCAGCCACTGGCTGCGGTTCGGGCTGCACTTCAGGCTCAGCGCGGGATTCAGCCTGGGCCTCCACAGGGGGCGCGGCCACCACCGCTGCAGCAGGCTCCTCCCAGGGCAGGTCGACCGCTTCGGCAGGAGTCTCCGCCACTGGCGCAGGCTGTTCAGCCACGGGCTCGGCAACAGGTGCCGGGGGAATGCTTTCTTCGACCGCGGCGGCGACCGGAGCTTCCGCCGCCGGTGCGGGCACGGACGCTTCCACGACCGGAGCCGGAGCCGGAGCCGGAGCCGGAGCCGGAGCCGGAGCCGGAGCCGGAGCCGCGACAGGCTGGCTGGCCTCGGGGGCCGACGCAACGGCTGGAGCGGGGACCTGTTCGGGCGCGAGTTGCGGCGCAGCAACGGCAACCGGAGCCGACGGGGCGGCTCCGGCCACTGGGTTGGTTCGGGGATCAGTCGTGGCCTGGCTGATCCCCGGGTCCTTTAGCTGGACCCTGGGGGCGCCATCGGCATCCGCCGGACGGAACGCCAGCATCCGCAGCAGCACCATCTCGAAGCCACTGCGCGGGTCCGGCGCCAGGGGCAGGTCACGACGGCCGATCAGGCCCATCTGGTAGTAGAACTGCACGTCTTCGCCTGGCAGGGCCTGCGCCAGCGCCAGGACGCGCTCGCGGTCGCCCTGGCCATTGTCGACGGCATCCGGCAGCACCTGGGCAATGGCCACGCGGTGCAGCACGTTGAGCATTTCGGAGAGCACGCCGTTCCAATCCGGACCCTGCTCGGCCAGCTGGCGCACGGCATCGAGCAGCCCACGGGCATCGCCCTGCAGCAGCGCGTGGAGCACGCCGTAGACCTGGCCATGATCGAGGGTGCCGAGCATGGCGCGGACATCGGCAGCCAGCACCTTGCCCTCGCCGAAGGCAATCGCCTGGTCGGTGAGGCTCATGGCGTCACGCATCGAGCCGTCGGCGGCGCGGCCCAGCAGCCACAGCGCATCGGTCTCGAAGGGCACGTTCTCGGCGGTAAGCACGTGGGTCAGGTGATCCACCACCCGCTCCGGCGGCATGTTCTTCAGGGAGAACTGCAGGCAGCGCGAAAGGATGGTGACAGGCAATTTCTGCGGGTCGGTAGTGGCCAGCAGGAACTTGACGTGGGGCGGCGGCTCTTCGAGGGTCTTCAGCAGCGCGTTGAACGAGTGCGTGGAGAGCATGTGCACTTCGTCGATCAGGTAGACCTTGTAGCGGCCGCGGCTGGGGGCGTACTGCACGTTGTCGAGCAATTCGCGGGTGTCTTCCACCTTGGTGCGGCTGGCGGCGTCCACTTCGATCAGGTCGACGAAGCGACCTTCATCGATCTCCCGGCAGACCGAGCACTGGCCGCAAGGAGTGGAGCTTATGCCGGTTTCGCAGTTCAGGCACTTGGCGAGAATACGCGCGATGGTGGTCTTGCCCACGCCCCGGGTACCGGTAAACAGATAGGCGTGGTGCAGGCGCTGGTTGTCCAGGGCATTGATCAAGGCTTTCAGCACATGGGTCTGGCCGACCATTTCGCGGAACGAGCGCGGACGCCATTTTCGTGCAAGAACCTGATAACTCATTGAAAACCATCGCGTCTGGAAAGCAGAAGGAGCTAATGCTAGCGGAGCGATGCGCAAATTGCATCCGATGCGAACGGCGTCCTGTCCAATCCGTTCGGCAACGGGTTGTGTCGAGCACCGTTCACTTGAATCGCCAGGACGAGAACGCCCTTCGTCCCCGCCCTGGCGCAGGCCCCGGGCACCTGCGCCCCCTGCCCGCTTACTTCGAGCCGTCCATCGCAAATGGCGCGGGCAACTCCTTCAGGATCAGCGGCACCAGGGCAGTTTTCGCGAAGTAGGTCGAGGCCGGCGGCGTCAGGTGCCCATAGTCGTACGTCACCAGCCCCTCCCGGCGATCCTCGCCAAGATAGGTCAGGCAGCCTTCGTCATTGCAGAAGGCATCTACGGCCGAGAGGTAATCAAAGCCTCCGGAACCATCCGCGTACTGCTTCCTCAGCTTCGCATCCACGTCCAGCGTTGCCTGGATGAGGTTGTCCTTCAGCCGCCTCGGCGTATCGTTCCAGTACTTGCGAATGACCACCTGATAGAGGAACGGTTCGTACTGGGGAACCGGTCCGATGACCAGCACCTTCTTCACCCCGACCGACCTGGCATGGGCGGCCAGCTCGACGAAGCTGTTCGCCTGGTCGTGCAGGTTCGCCTGGGCAATCAGCAGGACATCGGGTTTTCCCTTCTCCATGACTTCAAGGGCGAACTGATTGGACCTGTCGCAGTACCTGCGTCCGTCCTTCGCCCTTCCGGGGAAGTTGGCCTCGCATCCTGAACTCGCCACCTGCAGGATAGAAACGTAACCCGGCAGGGCCTTGCGCAAGCCGTAGTAATACTGCTGGGCATGGGAATCCCCCCAGATCATGACCCTGGTCGCGGTTTGCGGGAGATAGCATTCGGCACCGATCTGCGCGCGCGGCTCCTTGGTCTTCTTCCCGGCCCTGTAGCTGTCGAGGTCGAAGAAGTCGCACTCCGAACGATAGGCATCGAGGATCCCCTCCCGAGTGAAGTAGGCCCAACCCGGAAGGGAGTTCTCGAAGTACTGCGCATAGTCCTCCCGCTCCTTCACGCCGGCCGGCAGGCCCGGGCGAAAGGGAATACCTTCCTTCATGTAGGAAATCATGCCGACGCCGGCAACCACCGCACCGAGCGAAAGCAATATCGCCGTCTTCGGTAGGCGCAGGGCCACCCTACGAATCGGCGACTCGACATACCTGAATGTCAGGAACGCGAGAAGGACACTCGCCAACACCGCGAGCAGGCCGACCGGAACACTCAGCTCATCGGCGCTGATGATCCGCACATAGGTGATGACCACCCAGTGCCAGAGGTACAGCGGATAGCTGATCAAGCCGATCCAGACCAGGAGCGGATTGGCCATCAGAACCCGATTGAGCCATGCACGGGGCCCGGCGATGATCATCAACGCTGAGCCGGATACCGGCATCAGCGCCCAGTACCCGGGGAATGCCCGCTCTTCATTGATCAGCAGAACAGAGGCGAGCAACAAGGCCATGCCCAGCAGCGCGCACAGGCCAGGCATGACCGAACCCTCCCGGAGCCGGGCAAAAGTCCGGGCATGGAAGATCGAGAAATAGGCGATCAGGCTGCCGAAGAGGATTTCCCAGAATCGGTACTGAGGAATGTAGAAGACCGCCGAAGGATTTTTCTCCAACTTGGCGACGCCAGCAAAGAACGAGAGCAGCGCCAGGCCCACGACGACGGGCAGCAGGGCTGCACGCCAGCGCCACAGCCCCCATGCAAGGACGGGGAAGAGGATGTAGAACTGCTCCTCGACCCCCAGCGACCACAGATGCAGAAGCGGCTTGAGCTCGGAGGACGTATCGAAATACCCGTCCTCCCGATACAGGACGATGTTCTGGACGAAGCCAATACCGCCCGCCATATGCTTGCCGAGCATCTTCAGGTCGGTCGCCATCAGGCTGAACCAGCCGACGGCAAAGCAAACCAGCAACACTAACAGCAGCGCAGGAAAGATTCGCCGCACACGCCGCCGGTAGAATTCCGCAAAGCTGAAATCCCCGGACTCCAGCCCCTTGAAGATGATGCTGGAGATCAGATACCCCGAAATGACGAAGAAGACGTCCACTCCCACGAATCCACCCCGCAGGAAAGAGGGGAACGCGTGGAACAGTACGACGGAGATGATGGCGAAGGCCCGCAGCCCGTCAATTTCGGGGCGGTAATCCAGATGTTTGTGCATGATGCCGAAATGATGAGATGTCACCAGGAAGTCCGTGTGAGCGTATCAACGGAGGCAGCCACCCCACCCTCGAAAAATGAGAACAGCCGCCCAAGCAGGTATTCAGGCCGGCACCGCTGCACGCCCACTAATGCGCGGCAAGGCGATGGCCTGGATAAGCTGGCGGCGTGATATTACCTTCGCGCAACGACTGAAGCGATATCGAAGGCAAGGGCTTTCAAGGGAAGAAGGAAGTGCCGAGGAACCGGCTGAGCGGAGCGGACAGGATAAGGCGCTATCCAGATGAGTTCTGAATGTCGATCGACTTTCTGAACTTGAGGTTACGCCCCTTGGAACAAGGGAACGCGTAATTGGAGGTGACCCCACCAGCCACACCCCGGCACACGATTTCACCGCTGCGGCTGCTCCCTTCCGGGCCTGACCGGGTTCACGGCTGATCGTTGCGGGGGGACCGGCAGGGCCACCATCACGCAGCTCGCCAGATCGGCGAGCCGCGCCATTGTACCGGCTCTTCGCCAACTTACAACCGGTAAAACCGTTTTCGTTACAAGCACTTGCGGGTCAGGCCCGGCGCGCCCCACCCGCCAGGCCAGGCCGCTGGACAAACGGGACCGGGACTGGCTGGCCCGACTGCCCTACTCCGTGGTCTGTGCAGCCTCGCTGGAGAGATCGCGGATTGCGCTGATGTTGCGTGACGCTGCTCTTCCCCAGGCAGTGCAGCTGAACGAGCCGACGACAGGTTGCGTCAAATCGACGCAAAACCAGACCCCTGCACAGGTTCGCCGCAGCTTTTGTGCTAGCTTCCCCAACCGGTTGCGGCCCGCTGCTACAACGTCCACCGCACTTCCGAACGCACCGCGTGTCTCACCAGGGCCGGCGCGCCCGGTCAGGCCACAAGCCAGACATTCATCAAATGGAGCAACACCATGGCACTCACCAAAGACCAGCTGATCTCTGACATCGCAGAAGCCACCGACACCACCAAGGCCGCCGTACGCGCCGTGCTCGAGCAGCTCAGCGAAATCGTCAGCGACTCCCTGGAGAACAGTGATGAGATCACCCTACCGGGCATCGGCAAGCTGAAGGTCGGCGACCGTCCCGCCCGGACCGGCCGCAACCCGCAGACCGGCAAGACCATCGAGATCGCCGCGAAGAAGGTGGTCAAGTTCGTTCCGGCCAAGTCCCTGGCCGACGCGGTCAACAAGTAATGCAGAAGGGGCGGGCCCAAGGCCTGCCCCTTTCCATCCTCCCGGTCTACGGCAATGCGACCGGGCGCACCTTCACTCCCGGAATCACTGCCCCATCAAATGCCCTATCCCGCGCAGGCGGTGAATCTGTTGCACTTGATCGAGGGCATCGCAGACCTCAGCCCAGTCGCGCCAGTTCAGCGAGGAACTGCTCCTCGTCCAGCACCCGGATACCCAGCTCGTTGGCCTTGGCCAGCTTGGAGCCCGCACCCGGGCCAGCGACCACGCAGTGGGTGCGCGCCGAGACCGAACCCGCCACCTTGGCGCCAAGGGCTTCCAGCTTCTCCTTGGCCACCTCCCGGCTCATGACTTCCAGGGTGCCGGTAAGTACCCAGGTCTGCCCGGCCAGCGGCAGGCCCTCCACGGCCTTCTTCTCGCTTTCCCAGTGCATCCCGAACGCGCGCAGCTGGGCTTCGATGGCCTGGGCGCGCTGGACGTTGGCTTCCACCGCGAAGAATTCGCGCAGGGCCTGCTTGGCCTTCTCGTTCAGGCCCTTCATGGTGCTCAGGTCCAACCAGTCGCGACTGAGGGCGATCAGGCCGTCCAGGTTGCCGGCCCGCTCCGCCAGGTTCTTCGCGCCGGTGGCAGCGATGCCGGAAACATTGAGCTTGTCGATGAAGCCGGCGAAGGTCGCGCAGGCGGCGAACTCGGGGCTCAGGTCGCCCTCCTCCTGCAACTCGACGCCGCGCGCCAGGAGCTCGCCGATCACCTTCTGGTTGTGCGCATCGGCGAAGAAGGCGTGGATTTCGTGGGCCACTTCCAGGCCCACGTCCGGCAGGTAGGTGAGCACGTCCGGCAGGGCCTGCTGGATACGCTCCAGGGAGCCCAGGGCACGGGCCAGCAGCTTGGCGGTTTCCTCGCCCACGTCGGGAATGCCCAGGGCATAGATGAAACGCGCCAGCGTCGGCTTGCGGCTGTCGGCGATAGCGCCCAGCAGGTTGCGCGTGGACAGGTCGGCGAAGCCTTCCAGTTCCACCACCTGCTCGTACTTGAGGGTGAAGAGATCGGCCGGCGAGGCCACCAGACCGGTATCCACCAGTTGCTCGACGATCTTGTCGCCCAGGCCTTCGATATCCAGCGCGCGACGGGAGGCGAAGTGGATGATCGCCTGCTTCAACTGAGCGCCGCAGGCCAGACGCCCGACACAGCGGTAGATGGCGCCTTCGGTGGTGGTTTCCTTGCCCTTTCCGCGCTTGATCAGCTGGGTGCGTTCCACGGCCGAGCCACAGACCGGGCATTGCTCGGGAATGTGCACCGGACGCGCATCGGCCGGGCGGCGCTCCAGCACCACCTGCATCACTTGTGGAATCACGTCGCCAGCACGGCGGATGATCACGGTGTCACCGATCCGCAGGTCCAGGCGCGCCACCTCGTCCATGTTGTGCAGGGTGGCGTTGGACACGGTGACGCCCGCGACCTGGACAGGCTTCAGGCGCGCGACCGGAGTGACCGCGCCGGTCCGCCCTACCTGGAATTCCACGTCCAGCAGCTCGGTGAGCTCTTCCCGCGCAGGAAACTTGTGGGCGATGGCCCAGCGCGGCTCACGGGCGCGGAAACCCAGTTCGCGCTGCCAGGCCAAGTTGTTGAGCTTGTAGACCACGCCATCGATTTCGTAGGCGAGGCTGTCGCGGCGCTCACCGATGTCGCGGTAGTAGTCCAGGCAGCCCCGGGCGCCCTTGACCAGCTTCAGCTCGCGGCTGATGGGCAGGCCCCAGCCCTTGAGCGCCTGGAGGATGGCGAACTGGTTGTCCGGCAGCTCGCCGTCCACCCGGCCGAAACCGTAGGCGCAGAACTCCAGCGGGCGGCTGGCGGTGATCTTCGCGTCCAGCTGGCGCAGGCTGCCTGCAGCGGCATTGCGCGGGTTGGCGAAGGTCTTGGCGCCCAGTTCCAGGTTGCGCGCGTTAAGGGCATCGAAGCCGGCCTTGGACATGAACACCTCGCCACGCACTTCCAGCACGGCCGGCCAGCCTTCGCCCTGCAGCTTCAGCGGCACGTTGCGGATGGTGCGCACGTTGCTGGTGATGTCCTCGCCCGTGGTGCCGTCGCCGCGGGTGGCACCGCGCACCAGCACACCATTCTCGTACAGCAGGCTCACCGCCAGGCCATCCAGCTTGGGCTCGCAGGTGTATTCCACTTCCGGGCCATCGCCGAACAGGTCGCCACCGGGCAGCAGATCGCCCAGGCCCTCGCGCACGCGGCGATCGAAGTCATGCAGGTCCTGTTCTTCGAAGGCGTTGCCCAGGCTGAGCATGGGGACTTCATGGCGCACCTCGCCGAACGCCGCCAGGGCCGCGCCGCTGACTCGCTGGGTCGGCGATTCCGGGGTCACCAGCTCCGGGTGTTCGGCTTCCAGGGCCTGCAGTTCGCGGAACAGGCGGTCGTACTCGGCATCGGGCACGCTGGGCTCGTCCAGCACGTAGTAGCGATAGTTGTGCGCATCCAGCTCGGCACGCAGGGCGAGAATGCGTTCGGCAGCGGTTTGGGCATCGGTCATGGTTCAGGCTCGTTCTCTTGAAACAAAAAGAGCAGCCGGGGCTGCTCTTTCGTTGACTGGGCGCCGGATCAGCGCTTCTGGGTCATGTGCTTGCGCTCGAATTCGACGATGCGCTGGCGGTAATGCTCGATGGTCTGAGCAGTCATCACGCTGCGCTGGTCATCCTTCAGCTCGCCGTTCAGTTCCTGGGACAGCTTGCGGGCAGCGGCGACCATCACATCGAAAGCCTGCTTCGGATGACGCGGGCCCGGGAGGCCGAGGAAGAAGCTCACGGCACGGGTGCTGAAGTGGTCGATATCGTCCAGGTCGAAGGTGCCGGGCTTGACACCGTTGGCCATGGAGAACAGCACCTCGCCATTGCCCGCCATGCTTTCGTGGCGATGGAAGATGTCCATGGCGCCGAAGCGCAGGCCGCTTTCCAGGATGTTCTGCAGCAGGGCCGGACCCTTGAAACCGCCTTCATCGCGGGCGACGACGTTGATCACCAGGACTTCCTCGACCGGGATTTCCTGGGCTTGTGCCTGCGGATGGACCTTGCCGTTCTTCTTGCCTTCATCGACCGGGTTGAGCAGGGTCGGCACCGGCTCGTCAAGGTTCAGGTCGCCCTGCTGCGGTTCGCCACGGCGCTTGCCGGATTCACGGGCGCTGAGCGATGGCAGGTCATCCTCGTCCAAGGATGGTTCCTGGTGCGGGCGCTCCTTGACCCGCGCCGGGCCGAGCAGGTTCGGATCTTCATCGTCATCCGGCGCATTGGAGAAGCTGCGATCCAGCTTGAACTTGAGTTTCCCCTTGCCGCCACTCATGCGGCGCCAGCCATCGAACAGAATGCCGGCGATTACGATGATGCCAATGACAATCAGCCACTCGCGCAGACCGATATCCATTTAGTCCTGTGTCCCCTAGTGAAAAAATACGAACAGACAATGGTGAAGAAAGGACATCCCGTCCCCTGAAACGTGGCGCCCAACTCCATGTTCTGAATGGCGTTTTCCACGTGCGACAAAATTGGGCATAAAGCTAGCACGACCAGCCCAGCAGAGAAACCTCTGATGGAGGCTTACTCCAATGCCAACGCGAATTTGATCCCTGGAGCTTTCCAGGGTTCAAAAGCGGCCGGCCACTAGGCCTCGACCATCGACATCGCCTCCTCCACATCCACCGCCACCAGACGCGAGCAGCCAGGCTCGTGCATGGTCACACCCATCAACTGGTCGGCCATTTCCATGGCGATCTTGTTGTGGGTGATATAGATGAACTGCACCTTCTCGGACATTTCCTTCACCAGCCGCGCATAACGACCGACGTTCGCGTCGTCCAGCGGCGCATCCACCTCATCCAGCATGCAGAACGGCGCCGGATTGAGCTGGAAGATGGCGAATACCAGGGCGAGCGCGGTAAGCGCCTTTTCGCCGCCGGACAACAGGTGGATGGTGCTGTTCTTCTTGCCCGGCGGCCGCGCCATGATGGCCACGCCGGTGTCCAGCAGGTCTTCGCCAGTCAGTTCCAGATAGGCGTGGCCGCCGCCGAAGACTTTCGGGAACAGCGCCTGGAGACCGGCATTGATCTGGTCGAAGGTTTCCTTGAAACGGTTGCGGGTTTCCTTGTCGATCTTGCGGATGACGTTTTCCAGCGTTTCCAGGGCTTCCACCAGGTCGTCGTTCTGCGCGTCCAGGTAGCGTTTGCGCTCGGATTGCTGCTGGTATTCGTCGATGGCCGCGAGGTTGATCGGGCCGAGGCGCTGGATGCGTGCGGCCAGGCGTTCGAGCTCTTCGTCCCAGGCGCTTTCGCTGGCCTCTCCGGGCAGGGTGGCGAGCACGCCGTGCAGGTCGTAGCCGTCTTCGTGGAGCTGGTCCTGCAGGGTCTTGCGGCGGACCGTCAGGGCCTGCCATTCCAGCCGTTGCTGCTCCAGCTGGCCACGCAGCAGTTGTGCCTGCTGCTCGGCCTGGGTCCGGCGCTTTTCCGCGTCGCGCAGTTCGCGGTCGGCATCTTCCAGGGCCAGCCGCGCCTGCTTGAGCTCTTCCTCCACGCCAAGGCGCTTCTCCAACAGCTCCTCCAGTTTCAGGCGCAGCTCTTCCAGCGGTGCGGCGCCCTCTTCCAGGTTCAGGCTGAGCTGCTCGCGGCGCTCGTTCAGGCGCTCGAACTGCAGGGTCAGGCGCTCCAGGGCCTGGCGGGTGGAATCGTGCTGCGCCGTCAGGGAGCCGACACGAACCGCCAACTGGTGGGCGTGGTCCTTGTGCTGGCGGGCTTCCTGGCGAATCCGGTCGAGGCGCTCGCGCAGGCTGTCGCGCTCGGCAAGCAGCTTTTCGCGCTGCTCGGTATCGCTGGCCATGGCGTCGAGGGCGTCCTGCAGGGTCAGGCGGGCCTCGCCCAGCTGCTCGTGCTCCAGAGCGCGCTGCTCGTCCAGCTCGCGCAGTTCTTCCTCCAGGCGGCGGCGGCGCAGAGCCAGCTGTTCCACCTTCGCCTGCTGGGCGGACAGGCGCGCCTTGAGCTCGCCCAGGGCACGGGACTCGTCCTGCAACAGGCGACGCTGCTGCTCACGGGATTCTTCCTGCTGGCGCTGGTCGTCGCGCAACCGCTGCAGGCGTTCTTCCAGATGCTCCAGCGCGGCTTCGCGTTCTTCGCGCTCGGCGTGCAGGCGCTCCAGTTCCTGGCCACGGGCCAGCAGACCGCTTTCCGCCTCGCTGGCACGGCGTACCCGGAGGAAATTGCGCCCTACCCAGTAGCCATCCCGGCTGATCAGGCTTTCGCCTTCGCCCAGGCTGCCGCGGCGGGCCAGGGCCTGGTCCAGGCTTTCCACCGGCTGGACCCTGGCCAGCCAGGGCGCCAGGTCCACCGGCGCCTCGACCTTGTCCAGCAGGCTGCCCGGCACCCGCGCCGCGCCCTTGCCGGCACTGGCCAGGCGCAACTCGCCCTGGCTGAAACCGGACAGGTCGAGGCCGTTGAAATCATCCAGCAACACGGCCTGCAGGTCGGCACCGAGCACGGTTTCCACCGCCAGCTCCCAGCCCTGCTCCACCCGCAGGCCTTCGGCCAGCCGGGGGCGCTCGGCGAGATTGTGCTCCTGCAGCCATTCGGCGGCGCCCTTGCCGGGGTTCAGCGCGGCCTGCTGCAATGCTTCCAGCGAGGCGATGCGCCCATTCAGGCGTTGCAGTTCGCCCTGAGCCTGCTGTTGGGCCTGGCTGGCCTGCTGCAGCTCTTCACGTAATTGGTCCAGGCGCTCCGCCAGGCCCTGTTCGGCGGCCTGGCGTTCTTCCAGGCGCATGTCGCCGACGGCCAGTTCTTCGAGCATGTCCTGGATCGCGGCATCTTCCGGGTCCGCCGCCAGTTGGGCACGCTCGTCGTTGAGGCGGCGCTGGCGCTCCTGCAGGCGCTCCAGGCTCTGGTCCAGCTGCTGGATGCGCGACTGCTGCACTTCGGCCTGGCGGCGCGGCTCGGCGCTGCGCTGGTTGAAGCCATCCCACTGTTCCTGCCAGGCATGCATGCCGGTTTCCGCTTCCTCCAGCTGGGCAGCGGCCTCTTCGGCGGCGGCGGCGCTCATTTCCTGTTCGGGGCCGAGCATCTCCAGCTCTTCGCTCAGGCTGGCGAGCAGGGTGCGGTCGTGGCCCAGGTGGGATTCGGTTTCCTGGCGGGAACGCTCGGCCTCGCGCAGGTCGTCCTGCAACTGGCGCAGACGCTGCTGGCCGTGCTGGATGCTCTGCTCCACGCGGGCGATATCGCCGCCCACGGAGTAGAAACGGCCCTGTACCTGGTTGAAGCGTTCGGACAGTTCGTGGTGCCCGTCGCGCAGGCGCTCGATGCTGGCGTCGGCGTTGCGCTGCTCGGCCACCAGGGCCTCGAAGCCGACTTCCTGGTTGCCGATCACCGCCTCGCGCTGGCCGACCTGGTCGTTCAGGTCTCGCCACTTCAGGGCGGCAAGCTGGGCCTTGAGCTGGCGCTCCTCGGCCTTGTACTCCTGGTACTTCTCGGCGGACTGGGCCTGGCGGTGCAGGCGTTCCAGCTGGCGCTCCAGTTCCTCGCGCAGGTCGGTCAGGCGCGCCAGGTTTTCCTGGGTGCGGCGAATGCGGTTCTCGGTCTCGCGGCGGCGCTCCTTGTACTTGGAGATGCCGGCAGCTTCCTCGATGAAGTTGCGCAGGTCCTCGGGCTTGGCCTCGATCAGCTTGGAGATCATCCCCTGCTCGATGATCGAGTAGCTGCGTGGGCCCAGGCCGGTGCCGAGGAAGATGTCGGTAATGTCACGGCGCCGGCACTTGGTGCCGTTGAGGAAATAGGTGTTCTGGCCGTCGCGGCTGACACGGCGGCGAATGGAAATCTCGGCGAAGGCGGCGTATTCGCCCACCAGGCTGTTGTCGGAGTTGTCGAAGATCAGCTCGATGCTGGCCTGGGCCACCGGCTTGCGGGTATTGGAGCCGTTGAAGATGACGTCGGTCATCGACTCGCCGCGGAGGTTCTTCGCCGAACTCTCGCCCATTACCCAGCGAACGGCGTCGATGATGTTCGACTTGCCGCAGCCATTGGGGCCGACCACGGCCGCCATGTTGCTGGGGAAGCTGACGGTCGTCGGGTCCACGAAGGACTTGAAGCCAGCCAGCTTGATGCATTTCAGCCGCATCGATGCGCTCCGCTCATCGCTCGGCCAGCGCCGCGAGCACCAGATCGCAGTTCTGTTTGCCGTAGCCCAGCAGCACTTCGCGGATCCTCGCCCGATCGCGGGCGATCACCGCCAGCAGCAGTTCGTCGAACACCGCGCCGAACTGGCCCATCTGGCTCCGGCGGCGTTCCAGGGCGATGTAGTAGGTGCGGGCAATGGCCGGCTGCAGGTTGTCCAGGGTCTGTTGCAGGTAGGGGTTGTCGGCGAAGGGATAGGCCGTCTGCATGATGGCGAAGCTGGCCTCGACGAAGGCGAGGATGTCTTCCCGCTGGCGCGCTTCGGCCAGGCGCTGCTGGATGGCGCGGAAGGGCGCGAGGTCCTCCTCGCTGCGCCAATGCTCGGCAACGGCGTAGCCGAGCAGGATGTATAGCTCCATCACCAGCGTATAGAGGCTGCGCACGTGCTGCTGCGTCAGCTCCGATACCTGGGCGCCGCGACGCGGCAGGATGGTGATCAGGTGGCGTCGCTCGAGGATCAGCAGCGCTTCGCGTACCGACCCGCGACTGACATTCATGGCCTGGGTGACTTTCTGTTCCTGGATGCGCTCACGCTCTTTCAACTCGCCGCGAATGATGCGCTCGGCAAGGTGCTGGGCAATCTGCTCGGAGAGGCTGTCCGGTGCCTTGAACGTCATGGTTTTCCTTCGAACTGGGGAACATTGTGCACTGCGCCGGAGCATTCCCGCGGCAAAGCTCCGGCGCTGACAGTACTACGGGTACGGGCAGTGGGTGCAAGAGCAAAAAGGGGAAATTTCCGACTCTGCCGCAGGACGCGAACAGGCGGCGGAGTTTATCACAAGGCAAAGAACACCAACGGCAGCCCCGGAGCACCCGGCCTGTCCTTTCCTACACTTATGGACAGGTGGCACGAATTGCGTTCGACCCCTGAGACAGAGCGGTCGCGGCGGCTAATAACCAAATGGCAGGAAGAATTCCTGACTTTTGAGTCAAATATTTGTTGACCCACAAGTCAGACCCTTCTAAATTTGCCCCCATACGAGCCCTCGTAAAAACAATAAAGTGCCTGGAGGTCGTCCTTGATCCAGTTTTTACTCAATCGGGAGCTGCGCACCGAGCAAGCCCTCGATCCCAATGTCACGGTGCTCAACTACCTGCGTGAGCATGTCGGCAAACCCGGTACCAAAGAAGGCTGCGCCTCGGGCGATTGCGGTGCCTGCACCGTGGTCGTCGGCGAGCTGGACGGCGACCGCATCCGCTACCGCACCCTAAACTCCTGCCTGACCTTCGTGTCGTCGCTGCACGGCAAGCAACTGATCACCGTGGAAGACCTCAAGCACCAGGGCCAACTGCATTCCGTGCAGCAGGCGATGGTGGATTGCCACGGTTCCCAGTGCGGCTTCTGCACCCCCGGCTTCGTCATGTCGCTGTTCGCCCTGCAGAAGAACAGCAACGGCTACGACAAGGCCCAGACCATGGAGGCCCTGGCCGGCAACCTGTGCCGCTGCACCGGCTACCGCCCGATCATCGACGCCGCCGAGCAGGCCTGCTGCCAGAAGCAGCCCGACCAGTTCGACGCCGCCGAAGCCCAGACCGTCGCCCAGCTGAAAGCCATCGCCCCGCGTGAGACCGCCGAGCTGAACAGCGGCGACAAGCGCTGCCTGGTTCCGCTGACCATCGCCGACCTGGCCGACTTCTACGTGTCCAACCCGCAGGCCCGCCTGCTGGCCGGCGGCACCGACCTGGCCCTGGAAGTCACTCAGTTCCATCGCGAACTGCCGGTGATGATCTATGTCGGCCACATCGAGGACATGAAGCGCATCGAGCAGAACGGCGACTACATCGAAATCGGCGCTGCCACTCCGCTGTCCGACTGCTACGAGACCCTGTCCCGCGAATACCCGGACTTCGGCGAGCTTCTGCACCGCTTCGCCTCCCTGCAGATCCGCAACCAGGGCACCCTGGGCGGCAACATCGGCAATGCCTCGCCCATCGGCGACGCCCCGCCGCTGCTGATCGCCCTCGGCGCCGAGATCGTCCTGCGCAAGGGCAACCAGACCCGCATCCTGCCGCTGGACGAATACTTCCTCGACTACAAGGTCACTGCCCGCCAGGAGTCCGAGTTCATCGAGAAGGTGCGTGTGCCGCGCGCCCGCAAGAACCAGACCTTCCGCGCCTACAAGGTCTCCAAGCGCCTGGACGACGACATTTCCGCCGTCTGCGCCGCGTTCAACCTGGTGATCGAGAACGGCCAGGTGCGCAAGGCCCGCGTCGCGTTCGGCGGCATGGCCGGGATTCCCAAGCGCGCCAGCGCATGCGAACAGGCCCTGATCGGCGCCGCCTGGTATCCGGGCACCGTCGAGCGCGCCTGCGAGGCACTGGCCAAGGACTTCACCCCGCTCTCGGATTTCCGCGCCAGCAAGGAATATCGCCTGCTGACCGCCCAGAACCTGTTGCGCAAGTTCTTCCTCGAGCTGCAATCCCCAGAAGTCGAAACCCGGGTGACCGCCTATGTCTAACAAGCACCATTTCAAGACCCAGGAAGAGCTGGCGGAACTGTTCCGTGCCGACATCACCACCGGCGTCGGCAAGAGCGTCAAGCACGAGAGCGCGCCCAAGCACGTGACCGGCGAAGCCGTGTACGTTGACGACCGCCTGGAGTTCCCCAACCAGTTGCACGTCTATGCCCGCATGAGCGACCGCGCCCATGCGCGCATCACCCGCATCGATACCACGCCCTGCTACCAGTTCCCGGGCGTGGCCATCGCCATCACCGCCAAGGACGTGCCCGGCCAGCTGGACATCGGTCCGGTGGTCGCCGGCGACCCGCTGCTGGCAGACGGCAAGGTCGAGTACGTCGGCCAGGTGGTCCTGGCCGTGGGCGCCGACAGCCTGGAAACCGCTCGCAAGGCCGCCATGGCCGCCATCGTCGAATACGAGGACCTGGAGCCCGTGCTGGACGTGGTGGATGCGCTGCGCAAGAAGCACTTCGTACTGGACAGCCACCAGCACAAGCGTGGCGACTCCAGCGCCGCGCTGGCCAACTCGAAGAACCGCATCCAGGGCACCCTGCACATCGGCGGCCAGGAACACTTCTACCTGGAGACCCAGATTTCCTCCGTCATGCCCACCGAAGACGGCGGCATGATCGTCTACACCTCCACCCAGAACGCCACCGAAGTGCAGAAACTGGTGGCCGAGGTACTGGGCGTGCCGATGAACAAGATCGTCATCGACATGCGCCGCATGGGTGGCGGTTTCGGCGGCAAGGAAACCCAGGCGGCCGGCCCGGCCTGCCTGTGCGCGGTGATCGCGCACCTGACCCGGCGTCCGACCAAGATGCGCCTGCCGCGCATGGAAGACATGACCATCACCGGCAAGCGTCACCCCTTCTATGTCGAGTACGACGTGGGCTTCGACGACAACGGCCTGCTCACCGGCATCGAACTGGAACTGGCGGGCAACTGCGGCTACTCGCCCGACCTCTCCGGCTCCATCGTCGACCGCGCGATGTTCCACTCGGACAACGCCTACTTCCTCGAAAACGCCACCATCAATGGTCACCGCTGCAAGACCAACACCGCGTCGAACACTGCCTACCGCGGTTTCGGCGGCCCGCAGGGGATGGTCGCAATCGAAGAGATCATGGACGCCATCGCGCGCCACCTGGGCAAGGACCCGCTGGAAGTCCGCAAGCTGAACTACTACGGCAAGGACGAGCGCAACGTCACCCACTACTACCAGACCGTCGAGCACAACATGCTCGCCGAGATGACTGCGGAACTGGAAGAAAGCGCCGAATACGCCAGGCGCCGCGAGGAAATCCGCGAATTCAACGCCAAGAGCCCGGTACTGAAGAAAGGCCTGGCAATGACGCCGGTGAAATTCGGCATCAGCTTCACCGCCACCTTCCTCAACCAGGCTGGCGCGCTGGTGCACATCTACACCGACGGCAGCATCCACCTGAACCACGGCGGCACCGAGATGGGCCAGGGCCTGAACACCAAGGTCGCCCAGGTGGTGGCCGAAGTCTTCCAGGTGGACATCTCGCGCATCCAGATCACCGCCACCAACACCGACAAGGTGCCCAACACCTCGCCGACCGCTGCCTCCAGCGGCGCCGATCTGAACGGCAAGGCCGCGCAGAACGCTGCCGAAACCATCAAGGGCCGCCTGGTTGAGTTCCTTGCCAATCACTTCAAGGTGACCGCCGAGGACGTGCAGTTCAAGAACGACCAGGTACGCGTGCGCGACCACTTCCTCTCCTTCGAGGAAATGATCCAGCTGGCCTACTTCAACCAGATCTCGCTTTCCAGCACCGGCTTCTATCGCACGCCGAAGATCTACTACGACCGCGACAAGGCCGCCGGCCGCCCCTTCTACTACTTCGCCTATGGCATCGCCTGCTGCGAAGTGCTGGTCGACACCCTGACCGGCGAGTACAAGATGCTGCGTACCGACATCCTGCATGACGTGGGCGCCTCGCTGAATCCGGCCATCGACATCGGCCAGGTCGAGGGTGCCTTCGTCCAGGGCATGGGCTGGCTGACCACCGAGGAACTGGTGTGGAATGCCAAGGGCAAGCTGATGACCAACGGCCCGGCCAGCTACAAGATCCCGGCCATCGCCGACATGCCCATCGACCTGCGGGTGAAGCTGGTGGAGAACCGCAAGAACCCCGAGCAGACGGTGTTCCACTCCAAGGCCGTGGGCGAGCCGCCCTTCATGCTCGGCATCGCCGCCTGGTGTGCCATCAAGGACGCCGTGGCGAGCCTGGCTGACTACAAGGCACAGCCACAGATCGACGCGCCGGCCACCCCGGAACGCGTGCTCTGGGGCGTCGAGCAGATGAAGAAGCTGCAACGGCCGGCCAAGGCCTCCACCCCAGCGGAGACCGAGCCGGCATGACCCGGTAGGAGCCAGCTTGCTGGCGAAAGCGTTGCCTCCAACGACACGCGATTCGCCAGCAAGCTGGCTCCTACATAGAAAAAACGGTGCAGAACAATGACAACATCCACCGATCGATCGAAGACGACGCAGCAAGGCAACGACGCCGTGCTGCTGGAAACACTGCCAGCCCCGGTCCGTCCCAAAGACGACTGGCGGCTATCGCGAACCACCAGGCCACTGCGTAGCTGGAGATTGAGCAAATGAGCTGGATCAGCGCCCTCGCCGACCTGCAGCAACGCGGCGAACCCTGCGTGCTGGTGACCATCATCGAGGAGCGCGGCTCCACGCCGCGCAACGCGGGTTCGAAGATGGTCGTCACCGCCGATCGCATCTTCGAAACCATCGGTGGCGGTCATCTCGAGTTCAAGGCGATGGAGATCGCCCGCGAGATGCTCGAAAGTCGCAGCCAGGACACCCGCCTGGAGCGCTTCAGCCTGGGCGCCAGCCTCGGCCAGTGCTGCGGCGGCGCGACCGTATTGCTGTTCGAACCCATGGGCCAGCCACAAGCGCATATCGCCGTGTTCGGCGCCGGCCACGTCGGCCGGGCCCTGATTCCGCTGCTCGCCAGCCTGCCGTGCAAGGTGCGCTGGATCGACTCGCGGGAAAACGAATTCCCCGAACAGATTCCCTCCGGCGTGGAAAAGGTGGTCAACGAGGACGTGATCGACGAAATCGCGGATATGCCCAAGGGCAGCTACTTCATCGTCATGACCCACAACCACCAGCTGGACCTGGAACTCACCGCCGAGATCCTCAAGCGCAACGACTTCGCCTACTTCGGCCTGATCGGCTCGAAGACCAAACGGGTCAAGTTCGAGCACCGCCTGCGCGAACGCGGCTTCGCAAGCGAAACCGTGCAACGCATGCGCTGCCCGATGGGCATCCAGGAGGTCAAGGGCAAGCTGCCGGTAGAGATTGCCATTTCCATCGCCGGTGAAGTGGTCGCTACCTACAACGCCAACTTCGGCCAGGAAGTGAAGAAGGGCGAAACCATCGCCAGGCTGATTCCTTCCTCGCGCCGCGAACAGGCCTGAATCATTCCTTCCCCCACGGGGAAGGCGACGCGTAAGTGCCGGGTGGGGAGAGCCGCGTGACAGGGAGCTCCCCACTCCGGCCCCTCCCTCGGCAAGGACGCAAGAATCGCAACGCCAACGAACGAGACTGACATGACCAGCCACGTAACCGCCTACCGCTCCGCCATCCTGCACAGCATCGCCGACCCCGCCCAGGTGGGCGTCGAGCAGTCCTATCAGTATTTCGAGGACGGCCTGCTGGTGGTGGAAGACGGTCGCATCAAGGCCCTGGGCGAAGCCGGAGCCCTGCTGCCGGGCCTGGAGGCCGGCGTCGAGGTGCATGAGTATCGCGATGCCCTGATCACCCCCGGTTTCATCGACACCCACATCCACTTCCCGCAGACCGGCATGATCGCCTCCTACGGCGAGCAGCTGCTGGACTGGCTGAACACCTACACCTTCCCCACCGAGAAGCAGTTCGCCGACAAGGCCCACGCCGCGGACGTCGCAGGCATCTTCATCAAGGAACTGCTGCGCAACGGCACCACCACCGCCCTGGTGTTCGGCACCGTGCACAAGGAATCGGTGGATGCTTTCTTCGAAGCCGCCCAGGCACTGGACCTGCGGATGATCGCCGGCAAGGTACTGATGGACCGCAATGCCCCGGACTACCTGACCGATTGCCCCGAGTCCGGCTACGCGGACAGCAAGGAGCTGATCGAGCGCTGGCACGGCAAGGGCCGCCTGCACTACGCGGTGACGCCACGCTTCGCCCCCACCAGCACTCCGGAGCAACTGGAGCTGGCAGGCAAGCTGTATGCCGAGTACCCGGGCCTGTACATGCACACCCACCTGTCCGAGAACCGCAAGGAGATCGAATGGGTGAAAGAGCTGTTCCCGGAGCGCAAGGGCTACCTGGACGTTTATGACCACTACAAGCTGATCGGCCAGCGCTCGGTATTCGCCCACGGTGTGCACCTGTGCGACGACGAGTGCAAGCGCCTGGCGGAAACCGGTTCGGCGGTAGCCTTCTGCCCCACCTCCAACCTGTTCCTGGGCAGCGGCCTGTTCGACTTGCAGAAGCTGGAAGAGCACGGTGTGCGCGTGGGCCTGGGCACCGACGTGGGCGCCGGCACCAGCTTCTCGCAACTGCAGTCGCTGAACGAGGCGTACAAGGTGATGCAACTGCAGGGCAAGAAGCTCGACCCCTTCAAATCGCTGTACCTGGCAACCCTGGGTGGCGCCCGCGCGCTCTACCTGGACGACAAGATCGGCAACTTCCAGGCCGGCAAGGATGCGGATTTCGTGGTCCTGGACTACAAGGCCACCCCGCTGCTGGACTACCGCATGCAACAGGCCAGGAGCCTTGCGGAACGCCTGTTCGCCCTGACCATCCTCGGCGACGACCGTACCGTGAAGGAAACCTTCGCTGCCGGTCGCAGCGTGCACAAGCGCGACTGATCGACCGCGCAAACAGAAGAGCCCCGCTTCGGCGGGGCTTCTTGTTTCAGCACGTAACGGAATTCATCCTTGCTGGGTAGAGGGCAATATCAGGCAGACTCGGTGCCTGGCCATTTCGCGAATGAATTCGCTCCCACTGGCAACGCGCCCCAAAAGAAGCTCCGTAGCCCGTTCGCCTCGCTCCGCGTCAACCTGTGTTTCCCCTGTAGATTCCCGATTTGCCGCTCAAATAAATAGCCCCGCTTTCGCGGGGCCATTTGTCGGGTCTGAATCAGGCGCTACGCGGCGTTGTACGTCCGGGCTTCTTCTTGGTCTGCAGCAGGTGCGAGAACACCGCGTGCAGGTCGTCCGAGGCGCCGCCTTCGTCCAGGTTCAGCTTGTCGTCGATGTGATCCATGTGATGCATCATCAGCATCACCGCGCGCTCGGCGTCACGGGATTCGATGGCGTCGATCAGGCGATTGTGCTCATCGAAGGAACAGTGGGAGCGGCTGCCGCTCTCGTACTGGGCAATGATCAGGGAAGTCTGCGACACCAGGCTGCGCTGGAAGCTCACCAGCGGCGCGTTCTTCGCCGCCTCGGCCAGCTTCAGGTGGAACTCGCCGGAAAGACGGATGCCGGCGCCACGGTCGCCACGGGAAAAGCAGGCCTGCTCCTCAAGAACCATCTGCCGCAGTTCCTGCAGCTGTTCGGCGGTGGCGTGCTCTACCGCCAGCTCGGTGATGGCGCGCTCCACCAATCGGCGCGCATAGAAGATCTGCCGGGCTTCCTCGACACTGGGGCTGGCCACCACGGCGCCACGATTGGGTCGCAACAGCACCACGCCTTCATGGGCAAGGCGCGACAGGGCGCGTCGGATGATGGTGCGGCTGACGCCGAAAATCTCACCCAGGGCCTCTTCGCTCAGCTTGGTTCCGGGAGCGAGGCGCTGTTCGAGAATGGCATCGAAAATATGCGCGTAGACGACGTCGTCCTGAGTGCCGCTGCGGGTGCTTTTGGCAGTGCGCGACTGCTTCTTGAGTGGCTGCAACTGTTCGTTCATGGGTGCTCGCGTAAAAGGGGTTCGGCAGTCTTCCAGGGCCCTTTTTGCCCCTTTCCGTCGGGCTGAACAGGTCGGTCAGCGAAGGAAATCAGGGAAAAAGCGAGTGATATTGTACACAATCATCCTTCCTTGAACAGTTTCGCAGCAGCTCCAACCCAATTCCTGACCGATTGCACAGGTTTTTCCAGCAGGTTCCAACCAACTCTCTTCGAACGAGGTTTGAAGCGATGAACCTGCTGATCCCCTACATTTTTTTGTCATAAGCACGGCTGGCGCAGTGCCATTTGGTGCTTTCGCACTCCTCTCCCCAAACCGCACCTCTTCTGACCTAATTTAGTAAGCCATTGTTTTTTAAAGATTTCGTCAATTCGTTAGGCTGCAAATTGTCGCAGCAAAAACTAACCTCAAGGTCAGCTTTTGTTGATTGGTTCGTTTTTTCGAACATTGAAAACATTATTTGTTTTTTTTGTATACAAAGGCATAATCGCGCCGTGACTTCCTGACTCCGCGGTCAAGTATTCAGGCAAGTGCACCACTCACGCCATCCGCCTCAGTCAGTCCGGAGCCAGCTCCAGGCTCTGGGTGAACAAAACAAAAGAGATGAGGAGTACCACGCTGTGGAAAGCATCAAACAACAAGAACAAGGAACGTACGTCGCTACACCACCCACCAGGGGCCTGCTTGAACGTCTCTTCAAGCTCAGCCTGCACGGCACCACCGTGAAAACTGAACTGGCTGCAGGCCTGACCACCTTCATCACCATGGCCTACATCATTTTCGTCAACCCGAACATCATGGCAGATGCCGGGATCGATCATGGCGCGGCCTTCGTTGCAACCTGCCTTGCCGCAGCCTTCGGCTGCCTTCTCATGGGCCTCTACGCCAACTGGCCGGTGGGCCTCGCCCCGGGCATGGGCCTGAACGCCTTCTTCACCTACACCGTGGTCAACACCATGGGCTACAGCTGGCAGATCGCGCTCGGCGCGGTGTTCCTCTCCGGCGTGCTGTTCATGATCCTCACCTTCTCGCGCATCCGTGAGTGGCTGCTCAACAGCATCCCGAGCAGTCTGCGCTTCGCCATGGGTGCGGGTGTAGGCCTGTTCCTCGGACTGATCGGACTGAAGACCGCCGGCATCGTGGTTGCCCACCCGGCCACCCTGGTGCACATCGGTGACCTGACCTCCCCCGGCCCGCTGCTGGCCGCCATCTGCTTCCTGATGATCGCGGTACTGGAGTACCGCCGCATCTTCGGCGGCATCCTGATCAGCATCCTCACCGTGACCCTGATCGGTGTCGGCCTGGGCATCGTCAAATTCGGCGGCGTGTTCTCCATGCCCCCGAGCCTGGCACCGACCTTCATGGCCATGGATATCACCGGCGCGTTCAACGTGACCATGGTGAGCGTGATCCTCGCGTTCCTCTTCGTGCACATGTTCGACACCGCCGGCACCCTGATGGGCGTGGCCCAGCGCGCCAACCTGGTGCAGGAAGACGGTCGCATCGAGAACCTGTCCAAGGCCATGAAAGCGGACAGCGCCTCCAGCGTGTTCGGTGGCGTGCTCGGCGTACCGCCGGTCACCAGCTACGTGGAAAGTGCCGCGGGCGTTGCCGCTGGCGGCCGCACCGGCCTGACCGCAGTGACCGTGGGCATCCTGTTCATCGCCGCGATGTTCTTCGCCCCGCTGGCCGGCATGATCCCCGCCTACGCCACCGCCGGTGCACTGATCTACGTTGCGATGCTGATGATGGGCGGCATGGCTCACATCGACTGGAAGGAACACACCGAAACCATTCCGGCCATCGTCACCGTCATCATGATGCCGCTGACCTTCTCGGTCGCCGACGGTATCGCCCTGGGCTTCGTGACCTACGTCGCCATGAAGGCCTTCACCGGCAAGTACAAGGAAGTCTCGGTGAGCCTGTACGCCCTCTGCGCCATCTTCGTGGCCAAGTTCATCTTCCTGTAATCGCTGGAAGCGCTTCACCGGGCCCTGTCGCTTTGCGCCAGGGCCTTTTCATTGGCGCCGCACAGATTTCGCGATCAGCCGGTCCGGGCTGGCGATGAGCGGCGCCGTCCCTGCCTGGTCTCCGCACCTTATTCGTCTCCCGACGCAGTACCACCCCGTTGCCTGACAGCGACAGACCAGAACGATTTCCGACCGCCGGCCAGCGAAATGACCAAGGCCACCTAGACTCTTCCCTGAACCGACATTGCCCCCTGCATCAGCGCAGCTTCCCAGGCTGGCGCACAGGCTTTGCATTGCCGATTTCCGAACTCCCTTGCGCATCTCCCCGTGATGCGTTTCAGCCCGGCTTGTGCCGGGCTTCTTTTTTGGCCCGCGTCCTATGGGGCCCCACAGGACGGGGAGGCTTTTGCAGGTCGGGTCGGGCGGCGCTCCGCGAGCGAAGCGAAACCCAACGCAGCGGACTTGTCCGGCAGTGTTGGGCCTCGCTCCTCGGACCAACCTACGGAACTTCTTTCTTGTCCTGGCACTTTTCTGCGGACGAAAAAAAGGCCCGCAGTGTGGACGGGCCGTAAAAGACTCCAGTGAGTCGAGGGTAACGAGTAGTCGGTACTAGCTGCCGCGATAGGTGGAATAGCTGTAGGGGGAGATCAGCAGCGGCACGTGGTAGTGATCCTGCTCGGCGGAGATGCCGAAGCGCAGCACGACCACATCGAGGAAAGCGGGTTCGGCGAGCTTCACGCCACGAGCACGGTAGTAGTCGCCGGCGTGGAAGTGGATCTGGTAAACGCCGCTCTGGTAGTCGGCACCTTGCAGCAGGGGCGCATCGCAGCGGCCGTCGTCGTTGGTGGTGGCGGTGGCGACCAGCTCCAGGCCCGCGCCTTCTACGCGATAGAGCTCGATCTTGATATCACGGCCAGGGCAGCCGTGAGCGGCATCCAGTACATGCGTGGTCAAACGTCCCATTGCTCGCTGGGCGTCTGCCTGGCCGGTGCGTGGCCAAGGCAGGAACGCCACACCTCCTCTGCTTGTTCATATCGGTGTATGGGTGGGGTCGAAGCCCCGGTACGGAGCGCAGAATAACATGCGACCGACGAAATGTAAGACACAAAATCAAAAAATTGTACACAATCTACACGCCATATCCCGCTGAGCCTGCGTGACGACTGGCCTGAACCGAATTTGCGTGCACCGGCCAGCCCTCGGGCCTTTTGCCATGCAGACCTGACCAGATGGGCAAGTTCGCTGAGCGAACGCGGAATGTCGAATTAGACAAAGATTTGATTTACAAAACGCACAACAGTTTGTATACAATCACCCCATCCACGGTCATGCACCGCTTTCCAGGCTGTCGCTGATCGCCCAACAGACAAGAAGGAAGACTGCAGTGAGCGCCGACTACCCACGCGACCTGATCGGTTACGGCAACAATCCTCCCCACCCGCACTGGCCGGGTGAGTCCCGCATCGCCCTGTCCTTTGTCCTCAACTACGAAGAAGGCGGCGAGCGCAATGTGCTCCATGGCGACAAGGAATCCGAAGCCTTCCTGTCCGAGATGGTGGCCGCCCAGCCGCTGCAGGGCGTGCGCAACATGAGCATGGAATCCCTCTACGAGTACGGCAGCCGCGCGGGTGTCTGGCGCCTGCTGAACCTGTTCAAGCAGCATGACATCCCCCTGACCATCTTCGCCGTCGCCATGGCCGCCCAGCGCCACCCGGACGTGATCCGCGCCATGGTCGAAGCCGGCCACGAGATCTGCAGCCACGGCTACCGCTGGATCGACTACCAGTACATGGACGAGGCCCAGGAACGCGAGCACATGCTCGAAGCCATCCGCATCCTCACCGAACTGACCGGCGAGCGCCCGCTGGGCTGGTACACCGGCCGTACCGGTCCGAACACCCGTCGCCTGGTAATGGAGGAAGGCGGCTTCCTCTACGACTCCGACACCTACGACGACGACCTGCCCTACTGGGATCCGGCCAGCACCGCCGAGAAGCCGCACCTGGTCATCCCCTACACCCTGGACACCAACGACATGCGTTTCACCCAGGTGCAGGGCTTCAACAAAGGTGACGACTTCTTCGAATACCTCAAGGACGCCTTCGACGTGCTCTACGCCGAAGGTGCCGCCGGCGCGCCGAAAATGCTGTCCATCGGCATGCACTGCCGCCTGCTGGGCCGTCCGGCTCGCCTCGCCTCCCTGGCGCGCTTCATCGAGTACGTGAAAGGCCACGAGAAAGTCTGGTTCGCCCGTCGCGTCGACATTGCCCGCCACTGGCACGCCACCCACCCGTTCAAAGAGCAAGCCAAATGAGCCGCTTCCAGACCCTGACTCCGTCCACCCTGTCCCGCGAAGCCTTCGTCGAGGCATTCGCCGACATCTACGAGCACTCGCCCTGGGTTGCCGAGAAGGCCTTCGACCTGGGCCAGGACGAGCGCATCGACGATATCGACGGCCTGCACCAGCGCATGGCCGACCTGTTGCTCAGTGCCAGCCGTGAAGCCCAGCTGGCGCTGATCAACGCTCACCCGGACCTGGCCGGCAAGGCAGCCGTCCGTGGCGAGCTGACCGAAGCCAGCACCAACGAACAGGCCGGTGCCGGTATCCACGAATGCACGGCTGAAGAGTTCGCACGCTTCACCGAGCTGAACGACGCCTACAAGGCCAAGTTCGGGTTTCCTTTCATCATGGCGGTGAAAGGCAGCAATCGGCACCAGATCCTGGCGGCCTTCGAGGAGCGGATCCACAACTCCCCCGAAGCCGAGTTTTCCAGGGCGCTGGCCGAGATCAACAAGATCGCGCTGTTCCGTCTGCAGCAGATGTAAGCCGCAGTCGCACCGCCCCTATTCGAGACCGGACGGGCCATGGCCCGTCCATCGGCTCTCCACCGAACCGGAGAGCCAGGGGGGAGGATGGAAATACCACCTTCCCCAACGCCCCTTCCCCACCTCGCGGGATGGGAACCAGCAACGAACAAGTAGAACAGCCATGCGAACCCTGAAGATCGAGCCCCTGACCAAAGAAGCCTTCGCCCCCTTCGGAGATGTGATCGAAACCGACGGCAGCGAGTACTTCATGATCAACAACGGCTCCACCCGCCGTTATCACAAGCTGGCCACGGTCGAGACCGCCCAGCCCGACGACAAGGCGATCATCAGCATCTTCAGCGCCGAATCCCTCGAGATGCCCGTGCGCATCCGCATGCTGGAACGACATCCGCTGGGCAGCCAGGCCTTCATCCCGCTGCTCGGCAACCCCTTTCTGGTCGTGGTCGCGCCCGTTGGCGATGTACCTGTACCGGGCTTGGTCCGTGCCTTCCTAACCAATGGCAGGCAGGGCGTTAATTACCATCGCGGCGTCTGGCACCACCCGGTGCTGACGATCGAAAAGCGGGATGACTTCCTGGTGGTTGATCGCAGTGGTTCCGGTAACAACTGCGACGAGCATTACTTCACTGAGGACGAGCAACTGCTCCTCGACCCCCACCACTAATAAGAGAAGCCCAATGATCGGCGTGCCGGTCGGCGGGAAAGAGGTAACAACTGTGGAAGCACATTTGACCGAATGGCTGAACCTGGGCATTCGCTGGATTCACATGATCACCGGTATCGCGTGGATCGGCGCATCCTTCTATTTCGTCTGGCTGGAGAACAACCTCAATCGCGCCAACCCGCGTGAGGGCCTGTCGGGTGACCTCTGGGCCATCCACGGTGGCGGTATCTACCACCTGGAGAAATACAAGCTCGCCCCGCCGAAAATGCCGGAGAACCTGCACTGGTTCAAATGGGAAGCCTATTTCACCTGGATGTCGGGCGTCGCCCTGCTGACCGTGGTGTTCTACCTGAACCCGACCCTGTACCTGATCGCCCCCGGCGTGGACATCTCTCCGGCTGCCGCGGTCGCCATCGGTATCGGCTCGCTGATCGCAGGCTGGTTCATCTATGACTTCCTCTGCGACTCGCCGCTGGGCAAAACCCCCGCACTGCTCGGCCTGGTGCTGTTCGTACTGATCGTCGGCGCCGCCTGGGGCTTCACCCATGTCTTCAGCGGCCGTGGCTCCTACATCCATGTCGGCGCCCTGATCGGCACCATCATGGTCGGCAACGTGTTCCGCATCATCATGCCGGCCCAGCGCGCACTGGTTAAGGCCATCGAAGAAAACCGCACCCCGGACCCGGTCCTGCCGGCCAAGGGCCTGCTGCGTTCGCGCCACAACAACTACTTCACCCTGCCGGTGCTGTTCATCATGATCAGCAACCACTTCCCGAGCACCTACGGTAGCCAGTACAACTGGCTGATCCTGGCCGGGATTGCAGTACTCGCGGTACTGGTGCGCCACTACTTCAACACCCGCCACGACAGCAACAAGTTCGCCTGGACCCTGCCGGCCGGCGCCCTGGGCATGATCTGCCTGGCGTTCGTCACCGCGCCCAACTACAAGTCCGCCGAACCGAGCGTAGCCGTGGAACCGGCTCACCAGGAGCAGGCCGCTCCCGCCGCCAGCAGCGCCGCTGCCCCGGCCAGCGAGAGCAAGCCGCAGGCTGCCGAACCGGCCGCCCCGGCCCAGGCCAGCGCCACCGGCACTGACTTCGGCAAGGTCCACAGCGTGATCCAGGAGCGCTGCACCGTCTGCCATTCCTCCAAGCCCACCAGCCCGATGTTCACCTCGGCTCCGGGCGGCGTGATGCTCGACACCCCGCAGCAGATCCAGATGCTCGCTCCGAAGATCCAGGCCCAGGCCGTCGCCAGCCAGATCATGCCGCTGGGCAACATCACCCAGATGACCCAGGAAGAGCGTGACCTGATCGGTCGCTGGATCGCCCAGGGCGCCAAGACCAACTGAGTATCAGGGGGAACCCCGGTTCCCTCAGTAACCACGGCGGGTGGTGACCCCAAGCACCGCCCGCTTTAAAGCCTGCCTCCCCGGGTGGGCTTCTTTTTCATCCAGTAGTACCCACTGTTCCCACGCCGGGCGCCACCCTCCCGGCCAGCAACATGAATACCCGGCACGCCGCTCCCACAAAGCGCGGCAGTGCCAAGCGACTTAAAAGAACAAAAGCGCCCGAGGTGTTGCATGACCCCAACGACAGAGCGAGAAATCGCCCTTTCGCCCGCTGACCAGCGCCTGCCTTTGCTGCAATTGCTGCTTGTCGGTTTCCAACATGTCCTGCTGATGTACGGTGGCGCCGTCGCCGTACCCCTGATCGTCGGCCAGGCCGCCGGTCTGTCCCGTGAAGAAATCGCCTTCCTGATCAATGCCGACCTGCTGGTTGCCGGCATCGCCACCATCATCCAGTCCATCGGCATCGGCCCGGTGGGCATCCGCATGCCGGTGATGATGGGCGCGAGCTTCGCCGCCGTGGGCAGCATGGTGGTGATGGCCGGGATGCCCGGCGTCGGCATCCAGGGTATCTTCGGTGCCACCATCGCTGCCGGTTTTTTCGGCCTGCTGATCGCCCCTTTCATGTCACGCATCGTGCGTTTCTTCCCGCCGCTGGTGACCGGGACGGTGATCACCTCCATCGGCCTCACCCTCTTCCCGGTTGCGGTCAACTGGGCCGGCGGCGGTAACCAGGCCAGCCACTTCGGTGCCCTGGAATACCTTTCCATCGCCGCGCTGGTACTGGGCACCATCCTGCTGGTGAACCGCTTCCTCAAGGGTTTCTGGGTGAACGTCTCGGTACTGATCGGCATGGCCCTGGGCTACGTCCTCGCCGGTGCCTGCGGGATGGTCGACCTCAACGGCCTGGACGAAACGCCCTGGTTCCAGGTGGTGGAACCTCTGCACTTCGGCATGCCGAAGTTCGAGCTGGCGTCGGTGCTGTCGATGTGCCTGGTGGTGGTGATCATCTTCGTCGAATCCACTGGCATGTTCCTCGCCCTGGGCAAGATCACCGGCCGCGAGGTCTGCTCCAACGCACTGCGCCGCGGCCTGATGTGCGACGCTGGTGCCTCCTTCCTGGCGGGTTTCCTCAACACCTTCACCCATTCGTCCTTCGCCCAGAACATCGGTCTGGTGCAGATGACCGGGGTGCGCAGCCGCTATGTGACGGTCGCCGCGGGCGCCTTCCTGATCGTCCTCAGCCTGCTGCCGAAGGCCGCCTTCCTGGTGGCCTCGATTCCGCCGGCGGTGCTCGGCGGCGCAGGTCTGGCGATGTTCGGCATGGTGGCCGCCACCGGCATCAAGATTCTCCACGAAGCGGATATCAGCGACCGTCGCAACCAGTTGCTGGTCGCCGTCAGCATGGGAATGGGCATGGCGCCGGTGGTACGCCCCGAACTCTTTGCCCAACTCCCCCACTGGATGGAGCCGATCACCCATAGCGGTATCGCCATGGCCACCGTCAGCGCCCTCACCCTGAACCTGCTGTTCAACATCCTGGGTGAAAAGGAACGCAGTCGACACTGCGCCGCCCACTGACCCTGTTTGCTCCCATCCGGCCGTGCCCATGAGGCATGGCTGGAACTCCACAGCCCGTCTACCCGGCGGGCTCTTTTAAGCAATTGCCTGGTACCGGCCTGCATCTGCACAAGGCCGCTCAGGACGCGTTCAACCACGATTTCGGCGATACAACAACAAGAAGGAGTCACTGAATGCTTCGCTATCCTGCCCTGGCGCTTGGCGCCGCCCTGATCGCCACCACCCCGACCGGCTTTGCCGCTGAAGACGGCAAGTTCTTCGAGTGGGCGAACAACAGCGTCGGCTTCCGCTACGGCCAGCAGTTCACCAACCCGAACAACCCGAACAAGTTTTCCAAGCGGATCTACAGCTTCACCCACGCCGATGGCTACCGGTACGGCAGCAATTTCTTCAACCTGGACGTTTTCCTCTCCGACAGCCGGGACCCACGCAAGGGCACCGACTACGGCGGCAGCGAGGTCTACGCGGTCTACCGGCACCAGTTGTACGCCTCGCGGGTGTTCGACCAGCCCCTGGGCACCGGCCTGATCAAGGACTACGCCTTCACCCTCGGTTTCGACGCCAACCGCAACAACAACCTGGCCTCGGCCAAGAAGCGCGCGGTGGTATTCGGCCCGACCCTCAAGTTCAACGGTGCCGCCGTACTTGACCTGAGCCTGCTGTACTACCGCGAGAAGAACCACTCGGGCATCCCCAGCGCCAAGCACCCGGACCACACCTTCGACGGGACCTACATGGTCAACCTGACCTGGCTGAAGCCCTTCCAGCTGGGCGATCACGACGCCAAGTTCCAGGGATTCATCAACCACGTGGGGGAAAAGGGCGAAGACTACTTCGACAAGGACACCGCGCCGGAAACCCTGATGCGGACGTCCCTGATGGTCGCTGCGATGCCCGGCGCCAAGCGCAAGCCGAACCTCTGGCTGGGTGTCGGCTACGAGTACTGGCACAACAAGTTCGGCGTCGACGGCGGCCGTGGCAGCCGCACCTCGACGCCGACGGTGAACCTGGAATTCACCTTCTGAACCGAGTCCCGCCGAAAGGCGTTCAATCCCCTTTGCGACCCGGAGGGAGGCCAGTCGTCGTGAGGGCGAATTGATTCGCGAGTAGCCGTGCTGCGGCGCCCGGTCTGGTACACCGGGAAATCCGCAGGCTCGCATCACGCATGAATTCGCTCCCGCACTGCAGCGACCGGCTGGCGCCATGGATGGCTCTCCTCCCCTTTTAACCGAGGGGAAGGCGTGGTGCGCCTTCCCCCGGTCTTTTTTCCCGATGGATCAGAAGTGCACTTTGACCAGCAGGCTGGCGGTGTTCTGGTTGGTGCCACCGAGGATCTCGTCACCCAGGAAGCTCTGGCTGTCGATGCCGTACTTGTCCTTCCAGTAGTCGTACTCGAAACCGACGTAGAGCTGCTTCTCGCCCCAACCCATGGCCTTGCCCAGGTCGTACTTCACCTGCGGGTTGAAGTGCAGGTTGGCGTGGTAGGTACCGCGATCGTTCTCGTCGTTGTCCACCACCCAGTCCATGAAGCCGTCGATCAGGATGTCGGAATTGCCCACCGGGATGGTGTAGCTCCACACGGGGGTGATCTGCCAGACATCGTCACCCGGGCGGCTGCCGTCGGTCTGCCGGTTGTAGAAGTTGATCTGGAAATAGTCGAAGCCGGGAATCGCCAGGTCGAAGCCAGGACCGATCAGGTAGGACTCGACGTCGCCTTCACCGAACTCGTAGGTCATCGCCAGCAGCACGTCGGTCACCGGACCGAACTGGATCTTCTGGTCGAAGATCTTGCCGAAGGACAGGCGCGGCTGGAACTCGCCGTAGTAGGTGTTGTCACCGACCTGCGCGTCCTTGTCGCCGTTGTAGAAGATCTTGTCCAGGAAGAAGAAGTTATCGCCGTACTTCCAGCCATCCGCGTGCTCGAAGGTCACGGTCTGCTGAATCTCCGGATTGATCTTGAAGTCCTGGCCGTAGAGGTAGGTCAGGCTGTTGTTCTGCCAGAACAGCAGATCACCGGCGAGGGCCTGGCCACCTCCGAGCAATCCGGCGGTAAGGGCGAGGCAGTGCGGCAGATACTTGGCATTCATGGTTTATCCCTTGTTGTAGTGGGTTGCAGTTTTTCCACCCCGCACCCACCCGGAGCCCACCCTTGATCAGGGCAGGCTGCAGGCGGGTTCGGGATTGGAGGGAGTTGCGCGCGCCGGGCGTCAGCCGCTGAGGCCGAGACTACAGTGGCGGGCGATACCGGGCGGGCTGTCTTCAGCGTTGCGCTGTTCGGCTGCGTCCAGGGGGATCTTCCGGGCCACATTCAGCGGGGCCGGAAAGGTGGCTTGTTCTGTGGATACATCGGTCAGCGGCTGGCCGGAACGTCCAGACAGGCCTGCCGCGGGCCAGCTCGCAGCGGCGATGCCGCACGTGCCCGAGGGTGACAACGGAGGGACGGAGATGAGGCGATGCCTCGGCCGTCGACGGCCTTGCCGGCCGCTGCGGAGTTCGGAGCGAACCCCGAAGGTGTCGGATGAACTCATGGGTAAAGCCTGCCTAATTGTTTTTGTCGGTCGTGGGCTTACACGGGTGGTGATGAACACCCCATGTAGTTACTCATCAGAAAAAGCTGATCTTTGGGTCAGGTTTTACGGATTATATACACGCTGTGCACAACACAAACAACATTTTCTTTCTAGATTGTGCACAAAACGCCGAGCGGGATTTCGTCCGATCCGTGCCGAACAGCTCTGGCCCGGAAGCGCGGGCGATGCAGGTCAGGGCCTGGCCTTCTCCTTCTGGCGCTTGAGGAAGTCCACCTTCCACTGCTCCATCCCGAGGTATTCGGAATCCAGGTTGGCCTCGACCTGGTAGCGCGCCTTGAGCGCTTCCACCTCCTGGTGGTGTTCGGCGAGGAAACGGTCGAAGCGTGCGATCAGCTCGGGATACTTGAGGCTGGAGAGATTGAAAGTGCCGCGGGTGTGCGGGAGCTTCGGGTCGAACACCAGCGCACCGGGGCGGGCACGGATGTTGTCGAGGTAGTAGGTGGCGACCACCACGTTGTAGTAGGCGCCGTCCGCCTGCTGCCTCATCGCCTGCTTGATCATCTGGCCGAGGTCGCTGCTGTGCACCACCTCGGTCTGGCCGGCGTCGATGCGCTCCTGGTAGCTCCAGGGCGTCCAGCCGTCGACTACCGCGAGCCTGGCCAGACCGTCAACGCCCTGCCCCTGGCGCTTGGGCGCTACCAGCACCCCGTCGACATACTCAACCACCGGCTGGCTGTAGGTGATGCCCTTGCCGTTCTTCAGATCACCCGCCCAGTTGGGGTTGTCCGGGTACTTGAAGTCGATGCTGCCGTTGAGCAAATGCTGGGTGAGCTGGTTGACCGGCAACGTCTGAAACTGGATATCCAGACCGGCGTCACGGGCGAACAGATCCAGCAGGTCGCGGGCGAAGCCCTGGTATTCCCCCTGGTCGCTGACCCAGTAGTGAGGCTGGAAGGCCTGCTTCTCCACACCGATCACATAGGTCTGCGCCAAGGCGCCATTGGCGGACAGAAGGCCGGCAGCCAGCCAGCCGAAAACCCGAGGTTTCATGACCCCCTCCTTATTCTTGTTGGGCGGGACAGAGCAGGAGCGGGATCACCCCGCTCCTGGTGGCGAATTACTCGCCGGACACCAGTTGGCGAGCCAGCTGGTTATGGCGCTCCAGTACGCGCGGCAGGTCCACGGTGACCAGATGGCCATCGCGCACCACCACCTTGCCGTTGATCACACTGGTGGAAACATGGGTCGGGGTGCAGAACACCAACGCCGCCAGCGGGTCGTGCAGGGCACCGGCATAGGCGATGTGATTGAGGTCGAAGGCCACGAAGTCCGCAGCCATGCCCGGCGCCAGGGCGCCGATGTCGTCGCGGTTGAGTACCTTGGCACCACCCAGGGTGGCGATTTCCAGCGCCTCGCGGGCGGTCATGGCATCCGGGCCGAACCCCACACGCTGCAGCAGCAGCGCCTGGCGCACCTCCCCGATCATGCTGGCGCCATCGTTGGAGGCCGAACCGTCCACACCCAGGCCTACCGGCACGCCGGCATCGCGCATGCGGCGGACCGGGGCGATGCCGGATGCAAGGCGCATGTTCGAGCAGGGGCAGTGGGCAACGCCGGTGCCGGTGCGAGCGAACAGCTCGATGCCGTGCTCGTCCAGCTGCACGCAGTGGGCGTGCCAGACGTCGTGGCCGACCCAGCCCAGGTCTTCGGCGTATTCGGCCGGGGTCATGCCGAACTTCTCGCGGCTGTAGGCGATGTCGTTGACGTTCTCGGCCAGGTGGGTGTGCAGGGAAACCCCGTATTGACGGGCCAGTACTGCGGCTTCGCGCATCAGGTCGCGGCTCACCGAGAACGGCGAGCACGGCGCCACCACCACCCGCAGCATCGAGCCGTGGGAGGCGTCGTGATAATCCTCGATCAGGCGCTGGGATTCCTTGAGGATGTCGGCTTCCTTCTCCACCACCGAATCCGGCGGCAGGCCGCCCTGGCTGCGGCCAACGCTCATGCTGCCGCGTGCGGCATGGAAGCGCATGCCGATTTCACTGGCGGCGTGGATGCTGTCATCCAGCTTGCAGCCGTTGGGATAGATGTAGAGGTGGTCACTGGACGTGGTGCAGCCGGAGAGGATCAGCTCGGCCATCGCGGTCTGGGTAGAAACGCCGATCATCTCCGGAGTCAGGCGCGCCCAGATCGGGTACAGGTTGGTGAGCCAATTGAACAGCTCGCCGTCCTGGGCCGCCGGCACCACGCGGGTGAGGCTCTGGTACATGTGGTGGTGGGTGTTGACCAGGCCGGGGATGACGATCTTGCCTTTCATGTCCAGCACTTCGTCGGCGCTCTGCGGCAGCTCGCTGCTCGGTCCGACCTGCACGATGCGGTTGTCCTCGATGAACATCCCGCCCTGCCGGATCTCCCGGCGCTGGCCATCCATGGTCACCAGCAGGTCGGCGTTCTTCACCAGTAGCGTCTTGCCCATGCGTATTCTCCTTCGCCCCCGAGGGCGCTCTTGTTTTCAGTCGATGTTTGATCGCGGGATCGGGATTCCTGGGGTCGAGCGAAGCGGTCCTGGCAAGGCGCCCTGTCGAAGACAGTAGGTTTCCTACGGCGAGACAGGGCAACGCAGCCAGGGCGGGCCCAGGGATTCCGGTCAGCCGCCGGTCATGCTCATGAAGCGAACCACCTGCACCTGCTGATCCGATTCGAAGAAATGCCGCTCGGGCTTGAGCCTGAGGGCATCGACCAGCGCCGCGCGCAGCCGCTCGCCATCGCCGGGATGGCGCCGGATCAGCGCCTTGAGGTCCAGCGCGCCTTCGTGGCCGAGGCAGAGCACCAGCTTGCCTTCGGCAGTGACGCGCACGCGGTTGCAGTCGCCGCAGAAGTTGCGGCTGTGGGGAGAGATGAAGCCGACCTGGGTCTCGCTGCCGACCACCTGGTAATAGCGCGACGGCCCGCCAGTGCGGTAACTGCTGGGCAACAGCTGGAAGCGCTGCTCCACCCGCTCGCGCACTTCTTCGGAAGTGCACAGGGTGACCTTGCGCTCGTGGCTGGAGACGCTGCCCAGGGGCATTTCCTCGATGAAGCTGATATCCAGCCCACGCTCCACCGCGAAGGCGACGAGGTCCTGCACCTCGTCATCGTTGCGGCCTTTCTGCACCACGGTGTTCAGCTTGATCCGGCGAAAGCCGGCGGCGCGCGCAGCATCGATGCCGGCCAGCACCTGATCGAGACGATCGCGACGGGTGAAGGCGGCGAAACGCTCGCGCTGCAGGGAATCGAGGCTGATGTTCAGTCGGGTGACCCCGGCCTTGCGCAGGTCGGCGGCCATGTGACCGAGCTGGGAACCATTGCTGGTGATGGCCAGATCTTCCAGCTCCTGGCGGGCGCCCAGGCGCGCCAGCAGCGAATTCAGCCCCTTGCGCACCAGCGGCTCGCCGCCGGTGATGCGGATGCGCGTCACGCCGAGACCGATGAAGGCATCAGCGACCGCGTAGAGTTCTTCGAGGCTGAGGATCTGCGCCCGGGGTGCGAAGACCATGTCTTCGCTCATGCAGTAGGTGCAACGGAAGTCGCAGCGGTCGGTGACCGAGAGGCGCAGGTAGGAAATTCGACGCCCGAAGGGGTCGAGCAAGTGGTTGTCTTGCATGGGTGACGTCTGCCGCAACACGCACCGGACAGGGCTCCGATGACATGGACGGATGCCGAATGGAAACAGAATAAAAACTTTTTGTATACAGGAAATTCATCCAGTGGCTCGCTTGAGAGCCCTGCAAAGCGGGTGATAACATGCCCGACCTCTCGCCGGCCGGCCTTCCTGGCGCCCGGGTGAGCCAGACAAGGAGCCGATGTGAGTAGCATTCGCGAGCGCAACAGAGACCTCATCCTGCGCGCGGCCAGCGAGGAGTTCGCCGAAAAAGGGTTCGCCGCCACCAAGACGAGCGACATCGCAGCCAAGGCCGGCCTGCCCAAGCCCAACGTCTACTACTACTTCAAGTCGAAAGAGAACCTCTACCGCGAGGTCCTCGAGAGCATCGTCGAGCCCTTGCTGCAGGCGTCCGCGCCCTTCAACCAGGCCGGCCACCCCTATGAGGTGCTCACCGCCTACATCCGTTCGAAGATCCGCATCTCCCGCGACCTGCCCTACGCCTCCAAGGTGTTCGCCAGCGAGATCATGCACGGCGCCCCGCACCTGTCCAAGGAACAGACCGAGCAGCTCAACCTGCAGGCCAAGCACAACATCGAGTGCATCCAGGGCTGGATCGACCAGGGCCTGATGGCCAGGGTCGACCCCCATCACCTGCTGTTCAGCATCTGGGCGGCAACCCAGACCTACGCCGACTTCGACTGGCAGATCTCCACCGTCACCGGCAAGTCCAGCCTCAGCGATGCCGACTATGACGCCGCGGCAGAAACCATCATCCGCCTGGTGATCAAGGGCTGCGAAGTGGAAGAAAAGGTTTCGGCGAAGAGCGCCTGATACCGGCTACACCGAACCCTACAAAAAGTATTTCGCCCCCACAGGGCCAGCGCCGGCTGGCACAAACCCTGTGGGGGCGAATTCATTCGCTGAGGGCTGCGCAGCAACCCCTATCAGGCGTCAGGCCGCGCCAGCGTCCGCCTTCAGACCGGCCGCTTCTACGGCGCTGACTGCGCACTGCTCGTCGATATCGGACGTATCGCCACTGATGCCAATGGCGCCGATCACGACCCCCTCACCATCACGAATCAGCACACCGCCCGGCGCCGGAACCAGATTGCCGTCGGCCAGGTTGTTCACTGCACCGATGAATGCCGGGCGCTGCTGCGCATCGGCAGCGATCAGGCGCGAGCCCTTGCCCAGGGCCACGGCGCCCCAAGCCTTGCCGATGGCGATCTGCGGACGAAGCATGCTGGCGCCGTCCTGGCGCTGCAGGGCGATCAGGTGTCCGCCGGCATCCAGCACGGCGATGGTCAGCGGTGCGGTGCGCAGCTCCCGACCAACGGCCAGGGCGTGGTTGGAAATGCTCACAGCGGTTTCCAGGGTCAGAGTGGTCATTTTCAAGCGTTCCTCGTGAGTGGTTGAACCTTGTGCGGCGTCGTCCGGGCCAGGGCTGGCGCACTCCTGGATCCACGCGGGCATTTTCCAGCCCGTCCTGCGACGCATCCGAAAAGCTGTAGTTCACTATCCCACCGAACACAAAAAAATCAACATATAGATACAATCATATTATTTTTTGTATACAGTATTCCCGTCACCGCTCTGACCGTCGCTGAAGACCCCCATGAAACGGGCGTTTTAAAAGAGTCGACATCCTGCGACCTTTAGCCCCACAAATGGCCTTGACCCTTCAGTCAGACGATGAATAGAATCCAGCCACGTAGCTTGTATACAATTTTCACAAGAAAGAGGCACAAAACATGGCCAAAATGAGAGCAATCGAGGCTGCCGTCCTGGTGATGCGCCGCGAAGGCATCGACACCGCGTTCGGTATCCCTGGCGCCGCCATCAACCCGCTGTACGCGGCCCTGAACAAGATCGGCGGCATTGACCATGTACTGGCCCGTCACGTCGAAGGCGCCTCGCACATGGCCGAGGGCTACACCCGCACCAACCCGGGCAACATCGGCGTCTGCATCGGTACCTCCGGCCCTGCCGGCACCGACATGGTCACCGGCCTGTACTCGGCATCCGCCGACTCCATCCCGATCCTCTGCATCACCGGCCAGGCTCCGCGTGCACGCCTGCACAAGGAAGACTTCCAGGCCGTCGATATCACCAGCATCGTCAAGCCGGTCACCAAGTGGGCCACCACCGTTCTGGAGCCGGGCCAGGTGCCCTACGCATTCCAGAAGGCCTTCTATGAAATGCGCAGCGGCCGTCCGGGCCCCGTGCTGATCGACCTGCCGTTCGACGTACAGATGGCCGAGATCGAATTCGACATCGACGCCTACCAGCCCCTGCCGGTCCTGAAGCCGTCCGCCAGCCGCACCCAGGCCGAAAAAGCCCTGGCCATGCTGAACGAAGCCGAGCGTCCGCTGATCGTTTCCGGTGGCGGCGTCATCAATGCCGACGCTTCCGCCAAGCTGGTGGAGTTCGCTGAAATCACCGGCGTACCGGTAATCCCGACCCTGATGGGCTGGGGCAGCATTCCTGACGACCACCCGCTGATGGCCGGCATGTGCGGTCTGCAGACCTCGCACCGCTACGGCAACGCCACCATGCTGGAGTCCGACCTGGTATTCGGCATCGGAAACCGCTGGGCCAACCGCCACACCGGTTCCGTCGACGTCTACACCCAGGGCCGTCGCTTCATTCACGTGGACATCGAGCCGACCCAGATCGGTCGCGTGTTCACCCCTGACCTGGGCATCGTTTCCGACGCCAGTTCCGCCCTGGACGCCTTCCTGGAAGTCGCCCGCGAGTGGAAGGCCGCCGGCAAGCTGAAGGACCGCAGCGCCTGGGTCGAATCCTGCCGCGAGCGCAAGCGCACCCTGCAACGCAAGACCCACTTCGACAACGTGCCGGTCAAGCCGCAGCGCGTGTACGAAGAGATGAACGAGTTCTTCGGCAAGGACACCTGCTACGTCAGCACCATCGGTCTGTCGCAGATCGCCGGCGCCCAGTTCCTGCACGTGTACAAGCCGCGCCACTGGATCAACTGTGGCCAGGCGGGCCCGCTGGGCTGGACCGTTCCGGCTGCGCTGGGCGTGGTCAAGGCCGACCCGACCCGTCCGGTCGTGGCGCTATCCGGCGACTATGACTTCCAGTTCATGATCGAAGAGCTGGCCGTGGGCGCGCAGTTCAACCTGCCCTACATCCACGTGCTGGTGAACAACTCCTACCTGGGCCTGATCCGCCAGGCGCAGCGCGGCTTCGAGATCGACTACTGCGTGCAGCTGTCGTTCGAGAACGTCAACGCGCCGGAACTCAACGGCTACGGCGTGGACCACGTCGCAGTGGTCGAAGGCTTGGGCTGCAAGGCGATCCGTGTCTTCGACGCGAACGACCTGCAGGCCGCCTTCGCCAAGGCCAAGCAGCTGATGGAAGAGTTCCGCGTACCGGTAGTGGTCGAGGTCATCCTGGAGCGTGTCACCAACATCTCCATGGGTACCGAGATCAACGCCATCAACGAGTTCGAGGAACTGGCCCAGAGCGGCGCCGACGCTCCGACCGCCATCTCGCTGCTGGATTGATTGCCGTCTTCCCCTCTCCCATTCGTGGTGGGAGAGGGGCTTTCACCTCCCTGCTCCCGTTCGCGGGAGCAGGGAACCAGAAGGAGACATTCATGCCCCGTTTTGCCGCCAACCTGTCCATGCTGTTCACCGAAGTGGACTTCCTGGACCGTTTCGCCGCTGCCGCCGAAGCCGGTTTCAGCGGTGTCGAATACCTCTTCCCCTACGACTTCCCGGTAGAGGAAATCCGCGCCCGCCTGGACGCCAACAACCTGGAGCAGGTGCTGTTCAACCTGCCGGCCGGTGACTGGGGCAAGGGCGAGCGTGGCATCGCCTGCCACCCGGACCGCGTGGAAGAGTTCCGCGCCGGTGTGGACAAGGCCATCGCCTACGCCAAGGTGCTGGGCAATACCCAGATCAACTGCCTGGCCGGTATCCGCCCGCAAGGCTACGACTGCGCGACCATCGAGAACACCTTCGTCGAGAACCTCAAGTTCGCCGCCGAGAAACTCCAGGCCGCCGGTATCAAGCTGGTGATGGAAGCCATCAACACCCGCGACATCCCCGGCTTCTACCTGAATAACACCAAGCAGGCCCTGGCCATCCGCGAAAAGGTGGGCAGCGACAACCTGTTCCTGCAGTACGACATCTACCACATGCAAATCATGGAAGGAGACCTGGCGCGCACCGTCGAGTCCAACCTCGCCGCGATCAACCATGTGCAGCTTGCCGACAACCCGGGCCGCAACGAGCCGGGCACCGGCGAGATCAACTACCGCTTCCTCTTCCAGCACCTGGACCGCATCGGCTATCAGGGCTGGATCGGCTGTGAATACAAGCCGGCCACCACCACCGCTGCCGGCCTGGGCTGGCTGAAAACCCATAACGCCATCTAAGAACGAGGTATTCCACATGGCCAAGATCGGATTCATCGGCACCGGCATCATGGGCAAGCCCATGGCTCAGAACCTGCAGAAAGCCGGCCACACCCTGTTCCTCTCCGAGCACCATGACCCGGCCCCGGCCGATCTGGTTGAAGCCGGCGCCATCGCCCTGGCCAACCCGAAGGAAGTTGCCCAGGAAGCCGAGTTCATCATCGTCATGGTCCCGGACACCCCCCAGGTCGAAGACGTCCTGTTCCGCAAGGACGGCGTAGCCGAAGGCGTTGGCGCCGGCAAAGTCGTGATCGACATGAGCTCCATCTCCCCCACCGCCACCAAGACCTTCGCCGAGAAGATCAAGGCGACCGGCGCTGCCTACCTGGACGCCCCGGTATCCGGTGGCGAAGTCGGTGCCAAGGCCGCGACCCTGAGCATCATGGTCGGTGGCTGCCCGAACGCCTTCGAACGCGCCCTGCCGCTGTTCCAGGCCATGGGCAAGAACATCACCCGCGTAGGTGCCAACGGTGACGGCCAGACCGCCAAGGTGGCCAACCAGATCATCGTCGCCCTGAACATCCAGGCCGTTGCCGAAGCCCTGCTGTTCGCCGCCAAGAACGGCGCCGACCCGGCCAAGGTACGTGAAGCCCTGATGGGCGGTTTCGCCGGCTCCAAGATCCTTGAAGTCCACGGCGAGCGTATGATCAAGGGCACCTTCGATCCGGGCTTCCGCATCAGCCTGCACCAGAAGGACCTGAACCTGGCACTGTCCGGCGCCCGCGAACTGGGCCTGAACCTGCCGAACACCGCCAACGCCCAGCAAGTGTTCAGCACCTGCGCGGCCCTCGGCGGCAGCAACTGGGACCACTCCGCCCTGATCAAGGGCCTGGAGCACATGGCCAACTTCTCGATTCGCGAGGAGTAATGTTTCGTAGGACGGGTTGAGCAGGTCGCCGCCCATCGAGCCGGCAGCTCCCGCGATGGCCAGCGCCCGCTCCCCCCGTCCTGCGATCCTTTTCGACCCTCCTGGTCCGAGGTGACACGGCACCAATGTCCAGGAAGGTCGATTCCAGTCCCGAACCGCTGCGTGCGGCGGTTCGGGACTGAAATCGGCCTTGTACGCCCGGCGATTCCACTCGCCGGCACGCCGCCCCACAAGAAGCATTCGGCCACCTGGAGCCTGCCATGTCCCTCGATCCCAAAGCCTTTCTGCGCGACCTGTTCGCCACCGCCATAGCCGCCGCCCACCCACGCCAGGTTCTGGCCGACCACCTGCCCGCCGACCGCTCCGGCCGCGTCATCGTCATCGGCGCCGGCAAGGCCGCCGCCGCCATGGCTGAAGTGATCGAACGCGAATGGCAGGGCGAGATCTCCGGCCTGGTGGTGACCCGCTATGACCACGGCGCCGACTGCAAGAAGATCGAAGTGGTCGAGGCCGCACATCCCGTGCCCGACGCCGCCGGCCTGGAAACCGCCCAGCGCGTGCTCGAACTGGTGAGCGGCCTGAAGGAGTCCGACCGGGTGATCTTCCTGCTCTCCGGGGGCGGCTCTTCCCTGCTCGCCCTGCCCGCCGAAGGCCTGACCCTCAAGGACAAGCAGGCGATCAACAAGGCCCTGCTGAAATCCGGCGCCTCCATCTCCGAGATGAACTGCGTGCGCAAGCACCTCTCGGCGATCAAGGGCGGCCGCCTGGCCAAGGCCTGCTGGCCCGCCACCGTCTACACCTACGCGATCTCCGACGTGCCCGGCGACGAAGCCACCGTGATCGCCTCCGGCCCCACCGTGGCCGACCCGACCACTTCCGCCGAAGCGCTGGCCATCCTCGCCCGCTACGAGATCGAGGTACCCGCACATGTGCGTGCCTGGCTGCAGGACCCGCGCTCGGAAACCGTCAAGCCAGGTGATCCCTGCCTTTCCCGCAGCCACTTCCAGCTCATCGCAACCCCGCAGCAGTCCCTCGATGCCGCCGCCGAGAAAGTCCGCTCCGCCGGCCTGACCCCGCTGATCCTCGGCGATCTGGAAGGTGAATCCCGCGAGGTGGCCAAGGTCCACGCCGGCATCGCCCGCCAGGTGGTACTGCATGGCCAGCCGATCAAGCCGCCTTGCGTGATCCTCTCCGGCGGCGAGACCACAGTGACCGTTCGCGGCAACGGCCGTGGCGGGCGCAACGCGGAATTCCTGCTGAGCCTGACCAACACCCTGAAGGGCCTGCCGGGCGTCTACGCGCTGGCCGGCGACACCGACGGCATCGACGGCTCGGAAGACAACGCCGGCGCCATCATGACCCCCTGCAGCTACAGCCGTGCCACCAAGCAGGGCCTTTCCTCCAGCGATGAGCTGGACAACAACAACGGATACGGGTATTTCGCCGCCCTCGGCGACCTCATCGTCACCGAACCGACCCGTACCAACGTGAACGACTTCCGCGCCATCCTGATTCTCGAGAGCCCTGAAAAATGACGCCTGACAAGAAAGTAAAAATCCTCGCCACCCTCGGTCCGGCGATCAAAGGCATCGACGACATCCGCCAACTGGTGGAAGCCGGCGTCAACCTGTTCCGCCTGAACTTCAGCCACGGCGAACACGCCGATCACGCCCAGCGCTACCAGTGGGTGCGCGAAGTGGAGCGCCAGCTCAACTACCCCATCGGCATCCTCATGGACCTGCAGGGGCCGAAGCTGCGCGTGGGCCGTTTCGCCGATGGCAAGGTGAATCTGGAGCGCGGCCAGGCCTTCCGCCTGGACCTGGACAACGCCCCGGGTGATGCCCGCCGGGTCAACCTGCCGCACCCGGAAATCATCGAAGCCCTGGAACCGGGCATGAACCTGCTGCTGGACGATGGCCGCCTGCGTCTGCAAGTGACCGCCAAGCATGCCGACGCCGTGGAAACCACCGTGGTAGCTGGCGGCGAGCTGTCCGACCGCAAGGGCGTCAACGTGCCGGAAGCGGTACTGCAGCTGTCCCCGTTGACCGCCAAGGACCGCCGCGACCTGGACTTCGGCCTGGACCTGGGCGTCGACTGGGTGGCCCTGTCCTTCGTGCAGCGCCCGGAAGACATCATCGAAGCCCGCGAGCTGATCAAGGGCCGCGCCTTCCTCATGGCCAAGATCGAGAAGCCCTCGGCCGTGACGCACCTGGAAGAGATCGCCCGTCTTTGCGACGCCATCATGGTTGCCCGTGGTGACCTGGGCGTCGAAGTACCGGCCGAGAACGTGCCGCGCATCCAGAAGGACATCATCCGCACCTGCCGCCAGCTCGGCCGTCCGGTGGTGGTGGCGACCCAGATGCTGGAATCCATGCGTTTCTCCCCGGCGCCGACCCGTGCCGAGGTCACCGACGTGGCCAACGCCGTGGCCGAAGGCACCGACGCGGTGATGCTCTCCGCCGAGACCGCTTCCGGTGACTATCCGCTGGAAACCGTGCAGATGATGAGCAAGATCATCCGCCAGGTGGAAAACGGCCCGGACTTCCAGAGCCAGCTCGACGTGAGCCGCCCGCAAGCCGAAGCCACCGCCTCGGACGCCATCAGCTGCGCCATCCGCCGTATCAGCAGCATCCTGCCGGTGGCCGCCCTGGTGAACTACACCGAGTCCGGCAGTTCCAGCCTGCGCGCCTCCCGCGAGCGCCCGAAGGCACCGATCCTCAGCCTGACGCCGAATCTCAATACCGCGCGTCGCCTGACCGTGGCCTGGGGTATCTATTCGGTCGTCAACGAACGCCTGCACAAGGTCGAGGAAGTCACCAGCACTGCGCTGGAGATCGCCCAGGCCCAGGGTATGGCCAAGCGTGGCGATACCGTGGTGATCACCGCCGGCGTGCCGTTCGGCCAGCCGGGCAGCACCAACAGCCTGCGGATCGAAACCCTGACCTGACGTGAAACACCCGGAGCGACGGGGCTTGAAGAGAACCCGCGCTCCCCGCACCGGCCTCGATGCCGGGCGAGAACAGAAATCCCATCTGGCAATTGCCAGTTATACGGGCGCCCCCTCACCGGGGCGCCTCCTTTTTTCAAGCTGCCATGTACCGACTGCCACTACGACCCGAAGTCCGTAGCTGGGCATCCGCCCAGTTGAACGGCTTCAGCCAGATATTCCTCCAGCGCCACCCCGGTTGCGGTGCGCTGATCCTGCTCGCCATCGCCGTGGGCGCCCCGAACCTGCTGGGCGGCGCCCTGCTGGGTGGCGCCACCGCCTGGCTCACCGCAGTGCGCCGCCGCTACGCCCCCGAAGATATCGAAGCGGGGCTGTACGGCTACAACGGCGTCCTGCTCGGCCTGCTGCTGAGCGTGCGTTTCGAGCCTTCTCTCTACCTGGCACTGCTGATCTTCTGCACCGCCGGCCTTTCCAGCCTGGTGCTCAACGCCCTGCTCAAGGCCTCCCGCCAGCGCAACTGGCTGCCGGCCTACACCTCCCCTTTCGTCGGCCTCGGCTGGCTGATGCTGGCCCTGGGCGGACCACTGGAACTGACACCCGCACCCACTGCCGCCGCTACGCTGCACCCCGACTGGGTCGACACGCCACTGGCGCTGGTGCGTGGCATCGGCCAGGTGATTTTCCTCGACCAGCCCATCGCCGGCGGCCTGGTACTGGCCGCACTGTTCCTGGCCGGCTGGCGGGTGGGGATCTGGGCGCTGCTGGGCTCGGCCACCGCGCTGATCCTGGCGCTGCTCCATGGCATGCCGATGCAAGCGGTGCTGGGTGGACTATTCAGCCTGAATGGCGCCCTGATCGCCCTGGCCCTGGGCAAGGACCTGCGCCGTCCCTGGTGCCCCCTGGCAGGCATCTTCCTCGGCGTGGCCCTGCAACCCGGCTTCGCCGCCATCGGCCTACCCGCCATGACTGCGCCCTTCATTCTTGCCTGCTGGCTGGTACTGGCGGCCAAGCGGATGATGGGACGCTCTCAACCTGCGCGGTCACGGACCTTGTAGGAGCGAGCAGAAACCCGCTCCGTAGCCTGGATGAAATCCGGGCGACAAAACGAAAAAGCCCGGATCAGATCCGGGCTTTTTCATTGGAGGGCTGAATCGCTTCAGGCAATCTTCGCCAGCAGATCGCGCGCTTCCTGCTTCTGCTCATCGTCACCATCGCTGATGACTTCGTTGAGGATGCTGCAGGCCGCCTCGATATTGCCTTGCTCGATGTAGGCCAGAGCCAGGTTGAGCTTGGTGATGTTCTCCTGGCGGGCGTCCAGTTTGTCCAGCTCTTCCAGGCTGACCATCGGGTCCACGAACTCCGCGGTAAGCTCGTCCAGTCCCTCGGCCTGGGCCAGCTCCGGCAGCTCGCCGAACGGGCTCAGGGTGTCGGCATCCAGGGTCAGTTCGAAGACTTCCGGCAGCTCCTGCAGGTTGGCGGGGAAGCCCAGGTCGTCCTCCACCGTCGGGAAGGCCTGGACCACGGTGGCCTTGCGCTTGGGCTCGTCGGTCTTGAAAGGACTGACCTGTTCCCAGTCGGCATCCAGCGGATAGCCGTCGAAGTCCGATTGCAGATCGTCGATGGGTTCGTTGCTCGCCTCGGCCGGGATAGTTTCGTCCAGCTCGAAAACGGGCTCGCTCGACGCTGCCGCCGAACCGAGATCGGCGTAACGGGCAACGATTGCGGCAAGGCGCTCTTGGTCAGCGTGGCGTTCGCGCAGGGCGGCTTCTTCAAGGGTGAAGGCAACCGGATCACGCAGCTCGCCCAGCACTTCCAGCAGGCGGAAACGCAGGTCGACGCGATCGGGCTCCTGGGCAACAGCCGGCTGCAGCACGGCCAGGGCCTCGCGCCAGCGGCCATAGGCGATGTAGATGTTGGCGCCTTCCAGCGCGTCGGGTGCAGCCTTGGCGGCGGGAGCCGAAACCACCTGCAGCGGGGCGGCAGCGGTGACGCTGGCAGCGACAGGCGCCGGTTGCGGCATGACCGGCGCAACCGGCCGTGCTTCCTCGTGACGGTGTTGGAAAGCCACCTTGGCCTTGCCAGCGGTCTGGGCTTCTTCCAGTTCCAGTTCCTGGGCATCACGACGGGAGCGGCGCAACAGCACCCAATCCAGCAGGAACAACAGCAGCAGGCCGGAAACCATGATTGCCCACCAGAACGGGCTGATGCCGGAATTGCTCTCCTGTAGCGGAGCCGGTGCCGGCTGTTCGGCAGCCTGGGCGGCGGGCATCACCACGGGAACTGCGGCGGCCGGCTCGGCCTTCGCCGGTTCGACGACCGGCGCAGCAGTCATCTGCTGGAGCTGGTTGCGCAGCGCGGTCACTTGCTCATCACTGCCGCTCAGCCGCTGCTGCATGGCGTCCAGCTCGGCCTGGAGCTCAGCGAGCTGCTGGCGCAGCGCGGCGCGCTCGGCCTCGCCCTGGGCGATGCTGGAATCCACGCGCTGCTGCGCCTGGGTCAGCTCATCCAGGGCCGGATCGGCAGGTGTTGCGACAGCGGGGACCGGCGTTGAGGTTGGGGTTGGTGCTGCGCTCTGTGCGACCGCTGCCGGGGCAGTGGCCTGGACGGCGCCATCGGGCAGCAGCAGGGATTCCCCGGCACGCAGACGGTTGATGTCACCCCCCGAGAATGCCTGGGGATTGAGAGTGTAGATGCCTTCCAGCATCTGCTGCTGGGTCATGCCACTCCCGACGCTCAGGCGCTTGGCGATCAGCCAGAGGCTGTCGCCTCGTACAACCTCATAGCGCTTGCCCTGGGTCGCGGCTGGCGCCGGCTTGGGCTGTACCGGGGCAATGCTCGCGGCTGCGACCGCGGTAGCCCGGGCCGGGCTGACCGGTGCGGCGATCGGGGTGAATGCCGAACCGGGCGGATCCAGCAGCAGGGTGTATTCGCGCAGCAGCTTGCCGTTGGGGCGGGCGACTTCGACGATGAAATTCAGGTAAGGCTCGCGGACCGGCTTGCTGGACACCACGCGGATACGGCTGGCGGAACCACGGATGACCGGGCTGAAGCGCAGGTCGTTGAGAAAGAGGAAGCGATCGACGCCAGCACGCTCGAAATCTTCGGCGGATGCCAGGCGGATCTTGATCTCGCTGTCGTTGAGGTCACCGACCTCCAGCAACTCGATCTCGGCATCCAGTGGCTGGTTGAGAGCGGAGTGCAAGGTAATTTCGCCTAGCCCCAACGCTGGTACCAGGCCCGAGTAAAGTGCAGAGCCGGATGCAAGCGTCAAAAGGAGCTTGTGAACCCTTGCCATATGTCCTCCCCGATCATCCGCATTCAATCACGCATCTGGCTCCTGATGTCCCGCCCGGGCACCCTTGAAGCGACGTGAATTACGTTGACCTTAAAAAAACAATGATAGTGGTGTGGAGCTCCTTATCCATCCCACTCGAGACCTGCACCTCCGGGCCTCTGCTCCCTGGTCCGGTGTAATGGCAGCTGGCCACAAACGTCTCGTGTAGCTTACTCCACTATAGGAAAGATTTCGCTAGGGGCTTGACAAAATTTTCATCGTGCAACCTGCACGCTCAGCGCCTTGCAGGACGCACGCCCCAAGCCGGCACGACAGCCATCAGGAAGAGTAACCCAACCAGCCAGAAGCTCTGCTCGAACGCCAGTATTTCGGCTGCGGCATCGCCACCACCCGCAGCATGGCGCCACTCGATGAAGAAGGTCAGCAGGTTGACGCCGAAAGCCCCACCCAACTGACGAACGAACGTGATGGCACCAGCTCCCAGCGCCAGCTCTTCCGAACTGAGAACGTCCAGTGCCCCCGTGCTCATCGCCGGCAGGAGCAACCCGAGCCCCAGCCGGCCGACGCAGGCCCAGCCGCAGAGCGCCAGGAATGAAGCCCCCTGCCCCACCAACCCCAGGGCCACCGACGACAGCGCGAACACCAGAAGGCCGAACACCAGCATGGAAGCTGCCGACAGACGGTCACTCGCCCAGCCACCGATAAAGGACGCCACCCCCAGTACCACGCCGGTCGGCAGCAGCAGCAGACCCGCTCGTCCGGCGCTGTAGCCCTCGACCGTCTGCAGGTAGAGCGGGATCAGGTAGGTGGAGCCATAGAGCCCGAGTCCGAGCGCCAGGGCGACCCAGCTCGCCTTGCGAAACGCGGCATGGCGCCAGAGCTGCAGCGGCAGCAGGGGGCGTTCGCAAGCGCGGCTACGGCGCAAGAAGGCCAAGGCGCATCCCACGCCAAGCAATCCCGGCAGCCATGCGCTGCTCGCCAGCCAACCGAAACGCTGGGCCTCGGCCAGGGCACCCAGCAGGGCGAACAGGGCGACGCTGAGGAGGATGAAGGCCGGCAGGTCGACGCCTGGCGTATTGCGGTCGCGCACGCTGGGCATCAGCCATTGGGCGCCGATCAGTGCCAGGAGACAGAGCGGCAGGGGCAGCCAGAACACCGCGCCCCAGCCGAAATGGTCGATCAGGTAGCCACCGATGGTCGGCCCGAGAGTCGGCGCCACCATGATACCGAGCCCGTAGATACCCAGGGCCAGGCCTCGACCGCCTTCGGAATAGACGCGGAAAATCAGCACCATCGCCAGCGGCTGGATGATGCCGGCGCAGGCCCCCATGACGATGCGCAGGGCGATCAGTTGCCAGGCCGATGTGGCCACCAGGGCCAGGAGCGATGCCAGGCCGAACAGGCCGAGCCCGAATTGCACCGTGCGCCGTGCGCCCAGTCGTGCCTGGCACCAGGCGGCCAGCAACAGGCCGGCCGTCATGGCGGCGAGAAATCCCGTGGACAGCCATTGCGCCAGCGGCCGGCCGATGTCGAAGTCGGCCATGATCGCCGGCAATGCGACGTTGATACTGGTGGAGGCGAGGATCATCGCCATGCTGCCGAGCATCAGCAGGCCCAGCAGCAATTGCGGATAGCGGGCTCCGAAGCGCTGGTGAAGCGCCTCCAGGTCCTGCCCCATCAGAGGCGTTCCAGGTTCGCCAGAATCCGCGCATGAACCTGCTGGCAGCGGCGCAGCTCTTCTTCATCGATACCGGCGAAGAGCTCCTGGCGCAGTTGGCTGGATATGGCTTCGATCTTTTCGATCAGGGGACGGGCCGGCGGGCACAGGGCGATCTTCTTCGCCCGGCGATCCTCGACTACGGCCATACGCTGGATCAGGCCTTGCGCTTCGAGGCTGTCCAGCAGACGGGCCAGGGTCGGGCCTTCGACGCCGACGCTCTTGGCCAGCTCGCGCTGGGTGGGCAAGTCCTCGAAACGGGACAGGTGCAACAAGACCAGCCAGCGGGCCTGGGACAGCCCCATGCCGGCCAGGCGGCGGTCGAGTTCGGCGCGCCATGCACGGGACATCTGGGCGAGTTGCATGGCGAAACGGTGTTGATCGGGGTAGGACATCGAAATTGACTCGGACTTCTTATACTAATAATTAGCGAGCTAATCATAGCCGCAAGCCACGAGCAAGTCCCCCCGCCCTACCACTTGACGTACTGGTCCTCGACAAAGCCCCACATCCTGTCGATCTGCAGCGGCGCACGGCCCACTGGGCGCAGGGTGCCACTGAAGCGACCGAATACCTGCTTGAAGTTACTCGCAATGATGCCGAGATTCAGGCGCTCCTCATGCAGGCCCTCGCCGATGAAGCTCAGCTCCACCTGGCCGTCATGGGAAGCGACGCTCCAGGTCCTCAGCGGCTGGTCGCGGTCGAAGGCGAAACGCACCGTATCGACCTTGATCAGCTCCCCATCCAACCAGAAACAGTTTTCGGTGAAGCTGGTCTCGTTCACTCCGCAGGACAGGTTCAACCCGACCCGCAACCCGTCAGCCGGGCCGGACAGGCAGGCCCAGTTCCAGTTGGTTTCCGGGCGCATGTAGCCCGCGGACCAGTCGTGATGGGCGAAGGCGCCGATTTGTGCGAGATCGAAGTTGCCCAGGGCGCTGCGCACCTGGCCGCGACAGGCGACCCCTGCCACCTTCTGCGCGTACACCCAGCCATTCACCGCCGTCGGCGTGCAGATGCACATGGGCTGGAACGCCGGCTCCCGCTCGCTGAACGACGCATCGATGCGGGTGCCGTCATCCAGTTCCACCCGCAGACGCTTTTCGCCGGTATCAGCACAGTTTTCCAGGCGCAGCAGGTTGCGACCCTGGCGCAATTCGCAGATGCCCACGTCCGGCGCCTGCGAGAACGACGTGCCCAGGCCCAGCGGCAGCTTGAACTGGCGCTCGATCATGCGCCCACTGGCCGGATGGAAGAGGTAGACGAAGCCGACGCCCACCAGGCTCAGGTTGGCCAGGGCGCAGCCGCCGATCAGTTCGTTGCCGAGCAGGCCGAAGTACTGGAACTGGTGGAAGCGCCGCCACTTGGCCAATGCCCCCAGGCGGCGCCCCATGGGTGAGCGGAAGTCGAAGTCGCGGTAGTTGATGAGGCCCGGTGCAGCGGGAAATATGCCGTAGCGGGGCTGGCCGTCAGCCTGGATCAGCTTGTCCATGCGAATCGCTCGATGCGGGAGGAGCGGCGATGCTAACACCGGCCAAGGCCCCGGACAGTCACGGCGCGCGCCATCCGGAGCGACGAATCGGGTCCTGCATGAAAAGTCGCAGCAGGCCCCGCAGGGCCAACACCCACCAGCGCGTCTCACGGCTGAGCAGATAGAAATCAACCTCGACGAAGCTGGCGGTGTCGGATCAGGCCTCGAACTCCGCCTGCAGCGCCGCACGTACGCAATGCAGCACCCCGTCGGGCACACGGCCGGCGAACAGCGCGGCCACCTCGGCCACGGGCGGCAGTTCGCCCTCGCCGTCGAGGAAGGCGTCCTGGATCTCGCCCAGCAACTCTTCCGGCAGGTCCAGCGCCTGCTCCAGGCTCAGCTGCTGGTTGCCAATGGTCTCGGCCAGCAGGCTGTAGACGTTCTTCTCGCTGCAATTGAGCTGACGGGCGATCTGCGTCGGCGTCATGCCCGCACGGGCCAGGCTCACCAGTTCATGGCGCAGGTCGCTGACGGCACGCGGCGCTTCTCCGGCAGCGTTGCCGTTGAGCACTTCGAGGAAGGCTTCGCCGTAACGCTCCAGCTTGCGCGCGCCCACGCCGCTGACCCGGGCCATTTCGGAAAGGCTGCGCGGCTTGCTGCGGAGCATTTCCAGCAGGGTCGCGTCGGGGAAGATGACGTAGGGCGGCACGCTGTGCTCTTCCGCCAGTTTGCGGCGCAGCGTACGCAAGGCTTCCCACTGCTCGCGCTCTTCGCCGCGCACCAACTGGCTGGCGGCGCTGGCGGTGGGCTTGGGTGCCTTGGTCGAAAGGTCCCGGCGCAACTCCAGTTGCACCTCGCCACGCAGCAGCGGGCGGCAGGCCTCGGTCAGGCGCAGGCCGCCGAAGCCTTCCAGGTCGACATCGGCCAGGCCGCGGGCCACCAACTGGCGGTAGAGGGTGCGCCAATCGCCTTCGGAAAGGTTCTTGCCCATGCCGAACACCGAGAGGTGCTGGTGGCCGGCGGAGCGCACCTTCTCGTTGTCCCTTCCGAGCAACAGATCCACCAGATGGCCGACGCCGTAGCGCTGGCCGCTGCGGTGAATGGCCGAGAGCGCCAGACGCGCGGGCTCGGTGGCGTCCCAGGTCTGTACGCCGTCGGTGCAGATATCGCAGTGGCCGCAGGGCTGCGACAGCTCTTCGTCGAAATAGGCCAACAGCGCCTGCCGGCGGCAGCGGGTTTCCTCGCAGAGAGACAGCATCGCGTCGAGCTTGTGCTGTTCGATGCGCTTGTGGCGCTCGTCACCTTCGGAGTTGCTCAGCATCTGCTTGAGCAGCAGCACGTCCTGCAGCCCGTAGGCCATCCAGGCGTCGGCTGGCAGGCCGTCGCGGCCGGCACGGCCGGTTTCCTGGTAATAGGCTTCGAGGGACTTGGGCAGGTCCAGGTGAGCCACGAAGCGCACGTTGGGCTTGTCGATGCCCATGCCGAAGGCGATGGTGGCGACCATGATCAACCCTTCCTCATTGAGGAAGCGCTTCTGGTGGAAGGCCCGCAGGTCGTTGGACAGGCCGGCGTGGTACGGCAGCGCCGGGAACCCCTGCTCGGAAAGGAAGGCCGCCACCTCCTCGACCTTCTTGCGCGACATGCAATAGACGATGCCCGCATCGCCACGTCGCTCGGCGAGGAAGCCCAGCAGCTGTTTACGCGGCTGATCCTTCGCGACGATGCGATAGAAGATGTTCGGGCGGTCGAAGCTGGAGAGGAAACGCTCGGCGTTCTGCAGGTGCAGGCGCTGCACCATTTCTTCGCGGGTCCGCATGTCGGCGGTGGCGGTCAGCGCCATGCGCGGCACGTTGGGGAAGAGTTCGGCCAACTGGCCCAGTTGCAGGTACTCGGGGCGGAAGTCGTGGCCCCACTGGGACACGCAGTGGGCCTCATCGATGGCGAACAGGCCGATCTGCAGCCGCTGGAGGAAGGCCAGCATGCGCGGTTGCACCAGGCGTTCCGGCGCGAGATAGAGCAGCTTGATCTCACCCTGGCGCAGACGCTCGGCGATCTCCCGCTGGGCATCCGCCGACAGCGTGGAATTCAGTGCAACCGCCGGAACGCCCAGCTCGTCCAGGGTGGCGACCTGGTCCTCCATCAGCGCAATCAGCGGCGAAACCACCACCGTCAGGCCCTCGCGCAGCAGCGCCGGCACCTGGTAGCAGAGCGACTTGCCGCCGCCTGTGGGCATCAGCACCAGGGCATCGCCACCCGAGGCTACACGTTCGATGATCGCGGCCTGGTTGCCGCGGAAAGCGTCGTAGCCGAATACGTCTTTGAGGATGCGCAGTGCCTGGTCGAGCATGGGGGTCTCCGGAACAAGCCGCGCATTATACGTCAGCCGCACCGGCAAATTGGCCACGCCTATCGCCCGCGCCTTTTGCCGCGGCCCTCGCACTCGACTAGAATTCAGCGTCGTTTATTCCTCAAGGTAGTCCCACGATGTCCTTCGCTGAGCAACTGTCCCGCCTGCAAGCCTTTCTCGACGCCGATGACCTGCACGAAGAGGCTTTGGACTATGTGGCCACCCATGGCTACCTGAGCGCCCTGTCGATCTGCCCGGACCAGGTGCCCGAGCGCGAATGGATCGACGCCCTGTTCTCCGAGCCGCCGCACTACCGCAGCGACGCCGAGCGCGAAGAGATCGAATCCACCCTGCTCGCCCTCAAGGCCCACATTGGCCGTCAACTGGCCAGCGACGAAGACCCCGAGCTGCCCTGCGACCTGGACCTGGGCGAGGACCCGGACGATTCCGACCTGCGCGGCTGGTGCATCGGCTTCATGGAAGGCGTGTTCCTGCGTGAGGAAACCTGGTTCGAGAACGCCGAAGAGGAAGTCAGCGAACTGCTGCTGCCGATCATGGTGGGCTCCGGCCTGTTCGACGAGCAGCCCGAATTCGCCGAGATCGCCCGGGACCGCGACCTGGTGGACGAAATGGTCGAACAGATCCCCGAGCTGCTGACCGCACTGTTCCTGCTCTGCAACGCACCAGAAGAAAAACCCGCGCTGCTCAAACCCCGCCACCACTAAGGCCGGCGCGCATGGCGCACCGCGATATCCAGCAGCAGCGCCACCCGGCGCTGCGCATGATCCTCCTGATCATCGGCTGGCTCAGCGTCATCCTGGGCGTGATCGGCATCTTCGTGCCGGTCCTGCCCACCACCCCCTTCCTGCTGCTCGCCGCGGCCTGCTTCGTGCGCAGCTCGCGGCGTTTCTACCTCTGGCTGGTGGAACACCCCAAGCTCGGCCACTGGATCCGCGACTATCTGGACGGCGAGGGCATTCCTCTCAAGGGCAAGGTCTACGCCCTGGTACTGATGTGGGCCAGCATCACCCTCTCCTGCTTCCTCGTGCCCCTGCCCTGGGCCCGTGGCTTCATGCTCACCAGCGCCGTACTGGTGAGCATCTATATCCTTCGCCAGAAGACCCTGCGCAGCGACTGAAACCCGCTGCCGGCAAAACTCCGATTCCCGCCTAGACTCTGAGCATCCGGGGCGGAGAGACGGCGAATGCGGCAACGATGGGCGGCAAAGGGACTGCGGCAACCCTCGTGGCTGGTTTGGCAGGGCGGCTGCCTGCTCGCCGGCCTGCTGCTCTGCCTGGCCAGCGTGCTGGCCAACTGGGATTTCGACCTGATCCTGCAGAACGCCACCAAACGCTATGGCGACCTCGGTCCTGCCAAGGGCCGCATCCTCGCCTGGAGCGAACTGATCCAGACCAGCATCGACCTGCCCGAAAGCCAGAAGCTCACGACGGTCAACCGTTTCTTCAACCGCCAGCTGCGCTTCACCGACGACATCCGCACCTGGCGCGAAAACGACTACTGGGCCACGCCCGTCGAGGCCCTGGTCAAGGGAGCCGGCGACTGCGAGGACTACTCCATCGCCAAGTACTTCACCCTGCGCCGGCTCGGCATCCCCGCCGAGAAGCTGCGCATCACCTACGTCAAGGCCCTGCGCCAGAACCAGGCGCACATGGTCCTCACCTACTACAAGACGCCCACCGCCGACCCGCTGGTGCTGGACAACCTGATCGGCGAGATACGTCCGGCGTCGCAGCGCAACGACCTCCTGCCGGTGTACGCCTTCAATGCCGAAGGCCTCTACACCGGCGCCAAGCGCGCCGGGGACACCAAGAAACTGTCGCGCTGGCAGGACCTGCTGAAAAAAATGAGAGCCGAAGGCTTCGCCATTGGAGAGGGTTAGCCCATGTCGTTACTCAAGCAACTGTTCCTGGCCATCTGCCTGCTGCTCGCGCTGGCCTTCGCCGGCAGCTTCATCGCGGGCGTGGAAAGTTCCCGCGAGCAGTTGCTCAGCCAGTTGCGCTCCCACGCCCAGGACGCCGCCACCGCCCTCGGTCTGTCCATGACGCCCCACGTGGACGACCCGGCGATGATCGAGTTGATGGTCAGCTCCATCTTCGACAGCGGCTACTTCGCCAGCATCCGCGTGGTGCGCATCCCCGATGGCGGCGTGATCGCCGAACGCAGCACCACCACCAGCAGTGAACAGGTGCCGGGCTGGTTCGCCCGTCTGGTCAACCTGCAACCCCAGGGCGGCGACGCGCTGATCATGCGCGGCTGGCAGCAGGCCGCGCGCGTGGAGGTGCTCAGCCATCCGCAGTTCGCCCTGGCCAAGCTCTGGGACAGTGCCATCGGCAGCCTCGCCTGGCTGCTGCTCTGCGGCGTGGTCAGCGCCCTGGTCGGCGCCTGGCTGCTGCGCACGCAACTGCGCCCCCTGGACAACATGGTGCAGCAGGCCGAAGCCATCAGCCGCCGCGAATTCCTCGCCCTGCCCAAGGTTCCGCGTACCCCGGAACTGCGCCGCGTGGTGCTGGCCATGAACCAGATGGTGGACAAGCTGCGCAACCTCTTCGCGGAAGAAGCCGCGCGCAGCGAACGCCTGCGCGAAGAGGCCTACCAGGACAGCCTCACCGGCCTTGCCAACCGGCGCCAGTTCGATATCCGCCTGGCCAACCAACTGGTGCCCAACGACCAGAACGCCGCCGGCTACCTCCTGTTGTTGCGGGTCAACGACCTCGGCGGACTCAACCAGCGCCTCGGCGGCCAGCGCACCGACGCGCTGATCCGCGAAATCGGAGAAATCCTCGGCAACCTGGTGCAGAAAAGGGGCAATCCCGACTGGCTGGCATCGCGCAGCCGCGGCGGCGAGTTCGCCCTGCTCTGCCCCGGTGTCACCGGGGAAGATGCCGAACAGCTGGCTGCCGACCTTGCCAGTCAACTGGAAAACCTGCATGCCACCGGCGCCAGTGACCGCAGCCCGGTCGCCCTGCTCGGCATCGCCGCCTACCGGCCGGGCGAAGACATCCACCGGGTCATGAGCCGCGCCGACCAGGCCCTGGCCCAGGCGGCGCAAGGCAGCGACCGCCCCTGGGTACGCCTGGACGACTTCGACGCCGCGCCGGGCCAGAGCCTGCACGACTGGCGCGCCTGGATCGACGATGCGCTGAACCAGGGCAAGCTGCGCCTGTTCTTCCAGCCGGTGAGCCTGTGCGCCAACACCGCCGAAACCCTGCACCACAAGGTACTGGCGCGCCTGCTCGATCCCCAGGGTGAAGCGGTCCCCGCCGGGCGATTCCTGCCCTGGATCGATCGCTTGGGCTGGTCCGCACGCTTCGACCTGGCGATGCTCGAGCACTGCCTGGCACACCTGCAGCAATCGCCATCGCCCATCGCCCTCAGCCTGTCCGCCACCAGCCTGCGCCCGGGCGAACAGCGCGAGCGCCTGCTCGCCCTGCTCAAGGCCCATCCCCAGCAGGCGCAGCTGCTCACCCTGGAACTGGACGAACGCCACCTGCCGCCGGCCAGCGAACTCGGGCCGCTTTGCCAGGCGATCCGTGAAACCGGCTATGGCGTCGGCCTGCAACACTTCGGTGGCCGCTTCAGCCTGATCGGCAACCTCGCCCACCTGGGCCTTGCCTACCTGAAGATCGACGGCACCTACATCCGCGCCATCGACCAGGAAAGCGACAAGCGCCTGTTCATCGAGGCCCTGTTCCGCGCCACCAACAGCATCGACCTGCCGCTGATCGCGGAGATGGTGGAATCCCAGGGTGAACTGGATGTGCTTCGGGAACTGGGCATCCGGGGCGCCATGGGCCGCCTGATTGGCGCTCCGGCGCCATGGCATGGATGAAACGGTGCTGCCCTCTCCCCAACCCCGCTTTGCGCCCCGCAGTCGGGAGAGGGGGCTATTCGTGCAGGCCTTCAGGCCCGTGCACTCCCTGTGGGGGCGAATCCATTCGCCAAGCAGGCCGAAGGCCTGCCCCTGGGAAGCCCAGCCAGCTCCGGCCGCCCTCTCCCCAACCCTCTCCCGCAAGCGGGAGAGGGGGCTGTCCGTGCGGGCCTTCAAACCTGTGCATTCCCCTGTGGGGGCGGATTCATTCGCGAGAAAAGTGCCTGGCCGCTCAATAGGGCAAGCGGAGATCCTCCGGCACCAGTTGCCCCAGATCCCCCACCTGGGAGCGGGTATTGGCGCGGTGCTGGAGTTTGTGCCGGGCGGGTGTCGGCAGGTCGGTGTAATTCATCACGCCCCGACTCACCAGCACCTGCACCAGATCCTCGATGACCCGCACCAGTTCCAGGTCGGAATGCTGCAGGGACATCATATGGTCATGCAGACAGCGGCTGGCGAACCAGGTCCGGACTTCCGGATCGCCGGCCGGCATGCTCTGGGTCATGCTGTCGAAGGGCTCGTGCTCCACCCGCAGAACCCTGCCCTTCTCGTCTCTCTGCACGTAAACCATGGTTCCTTCCTCACGCCCTTTCCACGCTCCGGGCCCGCCGCGAAGGCGGGCCCGGAATTCGGATCAGACATCGGCCTTCAGTGAACCGTCGTCGAGCATGTGGGTGATCACCGACGCCGTGTCGGCGGCGCCGTAGGCTGCCTGCAGGTTCACGCCTTCCAGCACGATCGTCTGTCCGGTGCCACCCGGATTGGCCGCGGTGTTGGTATCCACGGTGATGGTGGTGCTGGTGCCGAAGGCCATGGTCAGGAAGTCGTCCAGGCTTCCCGCGTCGCTGTGCTCACCGGTGAGCAGTTGCGACAGGTCCAGCGTGTCCTGTCCCGGGGTGAAGTCGATGATGGTGGTGGTACCAGTCTCACCGGCCAGCCACTTGAAGGTGTCGGCGCCGTCGCCCCCCATGAGCGAGTCACTCCCGCCGTTACCCATGAGCAGGTCATCCCCACCGTTGCCCACCAGCAGGTTGTTGCCGCTGTCGCCGGTCAGCACATCATTGAAGTTCGAGCCGAGCAGGTTCTCCATCTCGATCAGGGTATCCAGCCCTGCGCCGCCGGTGTCCTGTGGGCCAACAAGCGCAAGGTTCACCGTGACCCCGGAGGTGGCGTTTTCATAGGACGCCGTGTCGCTGCCGGCCCCGCCGTTCAGCACATCGTTGCCCAGCCCGCCGACCAGCACATCGTCTCCGCCCAGGCCCGACAGGTTGTCATCTCCAGTGGTGCCATGGATCGCATCGGCGGCCGCGGTGCCGACGAAGGTGGTGCCCGCCTCCAGGGTCACATGCAGATTCTGGGTAGCCGTGGTGTCGCCGTCGGCATCCTTCACCCCGACCTGGAAGTCCAGGTTGGTATCCAGGGTGTTCGTCTCGCTGGTGATGAAGCCGACATCCGAAATCTTGAGGACGTCGTTGTCGGTCGCCGAGGAGCCGAAACCGGATACGTTATTCACATCCGAGGCCCCGCCACTGCCCATCACGGAATTGAAGTTGATGGCCGAGGTGGTGGTGATGCCTTCGACGCTGGTGAGAACCTGGGCACCGTAGATCTGCCAGTTCTCCCCGGGCGCATTGAAATCGTTGTTCTCGATGACGATGGCGCCGTCGTTGTTGTCCAGCGTGATGCCATAAGCGGCCAGCGCCACGCTGTTGGTGGTCATGATGTCGTTGGCGCTTACCAGTAGCGCCCGGGTGGTCTTGACTCCGCCCGCGCCGATCAGTTTGAGCACCACTACTACGTCTTCGTTATTGACCCCGTCGAACTTCAGGAACATCCCCTCCGCGCGGCCGGTCGGCTCGACGCCGACATTGCCAAAGGGGTTGGAGGTGTAGAAGTTCAGGTCCAGGACCTCGCCCTTGCCGATGGTGTCGCCACCCACGCCATTGGCCTGATTGCTCACACTGACCCAGGAAGCAGCCTGGCTGAACAGTTCGCCATTGGTGAATACCGTGGGATCGTTGGTGCCTGCCTGCAGGTTGTTGCTGCCGGTGCCGCTACCGGGCTCGGAGTACGCGGTGTACTGGACGTAGAAGTCGTTAGCCAGTTTCACCACCGACACTGCCGGCTGGGTGTTGTCCGGTTGTGTGCTGTTCAATTCGTAGCCGGTGATGCTGAGCGAGGTGCTGGTCTTGAAGATGCTGAAGCCCTCGATCGGCTCGTCCAGCGACACCGTATAGGTGCCATTGACCTTGTCGAACACCAGGGTGCCGCTGGCCCCCGTCAGGGTAGTCGGGCTCGCCGGGTTGGGGGCATACATGAAGCTGATGTCGAAGGTCGCGCTGGTGGCCGACTCCGACTGCCAGGTCACCGCGGTCGAGGAGATCGCCGTGCCGCCGACATTGCCGCTCAGGCTGATGCCGGCGAAGTCCGAATCCGAGGCCGAGTAGGGTCCGCTGCCACGGGTATCGGCCCCGGTGTTGTAGATGAAGATCCCCGATGCGCCTGCCGGGTTGTTGTCGTTGGAGTAAACGAGGTTCGAGGCCGCGAGAATCATCGGCACATCGTCCTCCACCTGGATCAGCAAGTCGCCCGCCAGCGGCAGGCTGCCGCTGCCATTGCTGGCCTGCAGCGCCCCCGTCAGGTTCAGGGTGAGGATCTGCTCGTCACCGCCCGCGCCGGCGGGATGGTCCAGCGGGCCCAACAGGGTGAAGGTGTAGTTGCCGTTGCTTTCCACCTTCAGGGTGAACACGGTATCCGTGCCCGCCGTGGCCACCAGGGTATCGCCGACCCGCGCATAGGTGATCGCCACACCGTCGGAGGTCAGCGCAGGCATTGCCTGCGGCACAGCGGCCACGCTGAACTGCGCGCCGGCCGGCGTGCCTACCAGCAGCTCACTGAGGTTGCCGGAGACCACAGTGGTCTGGGCGTCGCCGTCGGTGATGCCATGGGGAAGCTCGTCCTCGTCCACCTTGCCGATAACCGGCGCGGCGTCTTCGATGCGCACCGTCAGGGAAGCGCTTGAGGGGTCGCCGTCCTTGTCGATGATGGTGTAGGTGAAGCTCTCGCTGGTGTCCGCGGCCACGTCCTTCGGCGCGACGTAGGTCCAGGCCCCATCGGTGAAGTTGAAGCTCAGTTTGCCGCCCTCGGGCGTGGTGATCTCATTCAACTGGCTGCCGAGGATGCTGCCGCCAGTACTCAGGTTGATGCTGCCGCTGCCGTTCCAGGTGTAGGTGGTGGTGCCGATCTGGATGGACAGGATGCGGCCGGCGCCATCGGCGCCGAAGGCGTCGTCATCGCCACCCCCCACGGCATTGTCGCTGCCCAGCAGCACATTGCCGGACACCACCCCGCCGACGATCTGGCTGGCCAGGGTTTCCACCAGGTCCTCGAAGGCCTCCACCATGATCGGTGAGCCAGTACCATCGAGGTCCACGTCCTGCAGGCGCTCGAGGTTGATGCCATCGCCCACGCCGATGGTGGTCACATTGATGCCGTTGCTGTCGACGAAGGTGTTCCACTGGTTCGACACACTCGTGGTCAGGGAAGTACCTCCCGGACCATTCTGCTCATTGGGATTGCCGTCACTGATGAAGAAGACCTGGTTGCTCCAGTTCGGCAAGGGCGTGTAGACCGCCATGGTCTGCTCGATGGCCGCGGTGAAGTCGGTAAAGTCATTGAGCGGGCGGGTGCCGCCCTGCGCCGGGTTGAGGCTGTTGATCAGGTTGGTGAAGTCATCGACATCGGTCACCACCGGATAGGAGGTCGCGGTGCTGGAGAAGGCCACCACCTGGATGCGGACGTCGCCATCGGTGGTATTGAACAGCGTCTGCCCGGCATTGCGCACCGCATTCAGCATGGTGTTCAGTTCGGTGTTGTCGATGCTGCGGCTGAAGTCCAGGACGAATACCACGTTGAAGTCCTGGCCGCTGCCCTCGGCGACGTCCGCCACATCGTTCACGGCCTGCGGAGTATCGTCGTCGACCTTGATGTTCAACGTGCCGTTGACGCTGTCGCCATCCTTGTCGGTGACCTGGTAGGTCAGGGTGAACTGCTGGTCGTTTTCCTGCCCGCCCGGCGCATGCTGGATGGGCGCGTGCTGGGTGACGGTGTAGGCGCCCGTGGCACTGTCCAGGGTTACCTTGAGGACCGTGGTGGAACCCTGCTTGATCAGCAGGTCGCTGCCGGATTTTTCGTAGGTGAAGCCGTCGGGGCTGCCTGTGGTCAGCCATTGGACGCTGCCGGGGCCGTCGGCACCGAAGCTGAAGCCGAGGGTGCCGGAGGTATTCAGCGAATCCGCGTCATCGCCCGCCCCACCCGCGATGCCGCCGGGCAGTGCATCGTCATCCAGCTGCACCAGGGCATTGCTGGTCACGGTGGGCGTGTCATCGCGGAAGCTGATGGCATTGCCGAGGTCGAGGGTCGCGCTGTCCTTGTCGCCATCGCCATCGGTAATGGTGGCGGCCAGGGCGATGAGGTCGGCGGCGGACAGAGTCGCTGCCTGATCGGGCCCGCTATCGGGCGAGTGCACGATGGCGCGCGCCTGCACCAGGGTCACCATACCCTCAGCGGTCACGCTCAGGCGGAAGGCCAGTTGCCCACCGCCACTCACGCGCCCGACGATGTCCGCGCCTTCCTTGAACAGATGGATGCTGTCGCCCGTCTCGCTGTCCAGCAGGCCGCTTTCCACCCCCGGCGACTTCACATCCAGGCTGTAGGTGATGGCGTTGCTGGCAGCCTCGCCATCGGCACCGAATTCCCGTTCAAAGGCACCGGCGAAGCTGGTACTGGCAGTGGTGCCGAGGTTGGTTTCGTCCACTTCCACCACCAGTCCGTCCAGCCCTTTCACGCTGACATCGGGCACGTCGTCGATGATGTCGATGGTCAGGGTGCCGGTGCCGGTGTTGCCGTTGGCATCGGTCACCGTGAAGGTGAAGGTCTCGGTGAATTGCGTGTTGTTGCCGTTGTCGCCCGGATTGACCTTGGGCGCGTTCAGCAGCGTGTAGGTGTAGGAACCATTGCTGTTGACCACCAGTTGGCCGTACTCACCGACGCCTGCACCAGCTGCCAGGCTGAAGCTGTAGGGGCCGTTGCCACCGCTACCCACCAGGGTGCCGCTGGCGAACTCGTCATTGCTGGCCGGCTCGGAACCGATGCTGAGCGCGGCTTCGCGCACATCGTTGTCGGAGCCTGCCTGCACGCTGCCCACCACGGTGTAGTTGGAAACGTTGATGGTCAGGGTTGTCGTGCTGAAGTCTCCGTCACCATCGACGATGGTGTAGGTGAAGGTATCGACCGCCCCTGACTGGCCCACGCTGTTGGCATGGCTGGTGTAGCTGTAGCTGCCATCGGCATTCAGCACCAGGATGCCCAGGCCGGTATCGATGGGCACGCCCACGCCGCCGGACACATGGGTCGAGGTGTCCCCACCAGTGCGCACGCCCACCACGCCGGTAGTCGGCGATGGGCGACCGTCGGCGCCGAACACATCCGCCACAGAGCCCAACCCGGCGCCCGTGACCACGTTGCCGTCCACCGTGGCGCCCTCGCCCACTGATGCGCTATCGGCCTTGGCGGCAGGCAGGTCGTCGACGATCTCGATGCTGACGTTGGCCGAAGCCTCGGCCAGGCCGTCGCTCACGGTAATAAGGAAGCCGTCCGTCTCCGGACCGGCGGCATCGGTAGTGGCTTCGGTCAGGGTGTAACTGAAGCTGTAGGTGCCATTGTTGTAGCCGGTGATCAGCACCGTGCCGTGGGCGGTGGTGAAGCTCTGCCCCACCAGGCTGGCGAAGCCGCTGCTGGTGAGGTCAACGCTGAGGCTGCCGACGCTCAGGGTCTTCAGGTTGGCCAGGCCGTCCGAGTCGGCCACGGTGAAGCTGCCAGTGGTGACATTGCTGCCGTCGCCGGCGCTGCTGCCGCCCGCCAACCCCTTCTCGAACACCTGGGCCAAATCCCCTTCCGCACCGGGAGTGCTGACTTCGATGGTGGGAATGTCGTTGCTGCCGATGATGGTGATGGTCAGCGTGGAATTGCTCGGGTCGCCGTCGTCGTCCTGCATGGAATAGGCGTACTGCAGGCTGACCTGCTGCCCTTCGGTCAGGGCTTCCACCGCCGGCGTGCCATTGGCCAGCACGAAGCTGTAGCTGCCGTCGGCATTCAGGGTGACCAGGCCATAGGGCGTATTCACCAGCAGGCTGCCGTTGTCGCCGGGCACTGCCCCGGCCACGCCGTTCCAGCTGGTGAAGCTCTTCGGCTGGTCGGCACCACTCGCATCGTTGTCCAGCACATTGCCGCTCAGGCTCGACGGCACGCCGTCCTCGACCAGGCTGCCGCTGTCCGGGTTGGCAGTCGGCAGGTCGTCGACGATCTCGATGCTGACGTTGGCCGAAGCCTCGGCCAGGCCGTCGCCCACGGTAATAAGGAAGCCGTCCGTCTCCGGACCGGCGGCATCGGTAGTGGCTTCGGTCAGGGTGTAACTGAAGCTGTAGGTGCCATTGTTGTAGCCGGTGATCAGCACCGTGCCGTGTGCGGTGGTGAAGCTCTGCCCCACCAGGCTGGCGAAGCCGCTGCTGGTGAGGTCAACGCTGAGGCTGCCGACGCTCAGGGTCTTCAGGTTGGCCAGGCCGTCCGAGTCGGCCACGGTGAAGCTGCCAGTGGTGACGGTGCTGCCGTCGCCGGCGCTGCTGCCGCCCGCCAACCCCTTCTCGAACACCTGGGCCAAATCCCCTTCCGCACCGGGAGTGCTGACTTCGATGGTGGGAATGTCGTTGCTGCCGATGATGGTGATGGTCAGCGTGGAATTGCTCGGGTCGCCGTCGCCGTCCTGCATGGAATAGGCGTACTGCAGGCTGACCTGCTGGCCTTCGGTCAGGGCTTCCACCGCCGCCGAACCGTTGGCCAGCACGAAGCTGTAGCTGCCGTCGGCATTCAGGGTGACCAGGCCATAGGGCGTATTCACCAGCAGGCTGCCGTTGTCGCCGGGCACTACCCCGGCCACGCCGTTCCAGCTGGTGAAGCTCTTCGGCTGGTCGGCACCACTCGCATCGTTGTCCAGCACATTGCCGCTCAGGCTCGACGGCACGCCGTCCTCGACCAGGCTGCCGCTGTCCGGGTTGGCGGTCGGCAGGTCGTCGACGATTTCGATGCTGACAGTGGCTGAGGCGTTGGCCAGGCCGTCGCTCACGGTAATAAGGAAGCCGTCCGTCTCCGGACCGGCGGCATCGGTAGTGGCTTCGGTCAGGGTGTAACTGAAGCTGTAGGTGCCATTGTTGTAGCCGGTGATCAGCACCGTGCCGTGGGCAGTGGCGAAGCTCTGCCCCACCAGGCTGGCGAAGCCGCTGCTGGTGAGGTCCACCGTCAGGCTGCCGACGCTCAGGGTCTTCAGGTTGGCCAGGCCGTCCGAGTCGGCCACGGTGAAGCTGCCAGTGGTGACGGTGCTGCCGTCGCCGGCGCTGCTGCCGCCCGCCAACCCCTTCTCGAACACCTGGGCCAAATCCCCTTCCGCACCGGGAGTGCTGACTTCGATGGTGGGAATGTCGTTGCTGCCGATGATGGTGATGACCAGGTTTGCGGAACTCTGGTCACCATTGCTGTCCTGGATGCTGTAGCCGAAGTCGAGGTTGACGGTCTCCCCTTCCGCCAGCCCTTCCACTGCCGGAGTGCCATTGGCCAGCTGGAAGCTGTAGCTGCCGTCCGGGTTCAGGGTCACCACGCCATAGGGCGTATTCACCAGCAGGCTGCCGTTGGGCCCGCTGGTGGCGCCGGGCGCCTGCCAGGAAACGAAGGTCGTGGGCAGGTCCGGACCACCGTCGTCGTTGTTCAGGACGCTGCCCTGCACGCTGTCGTCGCCCTCAGCGATGCCCTGGGCATCGTCACGGGCGACCGGCACACCATTCACGGGTACGGCTTCCGGCTCCGGAATGTCGGGGATGCCGACTTCCGGCTGCGGGAATTCCACGCCGAAGGAAATCGGGCCGGTGGGGAAGCCGATATCGGGATCGACACGGCCAGCGGTCTCGCCCAGCAGCACGAAGGAGTGGCCACCGCCTGCGTTGCCGCCACCGGCGCCGCCGCCAGGGCCGGCCGCAGTAGCTTCGGCGACCTGGCTCGGGTCCACGCCGGCCTGGATGGCGGCCTGCAGTTTCTCGACGTCGGTGAGGTCCTGCTGGCTGGGTGCGGCCGGCATCTCGTCGGTGCCGGATCGGCCTGCGTCAGGGGCGCCGGCCAGCAGCGCATTGCTCAGTGGCATGCTGCTGTCGCGGCCCAGCACCAGCTCCTGCCCGTTGGAGAGCCTGACCGCTACCGCACCCTGGGCGCCGGTGACCAGCTGCTCACCCGCGAACACCCGGTCGCCTTCGGTGAGCGGGCGGCGCGAGCCATCGGCCGCCACCGCGAACACTTCACCCACGACCTGCCGTACGACCCCGATTGATCCAGCCATGATTCCTTCCTCCCGCACCGCGTGCTGCCAGTCGGGCAGCGCCGATCCCAGTCAAAGAGGGCCACGGCACGTCCGAACCGCACTACGGGTACGTGAAGAAGCATTCGGGGGCGAAGAACGGCGCCAGAAAAATATGAAGTCAATAAAACGTCACCCGCTCCGGCGCCGAACCACTACTCCGATTTCACCCCGCCCCTGTGTTTCTTGATTTGTGCCTGACCATGATGCGTGTTCGCACGGGAGGCCTGAGCGCCCCAGAACATGCGAACTGCTGGCCAAAAGATGTCTTGGATTTCCGACGAGTGCATAAGAATTTTTCCTGATAAACCTTGTGAAAATTTCTTCTTAGGCTGCTCAAAAGTTGTTCTTAGCTCTGATGTTACAAGCCTGAAACGGTTTGCTATGGACTTTCGCCAATTTTTCGGCGCCAGGAAGCCAAGAACCGAAATGGAGAACGACAGAAAATGCGCGCACTCACCCCACTGTGGACCGGCATGCTTATCGCCATGGCCTCCACGCAAATCCAGGCCATGACGCTCACGGACGCCATTCAGAGCACCCTGGACAAGCATCCCGAACTGCTTTCCAGCGCCCAGAATCGACTGGTCGCCGACGAAGAGGTGAAAATCGCCAAAGGCGGGTACCTACCGACCGTCGACCTGATAACCGGCATAGGTCGGGAACAGACTGACAGCCCCAGTACCCGCGAACTCGGCAATCACAACAAGGAAACCCTGAATTTCCGTGATGCCGAACTGCGCCTGCGGCAGATGCTGTTCGACGGTTTCAATACACCCAACGAAGTGGCACGTACCAAGGCGGTGGTGAACTCCCGCGCCTACTTCACCCTGGGCACCGCCGAGAGCCTGGCGCTGCGCACTGTTGAGGTGTACCTGGACGTGCTCAAGCGGCGCGAGATGGTCACGCTGGCCAGGAACAACCTGCTGGCCCACGAACGTATCCACGACCAGATCGGCCTGCGTAGCCAGCGCGGCGTGGGCAGCACCGCCGATCTCGACCAGGCCGAAGCGCGCCTGGCCCTGGCCAAGAACAACCTCTACACCGAGGAAGTGAACCTGGCCGATGCCGAGGCCAGCTTCTTCAGCGCCGTGGGCATACCGGCGGATGAACTGGTGGCGCCGCCCAGCATCAAGGCCGAGATGCCCGCCGACCTGCTCGCCGCGCGACAGGGCGTTATGGACACCAACCCCCTGCTGAAATCGGCCCAGGCCGACGTGCAGGCCGCCGAGAGCCAGTACGAATCCGCCAAGGCGCCCTTCTACCCGCGCTTCGATGCCGAGCTGGCGACCACCGCCGACGACAACGTGCAGGGTGACGAGGGCCACTACAACACCTGGCGGGCCGGCGTGGTGATGAACTACAACCTGTTCAACGGCATGCGCGACAAGGCCCGCCTGCAGGCTGCCGCCCACCAGATCAACCAGTCCATGGACATCCGCAACAACGCCCTGCGGGTGCTCAACGAGAACCTCTCGCTGGCCTGGAACGCCATGGAAAACGCCCGCAAGCAGACTCCCGAGGCACGCGCCTACGCCGATTACACCGCCCGAGTCCGCGAGGCCTACCAACAGCAATTCGGCCTCGGCCAGCGCACCCTGCTGGACCTGTTGGACAGCGAGAACGAACTCTTCACCGCCAACCGCCGCTATGTGGAAGTGCGCTACACCGAAGAGTTCTCCATGTACCGGGTGCTCTCGGCCATGGGCGACCTGCTGCGTCGCCAGAAAGTCGTGGTCCCGGCAGAGGCCGTCGCCCTCAGTGAAGTTAAGAGCGATGCCCACCTGCCGGATATGTAGTCATCCAGATGGGATCCACCACCATGACCACCATGGAACGGACTGACAGTCCCAGGGATCCGCGGCAGGGCCATGACGACCCGCTGCTCGACGGCCTGCTGATTCTCTGCCGCCTGCACGGCCGCCCGGCCAGCCGAGCCAGCCTGAGCAGCGGCCTGCCGCTGCCGGGCCAGCGCCTGTCCCCCGAGCTGCTGCCCCGCGCAGCGGCTCGCGCCGGCCTGCAGGGGCGCCTGCTGCGTCGCGAGCTTGCCAGCATCTCGCCGCTCAACCTGCCGCTGCTGCTGCTCCTCAAGGGTGGCCGCAGTGCGGTGCTGACGCGCTTCGACGGCAAGGGCCGGGCACTGATCCTGCCCTGCGAGGCCGACGGTGGCGAGCAGTGGGTGCCCATGGAAATCCTCGCCCTGGAATACAGCGGCAGCGCGCTGTTCGCCCGCCCGCGCCACGAACTGGAGGAAACCCACGCACCGCTGGTACCCCGAGTCACTTCCTGGTTCCGCGACACCCTGCGGCTGTCCCGCTGGCTCTATGCCGACGCCATGCTGGCGAGCCTGCTGATCAACCTGCTGGGCATGATGGTGCCGCTGTTCGTGATGCAGACCTACGACCGCGTCGTACCCAACCAGGCCACCTCGACGCTCTGGGTCCTGGCCATTGGCCTGCTGCTGGGCACCGGCTTCGACCTGCTGCTGCGGGTGCTGCGCGCCAACCTGCTGGACAGCGCCGGCAAGAAGACCGACGTGGTGCTCTCGGCCACGCTCTTCGAACGCATCGTCGGCATGTCGGTCAAGGCGCGGCCGGCCACCATCGGCGGCTTCGCCCAGAGCATCCACGACTTCCAGGGCCTGCGCGAATTCCTCACCGCGGTGACCCTCACCAGCCTGATCGACCTGCCCTTTTCGGTACTGATGCTGCTGGTCATCGGCCTGCTCGGCGGACCGCTGGTGGCGATTCCGATCCTCGCGTTCCCGATCACCGCGATCTTCGCCTGGATCATCCAGGCGCGCCTGCGCGATACCGTGCAGCGCAGCCTGGCCCTGGGCGCCGAACGCCAGGCGCTGCTGATCGAAACCCTATCGGGCCTGGAAACCCTCAAGGCCTGCGGCGCCGAAGGCGAGCGCCAGCATCGCTGGGAACACACCCACGGCGCCCTCACCCGCCTGGACAGCCATGCCCGCTTCCTCTGTGCCCTGGCCACCAACGGCACGCTGTTCATGCAACAGTTCGCCGGGATGGCGATGATCGTCAGCGGCGTCTACAGCATCATCGCCGGCAATCTCAGCGTCGGCGCCCTGGTGGCCTGCTACATGCTCAACAGCCGCGTGCTCTCCCCCCTCGGACAGATCGCCGGGCTCATCACCCGCTACCAGCAGGCGCGGCTGACGATGAAATCCACCGACGCCCTGATGTCCCTGCCCCAGGAGCGTGAAGTCTGCCAGCAGCCGCTGGAACACCAGACCTTCAAGGGCAATCTGGAAGTGCGCCAGGTGGAGTTCCGCTATCCCGGCCAGAACGCTCCGGCGCTGAACAAGGTCAGCCTGCGCGCGGCCGCCGGCGAGCGCATCGGCATCATCGGCCGCAGTGGCTCGGGCAAGAGCACCCTGGCGCGGCTGATCCTCGGCTTCTACGCGCCGGACGAAGGCCAGCTGCTGCTGGACAACATCGACCTGCGGCAGACCGATATCGGTGACCTGCGCCAGCAGATCGGCTACGTCAGCCACGACCTGCCGCTGCTGGCCGGCAGCCTGCGCGACAACCTCACCCTCGGGGCGCGCTACGTCAGCGATGAACGCATGCTCGAAGTGGCCGAGCTGACCGGCGTCGCCGACCTCGCCCGGCAGCATCCGCAAGGCTACGACCGTCCCGTGGGCGAGCGCGGACAGCTGCTTTCCAGCGGCCAGCGCCAGGCCGTGCTGCTGGCCCGCGCGCTGCTGCTCGACCCGCCGCTGCTGGTGCTCGACGAACCCACCAGCGCCATGGACAACTCCAGCGAAGAACAACTGCGCCAGCGCCTGGCGACCTGGTCGGCGGGCAAGACGCTGATCCTCATCACCCATCGCAGCTCGATGCTGGCACTGGTGGATCGCCTGGTGGTGCTGGACAACGGCCAGGTCGTCGCCGACGGACCCAAGGACACCGTCATCGACGCCCTGCGCAAAGGCCGCATCGGTCAGGGCACGGCCTGAGGAGACACAGCATGGCCAGCGCCGAAACACCCCATTCCTACTTCGGCCGCCGCAATGGCGCCGACGCCGAGTTCATGCCGGAAGTCGCCGGCGCCATGGTGGAAGACTCGCCACAGGCGACCCGCATTACCGTCTGGGTGGCCTGCACCCTGCTGCTGGTGGCGCTGGCCTGGGCGCACTTCGCCGTGCTGGAGGAAGTCACCACTGGCGAAGGCAAGGCGATTCCGTCCAGCAAGGTGCAGATCATCCAGAACCTGGAGGGCGGCATCGTCTCGGAAATCCTCGTACGCGAGGGCCAGGTGGTGGACAAGGGCGACGTCCTGCTGCGTCTGGACGACACCCGCTTCCTCTCCAACAAGGGCGAGACCGAGGCTGACCGCCTGGCGCTGATGGCCAGGGTGGAACGCCTGTCCGCCGAGGCCGAGGGCCGCGAAATGGCCCTGCCCGAGGAGATCACCCGCGACGCGCCGCAACTGGCCGAAGACGAGCAAGCGCTCTACCGCGCACGCAACCAGCGCCTGGAAAGCGAGCAGCGCATCCTCAGCGAACAACTGCGGCAGAAGAAGCAGGAGCTGGCCGAATTCCGCTCCAAGAGCCAGCAGTACCGCTCCAGCCTGGGGCTGATCCAGCAGGAGCTGAACATGTCCCAGCCGCTGGTGAAGGCCGGCGCCATCTCCCAGGTGGAAATCCTCCGCCTGCAGCGCAGCGCCGTGGAAACCCGCGGCGAGCTGGAAGCCACCAACCTGGCCATTCCCCGCGCCGAGGCCGCGGTTGCGGAGATCGAGCGGAAAATGGAGGAAAGCCGACTGTCGTTCCGCTCCGACGCCTTCAAGGAACTCAACGAGGCACGCACCGAACTGTCGAAGATCACCTCCACCAGCAAGGCCATCGACGACCGCGTCAGCCGCACCACCGTGGTCTCGCCGGTGCACGGCGTGATCAAGCAGCTCAAGGTCAACACCATCGGCGGCGTGGTCCAGCCCGGCAGCGACCTGGCCGAAGTGGTGCCGCTGGAAGACAGCCTGCTGATCGAAGCGCGCATCCGTCCGCAGGACGTGGCCTTCCTCCACCCAGGGCAGAAAGCGATGGTCAAGTTCACCGCCTACGACTACACGATCTACGGCGGCCTCAAGGCCAACCTGGAACTGATCAGCGCCGACACCATCCAGGATGAGGAAGGCAAGAGCTTCTACCTGATCCAGGTACGCACCGAGAAAAGCCACCTGGGCAATGACGACCACCCGCTGCTGATCATCCCCGGCATGGTCGCCACCGTGGACATCATCACCGGCCAGAAGAGCGTGCTGGATTACCTGCTGAAACCGGTGCTCAAGGCGCGCCAGGAAGCGATGCGCGAGCGGTGACGCATGTGTGGGAGCCGTGATTCTTCCTGAAGGTTTCCTCTCCCATCGCCTCGATCTGCCCCTGGATCAGGGCCTCGAATGGCCGCAGCAGCTCATCGAATCGATTCGGCGCCTCAAGGATGTCGAGGGCGGCGACTATGGCCTCGATGGTGGACAGCGCGCCGGCCATGGGCGCCTTGCGCAGGCGATAGCGGGAGCTCAGGCCCTCGGGCAGGGCCACCCTGGGCAGGACTTCCAGTTCGGGGTTGAGGTAGAGCAGCTTGCGCGCCTTGCGCCAGGTGCCATCAGGCACCACCAGCAGGAGCGGACGCGGATCAGCAGCGGCCACTTCCGCCACGGGCCGGGCATCTTCACCGGGGAACAACAGGCATGCGCGATAGCGGGAATCGGCCAGCAGGTCCGCCAGATCGTCGAAACGCTCACCGACCCGCAGCTCGGCATTCTCCAGCCCCAGCGCGGCCAGGCGCGCGGTGTTCAGCGCATGGCCGACCTCGCTCGGATGCTGCAGCAGGAGCACGCGGGTGCGGCAGAGCAGGTGCGGAATCAGCGGGCACAGGCAATGGGATTCGGGGCGCTGGCAGCGCGGGCAACTCGGGCGGGGCATGGCGATCTCCTGGGCGGAGCATTCTGCCACAGGGCCAGTGGGCGACGTGTTGCGGGGGCGATCTCAATCGCCAAGCGAACCGCAGGTTCGCCCTGCAATCCTGCATGGGGCGGCTAAGCCGCCCTTGGCGAATGAATTCGCCCCCACAAGGAGTCCGTCCGGCCCAGAAACCAGCTACCGGTTGAACCGCTCCGCCAGACTGTGCAGGTAATCGGCCATGCGTTCCAGATCCTGGCTGATGGTGGCGCCTTCCTGGGCCTGGCCGGCGCTGTGGTCGGAAAGTTGGGCGATGCGGGTGATCTGCCGGCTGATGTCCTCGGCCACATGGCTCTGCTGCTCGGACGCGGCGGCCATCTGCTGGCTCATTCCGGTGATGCGGGTCACCGCCTGGCTGATGCCTTCCAGGGCTTCGCGCACGGCCTGCACGCTGTCCACGCTGTCGCGGGAAATGGCCTCGCCGCGATTGGCGGTAGCCACGGCACGTTCGGCGCCGGCACGCAGCGAGGCGATGATCTCGTGGATCTGCTCGGTGGACTGGCGAGTGCGCGAGGCCAGGGTGCGCACCTCATCGGCCACCACCGCGAAGCCCCTGCCCTGCTCGCCGGCCCGGGCCGCTTCGATGGCGGCATTGAGCGCCAGCAGGTTGGTCTGCTCGGCGATGGCGGTGATCACGTCGGCCACGCTGCCGATGGAGTGGGTGGACTCGGCGAGGTCATGCACCGCGCGGCCGATCTCGCTCACCGCATCGGCCATGTGGCGCATGGCACCCAGGCTTTCGACGGCAAGGTCGTTGCCCTGGCGCGCCAGGCGTTCGGCTTCCTCGGCGGCATGGGCGGTGTGGCTGACGTTGTGGGAAACCTCTTGGATGGTGGCAGCCATCTCGTTGATGGCGGTGGCCGACTGGTCCGTCTCGTTGCGTTGCTGCTCCAGCAGTTCGGCTTCCGAGCGGGACAGCCGAGCCGCCTCGGCGGCCCGCTGCTTGACGCTTTCGCCGGCGTCCTCCAGGCGCGTGAGGGCGGTCTGCAGGCGCGCTTCCTCGCTGATCATGGCCATGTCCAGCAAGGCCTGGGCGCCCCGGCTGTCGGTGTAGGTCAGGGCCACCAGGTCGCTGGTGAACGCCTTGGGATGCTCGGCCAGGGTGCGGCGAATGCTCTGCCGGTGGCGGTGCAGCTGGAAGGAACCGAGGACGAACATGGTCGCCAGGGTCAGCAGCAGCGATGGCCAGCCTTGCAGCAACAGGTTGCCGGCGAGCAGCACCAGGGTGGCGAGGATCAGCGGCCAGGAACGCATGAGGTCGTAGGTCCAGTATTCCATCCGGGGCACCGGCGACTTGCCGGCGCGCAGGCGCGCATAGAGGGCCTCGGCGCGGGCCACCTGGTCGCGGCTGGGCAGGGAGCGCACCGACTCGTAGCCGATCATCCGGCCGTCTTCGTAGACCGGTGTGACATAGGCACTGACCCAGTAGAAATCGCCGTTCTTCGAGCGGTTCTTCACCAGCCCCATCCAGGGCTTGCCCTGCTTGAGGGTCTCCCACATGTGGGCGAACACCGGAGGCGGCATGTCGGGGTGGCGGACGATATTGTGAGGCTGGCCGAGCAGCTCTTCGCGGGTGAAGCCGCTGATGGCGACGAAGGCGTCGTTGCAGTAGGTGATCTTGCTGTTGAGGTCGGTGGTGGAAATCAGTCTTTCATCGGCACTGAACGTGCGCTCCCGCTGGGTAACAGGCAGATTCTGGCGCATGACTGACCACTCCTGTGCATGGGCACTTTGCCATTGCTCTCCGGTAGAAGAGTTCTAGCACGGCGCCTTTCAGGCCCATGGACGGAGCAGGGTCATCCCATCAGCAATGTGACGCGCATCACAAAAAACCGCAGACATCAGCGCAGGTTCAACTGGGCTCGCAGAAGGTCGCGGAAGGTGAGGATCAGCGGTTCCTTGGCGCGGCCCCGGCGCAGGATCATGGAGAACGGCGCCTGGTAGCCGAAGGTGGCTGGCAGCAAGGTGCGCAGGCGCTTCTGCTCCACCCAGGGCTGGGCGTAGTGCTCCGGCAGGTAGCCGATGTAGGCGCCGGAGAGCACCAGGATCAGCTGCGCCTCCATGGACTCCACCGTTGCCGCGCTGTGCTTGAAGCCGTGGCGTGCCAGCTCCGCCTGGCTCCAGTAACCGCGCCCCACCATGCGCTGCTGGGTGATGAGTTCGGCGGGAATGCGCCGTTCGCCGTACAGCGGGTGGCGCTCGGAGCAGTAGAGCCAGTGCTGCTCGCGGTAGAGCGGTTGGTAGACCAGGCCGTTCATGCGCGTGGAGAAGGCGCCGATGGCCAGGTCCAGGCGGTTGTCCAGCACGCCGAGTTGCAGGTCGTAAGGGCTCATCACCGACAGGTGCAGGTGCACCGCCGCGTGCTCCTGGCTGTAGGCGCCGATCACCTCGGCCAGCGGTAACGCCGGATCGCTTACCGTGGAGTCGAGCACGCCCAGGTTCAGGGTGCCGCGCAGCTCGCCCTTGAGGGACGCGGAGTAGCGTTCGAAGCTTTCCAGTTCGCCCAGCAGGCGCAGGGTTTCCTGGTAGTAAAGCTCGCCCTTGCTGGTCAGGCTGAACCCACCGCGGCCGCGATGGCAGAGGGTCAGGCCGACCTGCCCTTCCAGCTGGCTCATGTAGGTGCTGATGGCCGAGGTGGAAAGGTTCAGTTCCTGCTGCGCAGCGGCAAAGCCCTGGTTGCGGACCACGCTGGCGAAAATGCGCAGGAGTTTCAGGTCGGGCATGGAGGTGGACATGGGCGCTCCAGATAGGCCGAGAACGATGCCGGGGCCCTTCCTGTGGGGGCGAATTCATTCGCTGGTCAGGCCTCCGGCCCGCCAACGCAATTTCTCATGGGGCTGCTGTACAGCCCTTGGCGAATGAATTCGCCCCTACAGAGAAAGAAGCTCCTGTCGGCAGGCGGGCATCTTACCCGCTCCCGATAGTTTAGAAATCCTTGAAGTAATTATTTGCCGCCAGCGATTTTTCCGTGATGGCACTGTCACCAGAATCGGCCCCACTACCTACAACCACAACAACCGTGAGGCCACCCCGTGGACAAGAAACTCCACCAGCCCCTGGGCGGCAATGAGATGCCCCGTTTCGGCGGTATCGCCACCATGATGCGCCTGCCGCACATCCAGTCCCCCGATGAACTCAATGCCCTGGATGCCGCCTTCGTTGGCGTTCCGCTGGACATCGGCACCTCCCTGCGTTCCGGTACCCGCTTCGGACCGCGCCAGATCCGCGCCGAATCGGTGATGATCCGCCCGTACAACATGGCGACCGGCGCCGCACCCTTCGATTCGCTGAACGTGGCCGACATCGGCGACGTGGCCATCAACACCTTCAACCTGCTGGAAGCCGTGCGCATCATCGAGCAGGAATACGACCGCATCCTCGACCACGGCATCATCCCGCTGACCCTGGGTGGCGACCACACCATCACCCTGCCGATCCTGCGTGCCATCAACAAGGTGCACGGCAAGGTGGGCCTGGTGCACATCGACGCCCACGCCGACGTCAACGACAACATGTTCGGCGAGAAGATCGCCCACGGCACCACCTTCCGCCGCGCCGTGGAAGAAGGCCTGCTGGATTGCGACCGCGTGGTGCAGATCGGCCTACGCGCCCAGGGCTACACCGCCGAAGACTTCAACTGGAGCCGCAAGCAGGGCTTCCGCGTGGTGCAGGCCGAAGAGTGCTGGCACAAGTCGCTGGCTCCGCTGATGGCCGAAGTCCGCGAAAAAGTCGGCGGCGGCCCGGTTTACCTCTCTTTTGACATCGACGGCATCGATCCGGCCTGGGCGCCCGGTACCGGCACCCCGGAAATCGGCGGCCTGACCACCATCCAGGCGATGGAAATCATCCGTGGCTGCCAGGGCCTGGACATCATCGGCTGCGACCTGGTCGAAGTCTCCCCGCCCTACGACACCACCGGCAACACCTCGCTGCTGGGCGCCAACCTGCTCTACGAAATGCTCTGCATCCTGCCGGGCGTCGAGCGCCGTTGAGTCCGGACATGAGCGAGCGACACATCCTGGAGGCCGCCAGCAAGCTGGTGGCCGCCTTCGCAGCGAACGATGGCGGCGTGGCGATCTTCTACCACGAGGTCGCCACGCGCCTGCGCATCCAGGGTGAAGAAACAGAAAGCCGCGAGCGGGAAACCATCGTTTCCCGTCAGCAACCAGAACAAGGCCACTGGCTGGCCTGTCATGAGCACTTGTCGGCCATGCCGGCGAATCTGCCGCCGACCTGACGAGGCTCACTGGGAGAGCAGAAAATGCATAACAACAACAACGATCACGCAGTTACCCGAATAGAACTCCACAGCGTCGAGCAGATTCCCGACCACGAGCGGGATGCCGGCCCCATGGGCGTGTTCGGCGCGCTGAACGGCACCCCAAACGCCGTGTCCTCGGGTGCCCACTTCGGTGTGCATGGTCGTATCGTTGGCGCCTTCCTCTCCCTGCTCACCGCCATCGCCTTCTTCTCGCTGCGACACCAGGCGCCTGTTCGCCGCGCAGGTGCCGCTGGCGATCTTCCCGGAACCTGCCACCGCCCACGGTCCCAAAGGCCCCCACTGGGTCCACTCGAAGACTTCCCAGGAATCCGCCCGGGGTTCCCCTGAAGCTGCGTGACGCGAATAGCTCCACTTTATTGCGACTGCCTACAACAACAACCACTGCAAAACGCCTTGAAGGAGTTACCGATGAGCAATCATCTGCTGAAACTGTTCGCCGCCACCTTGAGTGACATCACCCGCTGCTTCGGGAAGCCTGGCTGAGAAAAACTCGAAAGGGAGTGCCCCGAATACAGGGACCGGGGCTGATACGAGCGGGATTGCTTGATAACGGCGCAGTGTGAAGCGTTGCGCGCCTTGCAACACCTGTTGCGGCCTTGCGAACCGCGACTACAACAATAGAAAGAGAGACCTGAAATGGCTTTGGATATTTTCGTAGTACTCCTATACGTAGCGGCCATGCTCGCACTGGGCTGGTACGGCATGCGCCGCGCCAAGACCCGTGAAGACTACCTGGTAGCCGGTCGCAACCTGGGGCCGGGCTTCTACCTCGGCACCATGGCTGCCACCGTACTCGGCGGCGCCGCCACCATCGGTACCGTTCGCCTGGGCTACGTCCATGGCATTTCCGGTTTCTGGCTGTGCGCCAGCCTCGGCTTCGGCATCATGGGCATCAGCCTGTTCCTGGCCAAGCCGCTGCTGAAACTGAAGATCTACACCGTGACCCAGGTGCTGGAGCGTCGCTACAACCCGACCGCCCGCCATGCCAGCGCCGCAATCATGCTGGTGTACGCGCTGATGATCGGCGCCACCTCCACCATCGCCATCGGCACCGTGATGCAGGTCCTGTTCGGCCTGCCGTTCTGGGTTTCCGTGCTGATCGGCGGCGGCATCGTGGTCGCCTATTCCACCATTGGCGGCATGTGGTCCCTGACCCTGACCGATATCGTGCAGTTCCTGATCATGACCATAGGCCTGGTGTTCATCCTGCTGCCGATGAGCATGAACGACGCGGGTGGCTGGGACGCCCTGGTGGCCAAGCTGCCGGAAAGCTACTTCTCCCTGACCGCCATCGGTTGGGACACCATCATCACTTACTTCCTGATCTACTTCTTCGGCATCTTCATCGGCCAGGACATCTGGCAACGCGTGTTCACCGCCCGCAGCGAGACCGTCGCCAAGGCCTCGGGTACCGCCGCTGGCGTCTACTGCGTGCTCTACGGCCTGGCCGGTGCCCTGATCGGCATGGCCGCCAAGGTGCTGCTGCCCGATCTGGACAACGTTAACAACGCCTTCGCCACCATCGTCGACACCACCCTGCCGGACGGCATCCGTGGCCTGGTGGTCGCCGCTGCCCTGGCTGCCCTGATGTCCACCGCCAGCGCCGGCCTGCTGGCTGCATCCACTACTGCAGCCCAGGACCTGTGGCCGCTGCTGGGTGGCAAGGCCGATGACGAAGGCGACGCGCACAAGAACCGTCTGTTCACCCTGCTGCTGGGCGTTGTGGTCCTCGGCATCGCCCTGGTGGTGAGCGACGTGATCAGCGCCCTGACCCTGGCCTACAACCTGCTGGTGGGCGGCATGCTCATCCCGCTGCTGGGCGCCATCTACTGGAAGCGCGCCAGCACCGCCGGCGCCATCGCCAGCATGGTCCTGGGCAGCCTCACCGCCTGCATCTTCATGTTCACCGACGGCCTGGAAGCCAACACCCCGATCTACTACAGCCTGGCCGTAGGCGCCGTGAGCTTCGTGGTGGTCAGCCTGCTGTCCCGTCACTCCTCCGCCGCCACCGAACTGGCCTGATATGCACTGCCGCCTCCCCCCGGAGGCGGCCTTTCCCCGCCCTGGATCGGCATTGCCGACCGGGGCTTTTTTTATTCTCGAGTCAGAGCTAACCGCCCATCGCGGGAGGCGGAGGGACTTTCCCCGGATTTCATCCGGGCCACGGAACTAATCTTGTAAGTGCGAATTCATTCGCTAAGGGCGGCGAAGCTGCCCCAGATGGTATGCAGGGCAGACCTGCGGTCTGCTTGGCGAATGAAGTCGCACTATGCTGTTCAACGCTGTTCAACGTAGGCCGTTCGCATGTCGATTCCTCCTCTGGGCCAAACCTTCTATCCCCCGGATTAAGAATCGGCGTGCGAGCGGCCGTTGCATAGGATCTACCGATTTGCCCATCGCAATCCATGCACGGAGCACCCCATGAAAATCGTCAGCCGCGACCAGTGGTTCGAAGTCGAGCACTGCTACGACGGCATCAGCCTGATCAGCGAGCCATTCGTGCGACCCTTCTACCGCTGCAACCTCTGGCATGTGCAGGGCCGCGACAGGGACCTGCTGATCGACTCCGGCTCCGGCGTCGTCAGTCTGCGCGAACAGCTGCCCTGGCTCACCGGGCGCCCGCTGCTGGCAGTGGCCAGCCACACCCACTTCGACCATATCGCCGGGCATCACGAATTCCCCGAACGCCTGGTCCATCCGGCGGAAGCGGATATCCTGGCCGCACCCACGGGGGAAAACACCCTGGCCAGGGACTATGTCGGCGACGAGATGTTCGAAGCACACCCGGACTGCCCGCTGTGCTACGCCGAATACCGTGTGAAGGCGGCGCCGGCGACGCGGCTGATCGATGAAGGGGATGTGCTGGATCTGGGGAATCGGGTACTGGAGGTGCTGCATACCCCCGGTCATTCACCGGGTGGCATCAGCCTGTGGGAAGCGAAGACACAAACGCTGTTCAGCGGCGACATCATCTACGACGGCCCGCTGGTGGATAACGCCTACCACTCGAATCTGGATGATTACGCGAAAAGCCTCGCACGGCTGCGCGACCTTCCGGTGCGCACCGTGCATGGCGGTCACTTCCCCAGCTTCTCCGGTGAGCGCCTGCGCGAGTTGGCGGACAACTGGCTACGCGCTCACGAGTGAGCCGGTCATTTCCTCAGGCGGCGTTGCTCGGCGAGACGACGCTGCTCTTCACTGCGGACCGGAATGGGTTGCAGGCGCGGTGCCTCGATCAGGCCCAGCGCGACACCCAGTTGCCACATCCACGCTTCTAGCCGCTTTTTCATGCTTGACCCCCTTTCCTGGGACGATGGTCGGGCGACCCGTGCTTCCTGGGCCACCCTCGTCTGGAGCTTAGTTGCTCCGGGCAAGATCCAAAATACACAGGTCCGGAAATTTCCTACTGATATAAATCAAACCGCTGAACGGTAGCAGGAAAACACCTTACCGGAGGATCAGCACTTGCTTACTGAAATCCCAGTGCAAATGCCGATGGATATCAGTTGAGCGAAGGTACCCACAGGGTGCGCCGTGCGCACGCGGCAGCCGGATTCAGGGGTGAACATCGTTCTTCATGTCCACCATCGCGGCCAGGCCTTACGCCGAAGCCGGATCGATGAAGCGTGATCCACCCTGCAGCTCCTGGAGCCGCCCTTGCTGCAGATCGATCCAGGCCCGCAGGTTCGCCCCGAGCATGCCCTTGCGCCACATCAGCCAGGTGGTGGCGCGGTTGAACGGCGCGTCCAGCTGGTGAACCCGCACTTCGTCCCGTCCCGGCAAGCTATCGAGCATCGAGCGCGGCACCAGGGCAATGCCGCCTCCGGCGATCACGCAGGCCAGCATGCTGTGGTAGGACTCGATCTCCAGGGGCGGCGCCATGGGCACTCGCGAGGCCACGAACCAGCCTTCCAGGCGACGGCGGTAGGAGCAGCTCTGGCGGAAGGCGAACACCTCCAGCCCGGCCACATCCTGCGCCGACTTCACCGGCCCGTGGGCGGCCTCGGTGATCAGCACCATTTCCTCCTCGAACAGCGGCAGGCCATCCAGCTCGGCGAACTCCACCGGACCATCCACCAGGGCGGCATCCAGGCGGCCAGCGAGCAGGCCATCGAGCAATTCGCCACTGGGCGCGGTCTGCACCCGCAGGTTCACCGCCGGCCAGGCGCGGTGGTAGCGCACCAGAATGGGCGGCAGGTGGATGGCGGCGGTGCTGAACATGGAACCGATGACGAAATCCCCCGCCGGCTCACCACCGCGCAGGGCTGCCTCGGCCTCGGCCTGCAAGGCGAACATGCGCTCGGCGTAGCCCAGCATGACCTTTCCCGCAGGTGACAGGGTGAGACGCTGGCGTTCGCGGAGAAACAGCTCCACGCCCAGACTCTCCTCCAGTTGCCTGAGGCGTGTGGACAGGTTCGACGGCACCCGGTGCAGGCGCGTCGCCGCGCGCGTGATGGAACCTTCCTCGGCCACGGCCTGGAAGATACGGAGCTGGCTGAGTTCCATGAATCACCAATTCAATAAAAGAGAACACTTTCGTTCTTTTTTATTCGTTTTTATTGAACGAATCCAGCCCCTAGCATGGAATTCCGATGACCAGCACCGGAGCCTTCCCATGCCAACGCTGATCCGCCTGATGGCCTGCTTGTTCGCCCTGATCGTCGCCATGGGTGTCGGTCGCTTCGCCCTGACCCCATTGCTCCCGCACCTGATCGCCGAAGGCCAGGTGAGCCTCACCGGCGCAGGCCTGTTGGCCGCCGCCAACTACCTGGGCTACCTGGTCGGCGCCCTCGACGCCTTCTACGCCAGTTCCCCGCGCCAGGCTCGGCTGCGCCTGGTGGCAGGGCTCTGGGCCACCGTGCTGCTGACCCTGGTATCGGTGCTGGCCGAAGGCTTCTGGCCCCATGTGCTGCTGCGCTTCGCCCTGGGGGTGACCAGTGCCTGGGTGCTGGTGGTCGTCACCGGCCTCAGCCAGCGCATCGCCGCCGAGGCCAACAAGCCTCGTCTGGGCAGCCTGGTATTCGCCGGCCCCGCCTTCGGGGTGATGCTGACCGGCGTGCTGGCTCTGGAGCTGAACCTGCAAGGCCAGGGTTCGGCCATGCTGTGGCTGGCCTTTGGCGTCCTGGCCCTGCTGCTGACCCTGGTTACCCATCCGCTGCTGCCCCGTCCGCAAGCGGCCACAGTGCTGACACCCCAACCCAGCCGGCAGCGACCACGCACCCTGCATGCGTTACTCGCTGCCTATGGTCTGGTCGGCCTGGGTTACATCATTCCCGCCACCTTCCTTTCGCAGATGGCTGCGGCGCGCTTCCACGGCCAATGGCAGGCGGACCTGTTCTGGCCGGCCTTCGGCCTGGCGGCGGCCGTCGGCGTGGTGCTGGTCAGCCTGCGCCGCCAGCGTCCCGGCGGCGCCCGCCGCTGGCTGGTGATCGCCCTCTGGCTGCAGGCGTCGGGCACCATAGCCTGCGCAATGCCGGGCATGGCTGGATTGGTTCTGGGGGTGATTCTCAGCGGCGGCCCGGTCCTGGCCGTCATGCAACTGGTGATGCAGTACGCCCGCGAACTGGACCCGCAGGGCCATAGCCACAATGTCGGCCTGCTGACCGCCGCTTTCGCCCTGGGGCAACTGGCCGGCCCGCTGCTGGCGGCTGCCAGCAACCATTTCAGCGGTGGACTGCAACCGGCCCTCTATGTGGCCGGCACAGGCCTGATGCTGGCGGGCGCCCTGATGGCACGTCCGGGCTCCAGCCCTGCAGGAGCGAACTCATTCGCCAGGCAGGCCGAAGGCTTGCCCTGCCGCAATTGCGGTTGAAGATCAACTCCCGGCGTCATCACCCACCGGCAAGAGGCGGGCCTTCATCGGGCCGCCCCTTCGTAGCCCTGCAGCACGTTCACCGCGATTACGCCGGTGGCCTCCACCGGTATACAAGAAGCCCCGCCAGATGGCGGGGCCGAATTGAAGGAGCGGAAACCGTGTCGTCTCAGAACACATACTGGGCGCGGACGACCAGGCCGTCGCCATCGTCGTCGCCGACGGCGTTGGTGGCGTTGTCCACCTTGGCCTTGACGTAGTAGCCGCTGATCTTCACGGCTTCGTTGGCGTACCAGTTCACGCCGAGGTTGTGCACCTTGGCTTCGACGTCGTCGATGTTGGCGAAGGCGCCGTTATCGTCTTCTGCCGTGATGTTGTCGTAGCGATAGAACACTTCCCAGGCACCGAGGCCTTTGTTGGCCGGCTTGATCTTGTCGAACTTGCCCAGTTTGTACTCACGGGCTTCGCCGGTCAGGGTGTAGGCCAGCTGGACGTAGTAGCCGTCGGCCTCGATGTCTTCGCGGTCGGCGGCCTTGGCTTCGACTTCGCGCTTGAGGTATTCGCTCTGGATGGATAACGGACCGGCGGCGAATGCGGCTTCCAGGCCCCAGGTGCTGTCGTTGTCGAAGGCGCCGGCAGGGGTGTTGCTGGCACCGGCCAGGACTAGGCGGTTGCCGTTGGCGCCAGCGTCCTGGCCACCGTCGGTGCTCACGCCGCGCATGCCCAGGCGGCTGCGGATACGGCCGTCGAAAGCGGTGTCGGACAGGTCGCGCTGGGCGTAGTTCACGCCGAAGTGCAGGACGTTGCCAGCTTCGTGCATCGGGGCGAATACGCCGCGAGCGTTGAACTGCTTGATGCTGTCGCCGTCCTTGTCCTGGTTGTTGGCGTCGTTGGCCATGACGCCGGCGGAGCCGTACAGGGAAGCACCGTAGGTGCCGGCAACCTGAACGCCCATGCCACCGTTGTGGACATTGACGTAGTCAGCCAGGTCGTAGGCAGCGGTACGCTCCTGGGCAGTTACCCACTTGGAGCTGGTGGCCTTTTCCAGACCGAAATCGGGGTCGAAGCGGCCCAGCTTGATCACCACAGGCTGGAAGCCGATGTAGGAGAGGGACGCTTCGTCGAAGTAACCGTCTTCAGAGCGGTTGTCACCGCCGGAATTGTGGGAGAAGTCGTAGTTGATCTGATAGGCCCAGTCGCTGAAGGCGATACCGCCGAGTTCCAGGTAGGCGCGACGGAAGTAGCCGGCGTCGGCGGTGTTGCCGTTCGCGGTGTAGAAACCGTCGAAGCGGCTGTAATCCGCCTGCAGGCGGCCGCCGAGTTTGAAGCTGAAAGCCTTGTCGGTGGTGCCGACTTCCAGGCCGCCTTTGGTCTTGATGACGATATCGGCGCCGTCGGTGGTAACGGTACCGGCGAAAGCCTGGGCGGAAATGGCCAGGGCCATGGCACTGGCGGCAAAACCGGCGAGGTGCTTACGGATCATCGAAGGGTTCCCCTATTGGTCTTTAGTGTTGGCAAACACTCGAGCGCTGGGCTCGTTGGTGCTGGTGGGGAATCTTCGCGGCGGGTTATTTCAGCCCGGTTGCTCCTATATAAAAATTTCGTGAAAACGGAACTTTTTACTCCGAATTCTCATAAACAACGAACTGCTCCAGGACGCTGATGCGTTCCTGGTGGCTGCAGCGGGGGACTTGCGAAGTTGAGGATTCGCGCCTGCCGGGAGGTCGGAGGAGGCTTGCGCTAGAGGGAGTCGCGACGCTTTTGCGCCAGGTGCGCGGCCAGGTCGTCGATTTCGGCCCCCTGGTTTTCCGGCATGTGGCGAACCACCGCCTGGACCAGCTTCATCTGCTTGATGAAGCGCCTGCAGTTGCGGCAGAGCATGAGGTGGCGACGCATGGCCATGCGCTGGCGAAAGCTCAGTTCGCCATCGAGGAGATCGCTGGAGAGGGCAACCAGTTCCTTGCACGTCAGCATTGGCCTGTCTCCTCGAAATGTTCCAGCGTGGCGAACAGCTTCAGGCGGCCACGATGCAGCAGCACCCGGACATTGGAGAGCGAGATCTGCAATAAATTACAGATTTCCTCCAGCTCCAGCCCCTGGCGCTCACGCAGCAACAGCACGCCACGCTGCATCTCCGAAAGGCTCAGCAGGGTCTTTTCCAGGCATTCGCGCAGTTCGTCTTCGGTGAGCAGGGCTTCCGGCGAGTCCTCGTGCCAGGCTGGCAGTCGCGCAGCCCAGTGGCCATCATCGGCGAAGCGGGCGTCGCCCACCGTGCCATGAGGCGCGGGAAGGTCGTCCAGCAGCACCTCGCGGCGGTACTGCTTGAGGCGGCTGCGGGCGGCGTTGGCGACTATGGTGAGGAGCCAGGTCTTGAGGCTGGAGCGCTGCTGGAAGCCATCCAGGTTGCGCACCACGGCCAGCCAGGCGTCCTGCACCACTTCATCGGCGTAGCGCTGGCCGACGATGGCGTAGGCCACCGCGCGCATGGCGCTCTGGTAGGCGCCGATGAGTTCGCGGAAAGCCCCCTGCTCCCCGGCCAGCAGCCGGGGTAGCAGGTCAGCGTCGGCCGGGTGGGTCATCAGCGCTTGCGCAGGATCACGCTGCCGATGGAGTAGCCGGCACCGAAGGAGCTGAGCACACCCAGCGCACCGCTGGGCAGGTCGTCCTGGTGCTTGTGGAAGGCGATCACGGAACCGGCGGAGCTGGTGTTGGCGTAGGTGTCGAGGATCACCGGCGCTTCGTCGGGTTCGGCGTCACGGCCCAGCAGCTTGCGAGCGATCAGCAGGTTCATGTTGAGGTTGGCCTGGTGCAGCCAGAAGCGCTTCACGTCGGCGACGTTGAGCTTGCTCTCTTCCAGGTGGGTGGCGATCAGCTCGGCGACCATCGGGCAGACTTCCTTGAACACCTTGCGGCCTTCCTGGACGAACAGCTTGTCGCGAGCGCCCACGCCCTCTTCCGCGGCGCGGTTGAGGAAGCCGAAGTTGTTGCGGATGTTGTTGGAGAACTGGGTCAGCAGCTTGGTGCCGACCACCTCGAACTGGTGCCTGGAGGTGGCCTGGTCGGCGCGTTCGATGATCACCGCGGTGGCAGCATCGCCGAAGATGAAGTGGCTGTCGCGATCGCGGAAGTTCAGGTGGCCGGTACAGATTTCCGGGTTGACCAGCAGGATGGCGCGGGCCTGGCCGGTCTGCACCGCATTGGTCGCAGCCTGGATGCCGAAGGTGGCCGAGGAGCAGGCGACGTTCATGTCGTAGCCGAAGCCGTTGATGCCCAGTGCGGCCTGGACTTCGATGGCCACCGCCGGGTAGGCGCGCTGCAGGTTGGAACAGGCGACGATCACGCCGTCGATATCGGCCGGGGTCCTGCCGGCGCGCTCCAGGGCCTGCCTGGCAGCGGCAACGGCCATCTCGCAGAGGATGCCCCACTCGTCGTTGGAGCGCTCGGGGATGCGCGGGACCATGCGCTCGGGATCGAGGATGCCGTCCTTGTCCACCACGAAGCGGCTCTTGATGCCGGAGGCCTTCTCGATGAAGGCGACGCTGGATTCGGCCAGGGGCTCGATCTCGCCACGCAGGATGGCGTCGGCATTTTCCGCGTTGAAAGCCTGTACATAGGCATTGAAGGAGGCCACCAGCTCCTCGTTGGAGATGCTGTTGGGCGGGGTATACAGGCCGGTGCCACTGATCACGACGTTGTGCACGCTCGATCCTCTCTACTGGGCCGCTCGCTCGGAGCGGCCGGTTCAGGCATTCAACCGCCGGCCACAGGGTGCCGACAGCGGGAAATTGGCGCCCCCCGCAATGCGGGGCGGCGAATCGTCCTGGCGTCTGGTCCTTGCCCCTGCTCCAGCGGGGAGCGGGCGCGGATTTCGCCACAGGCGGATGCGAAGGGTAACTCCAGAAATGGCCTGTGGCGACGGGCACTTTGGCCAGAATGTCGCCCAAATCGAGTGGATTAATAGTCCATCTTCGACCGGGCATCCACTTTCCAGCCAGCCGCCCCGCCCACGCCCCGGAGCCGACCGCAACCGCCGGATGATGATGCAAGGTTCTTTCAATCCGGGGACGACAGACGCTATGGTGCGCGACTCGCATTCGGCCAATGGAGAGCCTTCGATGAGCCTGCACGGCACCTATGATCCGCAGAACGTCTTCGCCCAGATCATTCGCGGCGAGGCCCCCTGCTACAAACTCTACGAAGACGACGACGTACTCGCCTTCCTCGACATCTTCCCGCAGTCCTTCGGCCACACCCTGGTGATTCCCAAGCGCTCCACCGCTCGCAACATCCTGGAGATCGAGACCGACGCCCTGGCCAAGGTGATGGCCGTGGTGCAGCGCCTGACCCATGTGCTGGTCAAGGAACTGCAACCGGCCGGCGTCCAGGTGGCGCAGTTCAACGGCGCCCCGGCGGGCCAGACCGTCTTCCATATCCATATGCACATCGTGCCGCGCTTCGAGGGAGAGTCGCTGGGCATCCATGCCAGCAAGAAGGCCGACCCGAACGAGCTGCAAGCCCTGCAAGCGCGGCTGTTGAAGCACCTCTGAACAAATCCGGTGGAGTTCCCCCCAGGGGATTTCCACCCTGCCCGGGCTCCAGCCGGATCGTCTTCCTGCGCTGGCGCCCTACTCCCCGGCCTTGTCCAGCACCTGCCGGCTGCACTCGAACCAGGCCAGCAGGTAGTCAGCCAGCATCTGGGTGCGCCGGGGCAAGCCGCCCTGCCAGGGGTGGACGAGGAACACCGGCGTCTGACGGGTCTGGTAGTCGCGCAGCAGCCACACCAGGCGGCCATCGGCCAGTTCGTCGTAGATCATGTAAGACGGCAGCCGCGCGATGCCGGCAGCAGACAGGGCAGCCTTTTTCAACAGGTTGTAGTGATTGCTCGCCAGGGCGCCCGCCACCTTGACCCGTTCCAGCTGGTGCTGGCGGTGGTAGAGCCATTCTTCGAAGCCACTGTAGTGGGTGTTCAGCAGGCACTGGTGTCCGGCGAGGTCCGCCGGTTGCAGCGGTTCGCCATGGGCGGCGAGGTAGGCCGGTGTGGCGCAGGTGATTTCCTGTAGCGAGAACAGCGGCCGGGCCACCAGACGATCGTCAATGTCCGTGCCGGAGCGGATGGCCAGATCGAAGCCTTCGGCCACCAGGTCGCGATAACCGTTGTGCAGGTCCAGTTCGATGCGGATCTGCGGGTGCTGGCGGGTGAAGTCCAGCAGCAGCGCATCGAAGACGGTTTCCCCCAGCGAAACGGGAACCGTCAGTCGAACACAGCCGGCCAGATCTTCCTGCAGCCGCCGCACCGATTGCCTGGCTCGCTCGGCCTGAGCGGCCAGTGCCCGCGCCTCCGGCAATAGCGCAGCGCCGGCGGCGGTCAGGTCAAGGCGGCGGGTGGTGCGGTGCAACAGCGAGGCCCCGAGTCCCTGTTCCAGCAGGCGGATGCGCTTGGACAATTGCCCCTTGCTGCAACCCAGGCGCTCGGCCGCCGCAGTGAAACTGCCGGACTCCATCAGCACCGCGAAGGCTGCCAGATCGTCCATTTCGCTCATGGGAAGCACCGCCCTATTGTTTCCATTTGAAAACCAGATATTTCCAATTAGCCAGATTATCGACCACAGGCGGCACTCTAAACTGATCCGGTCTTCCTTCCCCCACTCAGGAGCCGGTCCCATGAAGATCATCCTCGTCGGTGCCAGCGGCACCATCGGCAAAGCCATCGAACAGGAACTCAAGGAGCGTCACGAAATCATCCGCGTCGGCCGCAGCAGCGGCGACCTGCACGCGGACATCACCGACCCGGCGTCGATTCGCGCACTGTTCGAGAAGGCCGGCGCCTTCGATGCGCTGATCAGCGCCGCCGGCAAGGTGCACTTCGGTGCCCTGGCGGAAATGGGTGAAGCGGAGTTCGCCGTCGGCCTGAAAGACAAGCTGATGGGCCAGGTGAACCTGGTGCTGATCGGCCGCGAATTCGCCAACGATGGCGCGTCCTTCACCCTCACATCCGGGGTGCTCAGCCACGACCCGATCCGCTTCGGCGCCTCCGCCAGCATGGTCAACGGCGCCATCGATTCCTTCGTGCGCAGTGCGGCGCTCGAACTGCCGCGCGGCATGCGCATCAACAGCGTCAGCCCCACGGTGGTCGAGGAAGCGCTGCCGGCCTACGGCCCGTATTTCCGCGGCTACAAGGCGGTTCCGGCAGCCGACGCAGCGCTGGCCTACGCCAAAAGCGCCGAGGGCGCGCAGACCGGGCAGGTCTACCGGGTCTGGTAAGGCCGGTTACATCTCGCCGGCATAGCACACCGGCGAACTGGGCGGACCGCTGCGCTCCAGTTCTTCTTCGAGGAACTCGGCCAGGACCACCGCGTTGTTGTGCTCTTCATCCTTTGCCGCGTAGAGCAGCGTCAGGTTGCCCTTGCGCGCCATCTCCAGCAGCCCCTGCCAATGCTCGGGATGCGCTGCCAGTTCGGCGCGGTAGAGCAGGCGGAATTCGTCGAACAACGCCGGGTCGTGACAGAACTGCTTGCGCAGGGTGTCCGAAGGCGCCACCTCCTTCAGCCAACCCGCCAGCCCCAGTGATGCCTTGCTGCAGCCGCGCGGCCACAGGCGATCCACCAGCACCCGCTGGCCATCGCTGGATTGCGCCGCTTCATACACTCGCTTGTACTGGATCATCTGCCCTCTCCACCCTTGAGCCCGGCGCCTCGCACCGGTAACGTGGCCGCTCCCTGAAGGAGACCCATGATGCGCTTCGCCCGCCCTTTGCTGTTCAGCCTCTTGCCACTCTTCGGCGCCTGCCAGATGTTCGCCGAAAAGGCCCCTGCCCCCGCCACCAACCTGGTGCGCCTGCAAGGTGAGCTGAGCGTAGACGCAGGCCAGGTAATGTTCAGCCCCTGCGGCGAGAAACGCCGCTTCACCCTGGTGGACAGCGGCGCCACCGGCCTGCTGCCGGAAGCGGCCAACCTCTCGGCGGACGGCCCCGGCGCCCTGTTCGCCGACATCCGCGCCAGCATGGCGCCGAGCAGCGTCAAAGGCGCCGATGGCCAGCTGAACCTGCATACGCTCTATCGCCTGCAGCGCGAAGGCCATGGCTGCCAGGACATCAACTTCAAGCGCCTGCTGCTGCGTGCCAGCGGCAATGAGCCGGACTGGAACATCAGCGTCAGCGAACAGGGCCTGAAACTCGACCGTCCCGGCCAACCCGCCCTGGCCCTGCCCTACATGGAAGAACAGCTGCCGGAAGGCCGCTTCAACCTGACCAGCGAAGCCAACGGCCAGCGCCTGGAGCTCTGGGTGGCTCCACAACGCTGCGTGGACGGCATGAGCGGCTCCGTCCAGCACCTTACCGCCGAGCTGCGCATGGACGGCAAGGTGCAGCGTGGCTGCGCCTCATTCGGCGGCGCCCGCAACGACTGATTCACCGGCCCCGGCCAGGCCTCGGGTTACAACCTGGGGCCCCCTTCCCGTCCTTCGCCACTAAGCTGAGTGAAAGACCAACGGAAGGAGAACACCATGCTGCGTATCGCCCTCAATGGATACGGGCGCATCGGTCGCGCCCTGGTACGTGCGCTGTTCGAGCGGGGACTCGACCAGCGCCTGCGCATCGAGGTCATTAATGACCTCGGCGATTTCGAATCCCTGGCGCACCTGACCCGTTTCGATTCCACCTTCGGCCGCTTTCACGGCCACGTCGCACTGCATGACAACCACTTGCAGGTGAACAACCAGACCATCCACCTGCTGCGCGAGCGCGATCCGGTGAATCTGCCTTGGGACCAGTTCGGCGTGGACCTGGTGCTGGAGTGCTCAGGCAAGATGAAAAAGCGTGCCCAGGCGGAACAGCATCTGACTGCGGGAGCCCCCCGGGTACTGCTGTCGCACCCGCTGGACTCCGCCGACCTGACGGTGGTCTACGGGGTCAACCACGAGCAGCTGGGCAGCCAGCAGATCGTCTCCAACGCATCCTGCACTACCAACTGCCTGGCGCCGCTGGCCATGCTGCTGCACCGTGCGGTGGGCATCCGCAGCGGCCTGGTGACCACGGTGCACGCCTACACCAACGACCAGAACCTGCTCGACAAGAGCCACGGCGACCTCTATCGCGCACGTGCCGCTGCTCTCTCGATGATTCCCACCAGCACGGGCGCGGCCAAGGCCATCGGCCTGGTGCTGCCGGAACTGGCCGGCCGCCTGGACGGCCTGGCGGTGCGGGTGCCGACGCCGAACGTGTCGCTGCTGGACCTTTCCTTCATCGCCGAGCGCCCGGCCAGCCGCGATGCGATCAACGACGCCCTCGAAGCCGGCGCCCGCGACCTGCCGCCGGGGGTAATGGAGTGCAATGCGTTGCCGCTGGTATCCAGCGATTTCAATGGCCACCCGGTTTCCTGCGTCGTCGACCTCAACCACACCCGCGTACAGGGCAACCTGGTGAAGGTGCTGGCCTGGTACGACAACGAATGGGCGTTCGCCAACCGGATGCTGGATGTGGTGCTGGCCTGGATGACGCCCTGAATGGCATGGGCGCCGGTCACGGCGATCAATCCGCTACGCCGGCCCGGCGCCTTTCCATCAGTTCAGCCAGGGGGAAAAGCTGAGCGTCACTGGTTCCAGGGTTTGCCGCGGGTTCGCTGGTCCAGGGGCAATTGCTGCAACACCGCGGCCTTGGCCAGCATATAGGCACTGACCGGGGCGCTGATGAACAGGAACAGGCTGATCAGCAGTTCGTGCAGGCTGAGGCCATCGGCATCGGCGGAAAAGAACACCAGCGAGGCGACCACCACGCCGCCCACGCCAAGGGTGGTGGCCTTGGTCGGGCCATGCAGGCGCATGAAGAAGTCCGGTAGGCGGTACAGGCCGACGGCGCCGATCAGCACGAAGGCGCTGCCGAGGATAAGCAACGCCGAAACGAGGACCTCCGCCCAGGGAGTCAGGGAAACGCCGGTCATTCGATGATGTCTCCACGCAGCATGTACTTGGCCACCGCCACGGTGCTGACGAAGCCCAGCACCGCGATCAGCAGCGCCACTTCGAAGAACAGGTCGCTGCCTTTCCATATGCCGTAGAGCATCAGCAAGGCGATGGCGTTGATATAGAGGGTGTCCAGCGCCAGTACGCGGTCCGGCAGGCAGGGCCCCTTGATCAGGCGGGCCAGGGCCAGCAACAGCGCCAGGCCGAGCATGGCCAGGCAGAGGGGAATCACGTAGGTGAGCACGGGAATATCTCCTTCAGCGGCGCCTCATAGCGCGACTTGATCTCGGCCACCATGGCGGCCTTGTCCGGTACGTCCAGGCCATGCACCAGCAGGGTCCGGCGGTCGGCACTGAGGTCGGCGGCCAAGGACCCGGGCGTCAGGGAAACCACGCTCACCAGCACGCTGATGGCCAGTTCGTTATCCAGGTCGATGGGCACCTCGACGAAGGCTGGACGCAGTGCCTCGACGCGGCCCAGGGTCAGCCGCGCCACCTGGAAGTTGGCCACCAGCACATCCCAGACGACCATCAGCAGAAAGCGCATCAGCTTGAGCGGATGCCAGTGTCCGGGCCGTTCGATCAGCAGGGACTTGAAGCAGAACGGAATCACCCAGCCAAGGAAGCCACCCAGCAGCCACTGGCCGACGGCGAAGGAATCCACCAGCAGCAGCCATACGAACAGCAGCAGCAGGCTTTCGGCGGGATGGGGGAAGAGCTTTCGCATCATGCGCCGGCCCCCTGGAGAATTGCGCGATAGAGGTTCTGGTCATGCAACTGCGCGGCGCTGGCCTGGGCGTAGTCCAGCAGCGGCTGGGCGAAGACCACGAGCACCAGGCTGCCGGCCAGCAGCGCCAAGGTGGCGAACAGGCGCCCACCATCCAGTTCGGCGCTACCGAGCACCTGCTGGCCAGTGCGCCAGAACAGGGTGCTGCCGGCACGGCTCAGAGCCACCAGGCTAACGAAACCGCCGATCAGCAGCACGCTCCACAGCGGCAACGCCCCCGCGCCCGGCGGTACCGCCTGGAGCAGCAGCAGCTTGGCGAAGAAGCCCGACAGTGGCGGCAGGCCAGCGACGGCAATGGCGCCGAAGAAGAAGGCCGCGCCAAGGACAGCCGGATTCTGCAACGCCGGCCCCTGCACCAGGTGGCCGCCCTTGTCGCCCCGCTGCCGGCTGACCAGGTCGGCGAGCAGGAACAGCGCACCGGCTACCCAGGTGCTGTGCAACAGATAGAAGAGCGCCGCGCCCTGGGCTTCGGGCGTTCCCAGGGCGATGGCCGCCAGCAGGGTGCCGGCGGAAACCACCACCAGATAGGCCAGCAAGCCTTGCAGGCTGGTGGCCGCCAGGGCGCCCAGCGCGCCGAGGATCACGCTGGCCAGGGCCAGCGGCCAGAGCCAGGGCTGCGCCAGGTTGGCCAGCTCACCGGCCTCGGGGCCGAAGACCAGGCTGTAGACCCGCAGGATGGAATAGATGCCCACCTTGGTCATGATCGCGAACAGCGCGGCCACCGGTGCACTGGCGGCGGCGTAGGCGCGCGGCAGCCAGAAATACAACGGCAGCAGCGCGGCCTTGAGGGCGAATACCAGCAGCAGCACCAGTCCGGCGGCCGCCAGCACCGGGGCATTCTCCGGCCCGGCGGCGGCTACCTGGCGGGCCATGTCCGCCATGTTCAGGGTGCCGGTGATGCCGTAGAGGGTGCCCACCGCAATCAGGAACAGCGCCGACCCCGCAAGGTTGAGGATCACGTAGTGCAGGCCCGCCTTCACCCGTTCGCCGCCGCCACCGTGCATCAGCAGGGAGTAGGAGGCGATCAGCAGGATCTCGAAGAACACGAAGAGGTTGAACAGGTCCCCGGTCAGGAAGGCGCCGTTGATGCCCAGCAACTGGAACTGGAACAGCGCGTGAAAACGCAGGCCGATGCGGTCGTCGCCGCGAATGGCGTAGAGCACTGCGGCACAGGCCAGTACGGCGGTCGCCAGCAGCATCAGCCCGGCCAGGCGGTCCAGCATCAGCACAATGCCGAACGGCGGCTGCCAGCCCCCCAGGGCATAGACGCGCAACTGGCCATCGCCGGCCTGCTGCATCAACAGCAGCGCCAGGGGCACCAGCGCCAGGGTGGCCAGCACCGACAGGCTGCGCTTGAGCCGCTCGTTGGAGGGCAGCACCAGCAAAAGCGCGCCGGTGAGCAGGGGAATCAGGATCGGCAGGATCATCAGGTGGATCATGGCGCCGACTCCTCGTCGCCAAGGCCGTCGACATGATCGCTGTTCAGGTCGCCGACGCCACGCAGGGCCAGCACCACGACGAATGCGGTCATGGCGAAGCCGATGACGATGGCGGTCAGCACCAGGGCCTGGGGCACCGGATCGGCGTACTGCACGTCTCGCCCGAGCACGGCGGCCTCGCCGGTCAGGCGGCCCATGGCGAAGAGGAACAGGTTCACGGCGTAGGACAAGAGCGTCAGCCCCAGCACCACGGGGAAGGTCCGCCCGCGCAGCAGCAGGTAGACTCCGCTGGTGGTGAGCAGGCCGAGGGTCACGGCGAACAACGCCTCCATCAGTGAATCTCCTTGCTCGCAGCCGGGGCCAGGCTCAACCGCCCCAGGTTGACCAGGATCAGCAGCGTCGAGCCGACCACGGTCAGGTAGACGCCGAGGTCGAACAGCATGGCGGTAGCCAGTTCGAATTCGCCCACCAGCGGCCACTCCACATGGCCGAAGGCAGAGGTGAGGAAGTTGTGGTCGAAGACCAGGCTGCCAAGGCCGGTGAGGCCCGCGATGAGCACCCCGGCACCGGCGAGGCGCTGGTAGTTCAGCGCCAGGCGCCGCTCGACCCAATCGATGCCGCTGGCGATGTATTGCAGCACCAGCGCCACGGAGGTGATCAGGCCGGCAATGAACCCGCCGCCGGGCAGGTTGTGCCCGCGCAGGAAGATGAACACCGAAATCAGCAGCGCCAGCGGCAGCATCAGGCGCGACAAGGTTTCGAGAATCAGCGGGTGCTTGGCATGGGCCCAGTTGCGGCCCTGGGGATCGCAGGTGGGGTTGGCCAGGCGCAGGCCGGAAAGCATGGCGTAGATGCCGACGGCGGCGATGGCCAGGACGGTGATTTCGCCGAGGGTATCGAAGCCACGGAAGTCCACCAGGATCACGTTGACCACGTTGCTGCCGCCGCCACCGGAAATGGCGTTGGCCAGGAAGAAATCGGCGATGCCTGCGTAGGGACGGGTCAGCACGGCGTAGGCCAGCAGCGCCACCATCACGCCCACGGCGCTGGCCAGGATGAAGTCACGAAAACCACGCAGGCTGGAGCTCTCGTTCGGCGTGCGGGACGGCAGGTAGTAGAGCGCCAGCATCAGCAGCACCAGGGTCACCACCTCCACCACCAGCTGGGTCAGGGCCAGGTCCGGAGCGGAGAAGCGGGCGAAGGCCAGGGCCACCAGCAGGCCGCCGACGCCGAGGATCATCAGGGAAATCAGGCGCTGGCGATGGAATATCGCTGTCAGCACGCCGGAAAGCGCCAGCACTGCCATGCCCAAGGTGGTGATGCCGTCCAGCGGGGTCAGCGGACGCGGGCCGGCGATCTGCGGCAGCGGCGCCAGGGACAGCGCCACGAGCAGCATGGCACTGCCCAGCAACAGGGACAGATAACGCTGCAGGGAACCGTTTTCCAGACGCGCGGTGAGCCAGCGGGCTGCCGTCACGGCACGCTGCACCTGCTGCTCGAACACATCCTTGGCATCGGTGTCGGGCAGGCCGGCATACCAACTGAACAAGGGCTTGCGCAGCACATAGAGCAACAGTCCACCGACCAGGGCCACCAGACTCATGGCCAACGGCGTGTTGAAGCCGTGCCAGATCGCCAGGCTGTACTCCGGCAGCACCCCGCCCAGGCTGGCAGAGGCCGCCGTCGCGAGCAGCGGCGCCACGGTGAAGGCGGGGAACATGCCCACCAGCAGGCAGAGGAACACCAGGATTTCCACCGGTACCTTCATGTAGCGCGGTGGCTCGTGGGGCGGGAACTTGGGCAGGGCAACCGGTTCGCCGTTGAAGAACACGTCATGGACGAAGCGCAGGGAATAGGCCACCGAAAACATCCCCGCCAGGGTCGCCGCCGCCGGCACCACCCAGCTGAAGCTGCCCAGCAGCTGCTGCTGCAGGGTTTCGCCGAAGAACATCTCCTTGCTCAGGAAGCCGTTGAGCAAGGGCACCCCGGCCATGGCCAGGGACGCCACCATGGCCAGCACCGCCGTGTGTGGCATGTACTTCCACATACCATTGATCAGGCGCATGTCGCGGCTGCCGGTCTCGTGATCGATGATCCCGGCGGCCATGAAGAGCGAAGCCTTGAAGGTGGCGTGGTTGATGATGTGGAACACCGCCGCCACGTTGGACAGCTGCGAATCCAGGCCGAACAGCAGGGTGATCAGGCCCAGGTGACTGATGGTCGAGTAGGCCAGCAGGCCCTTGAGGTCATGCTGGAACAGCGCCATGCCGGCGCCGATCAGCAGGGTCGCCAGGCCGGTCAGGCTGACCAGGTAGAACCACAGGTCGGAGCCGGACAGCGCCGGGTAGAGGCGCGCCAGCAGGAACACACCGGCCTTCACCATGGTGGCCGAGTGCAGGTAGGCAGACACCGGGGTCGGCGCCGCCATGGCATGGGGCAGCCAGAAGTGGAAAGGGAACTGCGCGGATTTGGTGAACACACCCAGCAGCACCAGCACCAGCGCCACCGGATAGAGGCGGTGGGCGCGGATCTGCTCGCCGGCGGCGAGTACCTGGGTCAGCTCGAAGCTGCCGGCGATGTGCCCGACCAGCAGCACGCCGGCGAACAGCGCAAGACCGCCGCCGCCGGTGACAGTAAGGGCCATGCGCGCGCCCTTGCGGGCATCGGAGCGATAGCCCCAGAAGCCGATCAGGAGGAACGAGGACAGGCTGGTCAGTTCCCAGAACACCAGCATCAGCAGCAGGTTCTCGGACAGCACGACGCCGAGCATCGCTCCCATGAACAGCAACAGGAAGGTGAAGAAGCGCCCCGTGGGCTCCTCCTCCGACAGGTAATAGCGGGCGTAGAGAATGACCAGCAGGCCGATGCCGAGGATCAACAGCGCGAAGAGGTAGCCCAGGCCATCGAGGCGCAGGCTGAAACTCAGGCCGAAGCCCGGCAGCCAGTTATGGACGAAGGTCAGGGTATGGCCGGCGAAGACGCTATCGGTCTGGGCCAGCAGCATGATGAGGCCGGTGAGCGGCACCAGCGCGGCAGCACCCGCGCAAACGGAACGGCCATGGCGCTCGGCCAGCAGCGGAAGAAGCGCCCCGAGAAAGGGCAGCGCAACGATGAGCGCCAGGATCATCCATATTTCCCCTAGGTCAGCGCCATTTCCTCCCCAATGTCGGAAACGGCAAGCGAAAAACCCGACGATTATCCATTACTATCGATTTGCACTGATAGATTGAATTATTTCAAAACGCGAGTAAGGCCGAAGAACGCCCAGCCCGGAAGGCGACAGGCCATTGGCTCTGCCGCCTTCTTCTGCAGGACTGGAACGGGCAAGGACAGCTGCCCCGATCGGGACAGCTTAGCTTCAGTGAGAGACGCGGCTGGTGCCGTTGACCGTCATGATGCGTACGCGCTCACCAACGCGGAAGACTTCGTTGGGCTGGACTTCCTGGACATAGGCGCGCATCGAGCCATCGTCCTCACGTACGGTGATTTCCACACCCTGGGTGCGGGTGATACCTTCCTCGGCCGCTGCACCCAGCAGGCCGCCAGCGACCGCGCCGACGACGGCGGCAACCGCACTTCCACGGCCATGACCGATGGTGCTGCCACCAATGCCACCGACCACTGCGCCGGCACCCGCGCCGATCGGCGTCTTGGTGCCTTCGATCTTCACCGGACGCAGGGATTCGATGGTGCCCATGCGCACGGTCTGCACTTGCCGAGCCTCGTCACGGGAATAGGTGTCACCGGTCAGACTCGACTGACAGCCACCCAATGCCAGTGCCACTGCCGTGAAAGAGGCCACCAGCAGGACAGGTTTACGCATAGCATTTCCTCCAGAATTGAGTACCTATCCATTAGACTCCGCGCCGCGAAAGCTGTCACCTGAAGGGGCGCACCACCCAGGCTTCGTTCAGCCTGAATTCAGCTTTCCTACAGCCGCCAGAGAAATATCCCACGTCCTCTCGTAACCCTAGGTTAGCTTATGGACTACTTCATCATCGTCATCACCACCGCCGCCGGCCTGTATTTCCACTGGTGGCTGTACGTCCGCATCAAGCGCTGGATGGATCGTGACCTCGCGCTGTCCCTCGCCGAGGGCGACAAGGCCAAGCAGGCCTTCATGCTGGAACAGCTGGAGCAGGCGCGGAAGGAAGGCATCAAGCGCAAGCAACTTCCCGACCGGCTGCGCCAGGCAGCCGACGACTACCGGGCGCAGAGCTGAATCACCTCAGGGCGCGAGGCGCTCGCGGGCCCAGGCGCCGTCCACCAGACGGTAGTTGAGGCGGTCGTGCAGGCGGCTCGGCCGGCCCTGCCAGAATTCGATGCGCTCCGGCAGCAGGCGATAGCCGCCCCAGTGCGGCGGACAGCTGGGCGCCTGGTCGAGGAAGCGTTTCTCGGTTTCGGCCAGCAGGGATTCGAGCTCCCCGCGATCACGGATCACCCGGCTCTGGGGCGAGGCCCAGGCCCCCAGGCGGCTGCCCAGCGGACGCACCTGGTAGTAGGCATCGGATTCGGCCGGGGTCACCCGCTCTACCCTGCCCTCGATGCGCACCTGGCGCTCCAGGGCCGGCCAGAAGAAGGTCATGGCAGCGAAGGGGTTGACCGCGAGCTGCTCGCCCTTGGCGCTGTCGTAGTTGCTGAAGAAGGTGAAGCCGCGCTCATCCAGCCCCTTGAGCAGCAACACCCGGCAGTGCGGACGGCCTTCGGCATCCACCGTGGCGAGGGTCATGGCGTTGGGTTCGACCGGCAGCTGCTCGGTCTTCACGGCATCACTGAACCAGTGCTGGAACAGGCTGAAGGGCTCGGCGGGAGCCTGGTCCTCGCTGAGCCCGTCACGGGTGTAGTCGCGGCGCATGTCGGCCAGGGTCTGGGTCATTTCGGCATTTCCTTGTCTGCTGGGCCCTTCAGCTTACCCAGAACCTGATCAGCGGGCTTGATCTGCAGCAGCGACTTTGCCCTGCTTCTCGGGAGCGGCTGGCTGACTGTATTTGACGATCAGCGCCGTCAGTGTCTCCTGCGGAGTGAGCAGGATCTCCACGCGACGGTTCAGCGCCCGCCCCTGCTGGCTGTCATTCGCCGCGCGCGGCACGTCCGATCCCACGCCCTTGAGGGACAGGCGATCACGCTGCAGACCGCTCAAGCGGAAAATGGCCGCCACCGCCTGGGCACGTTCCTGGCTGAGCTTGCGATTGGCCTCTTCCTTGCCGGAACTGTCGGCGTGCCCCAATACCAACACGCCAGTCCTGGGATCGCCTTCCACCAGCTTGGCCACACGGGTAATGGGTCCCAGGGTGCTGGGCAGCAGCATGCTCGGACGATCCGGGTTGAACGAAGGGTCCACCGGCAGGCTGACCGCCAGCACGTTTTCGCGGCGCTCCACTTCCAGCTTGCTGCCCTTGGCCGCCTCGCGCACGCGCGGCTCGTACTCGTCCAGCCACGCCTGGGTCCGCTTCTCGTCGATCCTGACCACGGACTTCGCCGCAGCCTTGTCCTTGCTGACGCCGAACGGCCACCAGCTGGAACTGCTGGCGGACTTTTCCGGCCTGGCGCCCTCGCCCGCCTTGTCATGGCCGTACATGCTGCAGCCGGACGCTGCAAGGCAGAAAAGCAAGGTGGAAGTCTTAAGCAATTTCATGTCCGCGTACCCTGTGAACCGATTGAGCCCTGCCACCTGGCTGTAGTGGCACATTAATTTCCTGGCAAGGCTTAAATTTTCTCTCTAAGTCTTTCTGGCGACTAGAAAAAATGTGCCGACCTGACCAGTGGCTCAGCCCAGGCAGTCCTTGACCACGCGCGCCAGTTTCTGTGCGCGCGGGTCCATCAGCACGTAGGGGCCGAGGGTGTTGGTGACGAAGCCGAACGCCAGTTCGCGCTCAGGATCGGCGAAGCCGGTGGAGCCGCCGGCGCCGGGGTGGCCGAAGGCGTAGCGCCCCATGCCGTAGGTGGCGTTGGGCACATCCTGCTGGTCGAGCATGCAGCCGAGGCCGAAGCGGGTCGGGGTCAGCAGCGTGAGGTCGTCGCCCTGGGAATGCTCGTGGGTCAGCTCGGCGAGCAGCTCTCCATCCAGCAACTGGCCATCCAGCAGGCCGGCGTAGAAGCCCGCCAGGCTGCGCGCATTGCCGTGGCCGTTGGCCGCCGGTTGCTGCATGCGCCGCCATTCCGGCTTATTGGTGCTGGTCATGATCGACGGCGGGTTGGTGAAGGAGCGGGTACTGAGTGAATTCGGCTCGGTCATCATGCATTTGAGCAGGCGCTGCGCGGCGGCATCGCCCAGGTTGCCCTTGGCGCGGGCGATATGAGCAACGCGGTGGAACTCCTCATCGGCCAGACCGACATGGAAATCCAGCCCCAGCGGCCTGGCGACACGAGCCACGATGGACTCTCCCGGGCCACGCCCCTCGACCCGGCGGATGAGTTCACCCACCAGCCAACCGTAGGTGATGGGGGCATAACCATGCGCCTCGCCGGGCGTCCACCAGGGCTGCTCGGCCGCCAGTGCAGTGGTCATCGCTTCCCAGTCGTAGAGGGCTTCCGCCGGCAACGTGGCGCGGATTGCCGGCAGTCCGGCGCGGTGGCACAACAGCTGGCGAACGCTGATGCGCTCCTTGCCGGCGGCGGCGAACTCGGGCCAGTAACGCGCCACCGGCGCGTCCAGTTCCAGCTTGCCTTCCCCTACCAGTTGCAACAAGGTGACCGAGGTGAAGGCCTTGGTGCAGGAAAACAGGTTGAGAATGGTGTCGCTGTGCCAGGCTTCCCGGCCATCCTTGTCCGCCACGCCGGCCCAGAGGTCGAGCACCGTCTCCCCGCCCACCTGCACGCAGAGGGCGGCGCCACGCTCCTGCGGGTCCGCAAAGAGATCGGCGAAGGCGTCTCTCGCCGCCTCGAAGCGCAAGTCGAAATAGCCCTGGGTCTGCACCGGGATGCTCCTGTAGGTAATGGAGGCGGCATTGTTCCAGCCTTGCCGCCCCTTGTGAACCGTGCCGAAGACGGGGCGCCCGTCAGGGCTTCCCGGCTTCCTCCGCAGGAGCGGCAGGCGCGGCCTCGGGCGCCTGCGCCGGAGCCTTCGCCTCGTCCCCGGGCTGCCCGGCGTCTTTCGCGGGCTCCTCAGGTTTCCCTTCAGCTGCCGGTTTGGCCGCGTCCTTCGGTTGTTCCTTGGCCGGTGCCTTGGGAGCCGGTTTGTTGAGGTCCGCCACCAGCCCAAGGTTGGCCTTGCGCACCGCCGCGACGAAGCCTTGCCACGGACGGTCGGTGATGCCTACCAGGCCCAGGTGGCCGTTCTCGCCGTCGAGCAGGCGACCGGTGGCCGGCTGGTCCAGATACTGGAACCAGTGAGCGCCGACGATCAGCGGCTCTCCGGCGGCCTTCTTCAGGTAGTTGGCGTAGGCCGGACCGCGCTCTTCCTCCTTGTACACCTCGGACACGCCGCCCCAGAACGGACCACGGTCACGGGAGCCGAAGTGGAACTCGGTGAGCATCAGCGGCTTGTCCAGGCGACGCAGCAGCTCCATGTCCAGGCCATGCTGCGGCTCGCGGGTGTAGCGATTGAAGCTGATCACATCGCAATACTGCGCGCAGGCCTCGATGGCCTCGGGCACGGTGGCGGCGAATCGACCGCCCAGCAGCATGTGGTTGGGCGCGTGCCACTCCAAGGAGTCGGCGATGGTCTTGAAGTAGGTGTCGGCATAGAAACGCTGGAAGCGCTTGAAGTCTTCCTCGATGGCCGGATGCTCGGGGTTCGGCAACGGCGCCTCGAAGCCCGGGTCCTCCATCAGCTCCCAGGCCTGCAGATCGATGCCCCAGGCCTTGGAGAGCCCCTCCTGGTTGCGATACTTGTCGCGCAGCTGCTTGAGAAAGGCGCGCTTGGCGGCCACATCGGTAGTCAGGCGCAAGGTGCCGTAGGCCAGCGCATAGCGGGCTTTCGGGTCCTCGCCATGACCGCCCCAGGCCAGTTCGTTGTCGGCAAAATAGCCAAGCAGCCAGGGATCGTCGCGATGGTCGCGGGCGGCGATGGCAATGGCCCGTTCCGCCGCCATGGCGAAGCGCGGATCGAAGGGGTCGGGCATGCCGCCCCACCAGTCGAAGCCGGTCCTGATGGTGGAAAAATCGCCACGGATGGACAACGGCAAGGTGTAGGGCATGCGCTGGCTGTTGTTGAAAGCCGGATCACTCCAGTTGCCGAGCGTGTTGAAGCCCCAGGCCTTCAGGCGGTCCAGGCTGTGGTTTTTCCAGCGCTCCGGGTCGTTGCCGCCGTAGGTGCGCTCGAGGTTAGCGCCATAGAAGTCGTACCAGCGGCCCTGATTGAACGCGCGGCCCTGGTTGGCGTCGGTCTCGGCACGGTCGTCACCTTTGCCGAAGTGCGTGGCCAGGGGCTCGTTCTCCTTCGGCAGCGCCTTGAACATGGCTTCGCGGCCTTCTACGTAGGTCTGGCTGAGGCCGGGCGTTACCGCGTTGACGCCCAGGGAAAAGAACGGGTGGCCTTCCGGAGTCACCAGGAACCAGCGGCCATTGCGCTTCTCGGTACGGAAGAAGCCACTGGCCTCGAAGGTTTCGCCGCCCAACCAGCCACCGTAGGAGTCCTGCGCAGGCAGCTTGGCAAGCCAGCCAGCGAGTTGCTTCGCCTCTTCCTCGGCGCCCTTCTTCAGGTGCTCGTCGCTCTTCACCTTGCCCGGCCAGTCGCTACGGGTGTACTGGCCGTAGGCATCCATCAGGCCGTCGTAGAGCGCTTCCTGCTGGTCTTCCTCTTCAGTGCCGAAGCGGCCGAGCAGCACGTTCTGGGCGGCATTCGGCTGGTTCAACGACAGGGTCACGGAAGCGACCTTGCTGCGATCGAGTTCGCCGTTGACCAGGGTGGCCGGCAGCCAGCGCTTGCCTTCGCGGGTCCAGGGCACCGGCGGTGCCGCGCGCATGCCGTGGGCATTGGGCGAGGTGGAAGCCAGGGGAACCAGCAGGGTCTGGGACGGACCTGCCGGCAGCGCGACCTGGGTGGTCAGGAGCTTGCCGTCGGTGCTCTCGATGGCGACATCCAGGGTGATGGCCCAGTCCTGTGCATTCTGGATGCGAAGGCTCATGGCCTCGGCCTTGGACCAGTCCCAGCTGCCGCTCTGCGGGGTAAGGCGCAGGCTCGGCTTCTCGGCGGCGTTGAAGGTGAGCCGTCGAAGGATTTCACCACTGGCGGAGGTTTCAGCGGTCACGCTCGGCAAGGTGGCGTCCTGGGTGATCACCTGCACGGAGTCCAGCGGACGCACGAAGTTGAACAGGGTCTCTGCCTGGGCAGCCAGGGGGATTCCCGACATCCCGAGAAGGATGGCCAGGACGAGGGGGCGATTGGATGTCGAAAGCATCGGACCGGAGTTCTCAAGAGAATGCAGTGCATAGACCGCAATAAATTCGTCTCTCGCCATGGGTGCGACAAAACGAAGCGGACCACACGGGCACCACGCGGCACCCGCAAAAACCCCGGCATCATCGCAGATCGGGGGCGCACAGCGTCAAGGGTGGGCCATCTGGCGCATTGCCGGTCGTCGCCCCGGATATCCGGAAACGGCCGGGGCGGTGCTCAGGCGATCTCGCGGCGGAACGGCGGCAACGCATCGAGGATGGCGCGACCGTAACGCTGGGTGACCACACGCCGGTCCAGCAGTGTGATGGTGCCGCGGTCCGCCTCGGTACGCAGAAGACGACCGCAGGCCTGGACCAGGCGCAGGGAGGCATCGGGAACGGCGATCTCCATGAAGGGATTGCCGCCACGGGCCTCGATCCAGTCGGACAGCGCCGCCTCTACCGGGTCGTCAGGCACGGCGAAGGGAATCTTGGCGATCACCACGTGTTCGCAGTAGGCGCCCGGCAGGTCGACACCCTCGGCGAAGCTGGCCAGACCGAAGAGCACGCTGGATTCGCCATCGTCCACCCGCGCCTTGTGCTTGTTCAGGGTTTCCTGCTTGGACAGGTTGCCCTGGATCAGCACTCGCTTGCGCCAGTCGCGATCCAGGCCGTCGAACACGTCCTGCATCTGCCGGCGCGAGGCGAACAGCACCAGGGTGCCCCGCGCGCCTTCCACCAGGCCGGGCAGATCGCGGACGATGGCGGCGGTGTGGGCAGCAGCGTCGCGGGGGTCGGCCTTCAGGTCAGGCACCCGCAGCAGGCCCGCATCGGCGTGCTGGAACGGACTCGGCACCACCGCGGTGACCGAGGCCCTGGGCAGGCCGGCGCGCATGCGGAAACGGTCGAACTTGCCCAGCGCGGTGAGGGTGGCGGAGGTCACCAGGGCGCCGTAGGCCACGTTCCACAGGTTACGGCGCAGCGTCTCGGCGGCGAGGATGGGGCTGGCGTTGACTTCGATGTCATGCAGCGCACCGCTTTCCGCCAGGGTCAGCCAGCGCGCCATGGGCGGGCTGTCTTCCGGGTCTTCGGCGGTGAAGGCGGTCCACAGTTCCCAGTTGCCCTGGGCGCGGACCAGCAGGCTGCCGAACAGCGGATACCACTCTTCCGCCTGGTGGCTGGCAAGGCCGATGCTCGCTTCGCCGTCCATGGCTTCCTTGAGGAGTTCGGTCAGGCGCGTGAAAACATCGTGCAGCCGGGAGAAGCCTTTCTTCAGCTCGATGCCCAGCTCGCGAAGGTGCTCGGGCACCACGCCGGCCTCGAAGCGGTGGCGCGGACGGTCGCGGCCTTCCATGTCCTCGCCGGCACGGAAGTCGGCGATCTCCTCGCAGGCATTGAACATGAACTGCTGGTGGGTACGGATTTCCCGTGCCAGTTCAGGCACGCCTTCGATCAGGCGGCCGAAGTCGCCCGGCAGGGGATTCTGCGCCAGAAGCCTGGTGAGGTTCTTCGCCACCTGCTCCAGCCAGTCGGCGGTGGAGCGCAGGCGGGTGTAGTGGGCGAAGTGGCCGATGGCCTTGTCCGGCAGATGGTGCCCTTCGTCGAACACGTAGAGGGTGTCGCGCGGGTCGGGCAACACGGCGCCACCGCCCAGGGCCAGGTCGGCCAGGACCATGTCGTGGTTGGTGACGATCACATCCACCTTGGTCATGCCTTCCCGCGCCCTGTAGAAGGCGCACTGCTGGAAGTTCGGGCAATGGCGCTTGGTGCACTGGCTGTGGTCGGTGGTGACCCGCGCCCAGTCCTGGTCCTCGATGGCTTCGGGCCAGGAATCGCGATCGCCGTCCCAGCGGTTGCCGGCAAGGCGTTCGATCATCTGGTTGAGCAGCTTCTGGCCCTTTTCGTCCACATCGATACGGAAGCCCTCATCGGCGAACAACTGGGCGGTCGCACTCTGCGCCTGGCCTTCCTGCAGCAGCATGTCGAGCTTGGACAGACAGAGGTAGCGGCCGCGCCCCTTGGCCAGGGCGAAGCTGAAATTCAGGCCGCTGTTGCGCATCAGGTCGGGCAGGTCCTTGTGAACGATCTGCTCCTGCAGGGCGACGGTGGCCGTGGCGATCACCAGGCGCTTGCCGGCGGCCTTGGCCACGGGAATGGTCGCCAGGCTGTAGGCCACGGTCTTGCCGGTACCAGTTCCGGCTTCCACCGCAACCACGGCGGGTTCGCCTTCGCGGTGCCCTTCTTCATCCATGGGAATGGCGCCCAGGGCCTTGGCCACCTCGGCGATCATCAGGCGCTGGCCATAGCGGGCCTTGAGCCCCTTGGCTTCGAGAAAACGGCTGTAGGCGCCCTGGATCTGGGACTTGAGTTCGGTGCTGAGCATGGCGGAAGGCGGGATCGGAACGCTGGATAAATTTTCAGTACTTTAACAGGCCGGCTATGATAGCGCGCCTTCTTTTCCCCGCCGAATGGAGTTGACCGGATGACGCCCCACGCCGCCCTTTATGCCCTGCACCTGCTGGCCGCCCTGACCTGGGTGGGCGGCATGTTCTTCGCCTGGATGATCCTTCGGCCGGCCGCCGTCGCCGCCCTGGAACCACCTGCCCGGCTGCGTCTCTGGCTGGAAGTCTTCCGCCGCTTCTTCCAGTGGGTATGGCCGGCGGTGCTGGTCCTGCCCTTCACCGGCGTCGGCATGCTGCACTTGTCGTACGCCAGCATGGAGGCGGCGCCGCGCTACGTGCACATGATGATCGGCCTGTACGTGGCGATGCTCGCGCTGTTCCTGCGGGTGAGCGTCCTGCTCCTGCCGCAGCTGCGGGCAGCGGTAAACGCGGAGAACTGGCCGGAAGGTGGCGCGGTGCTGGGCCGCATCCGCCGGGTAGTAGGGTTCAATCTCCTGATCGGGCTGGTACTGGTGGCGATCGTCGCCATTCGCCCGACATTCTGATCACAGCCTTGCTGGGCCACGGATAGCCCCTACAAGGAATGTACGGATCTAAAGGCCGGCACGGACAGCCCCCTCTCCCGCCTGCGGGAGAGGGAGCCGGTATAGCCTTCAGAAACGCACGACCTTGAGGCTGCCGGGGCTGCCGGCATCACCGGCACGACCGGGTTGCCCGTCACGACCGCTCTTGGCACCGTCGGCCTTGTAGAGCAGGCAACCCTTGCCGGCGCCGCCATGACCACCGGCGCCGCCTTCACCCGGTGCACCACCGGCCCCGCCTTCCAGGCGTACGCGTATCAGCTCCACCGGGAAGGATGCAGGCACCTCAAGGCGCACTTGCCCACCAGCGCCACCGGTCTGGCCATCGCCGCCAGGCTGCCCGTCCCAGCCACGGCTCGCCTCGCCCCAGAGGCAGCCCGCCGCGTCGCCGTCGGCGCCGGCCAGTCCGGAATATCCGGGAGCACCGATACCTCCGCGCACGTCGAGCGTCATCTCGCTCACCTGGACGTCCACGAAGCGCAGATCGAGATTGCGCCCGGAACTGGCCGGCTTGTTCATGCTGCCGGCAGCGCCCGACGCCGTGATATGGCTGCCGGTGCCGATTTCGCCCCGCTGCACTTCCAGGCGGAACGTCTGCTCGGACGGTGCGATACCAAGACGCGCCTCGCGCCCCATGTGTAGTTCGCCGATGCGCAATTCGGTAATCCCCGCCGGGATCAGCAGCGTGGCGTAGTCAGCCACTTCGACCCGGTCGAGATTCAGGCTCCCGGCCCTGGACGGCAGCTTGAGGAAGTTGTGGGCCTCCACTGTTACCTGCCCTTGGGCGAAGGCGACGGGAGCGAAAAGTGCGAGCAACAGGCAGAGCTTACGCATGGCTGCTCTCCCTGGCGCCGTGACGTGGGATTCCGAGCAGGTGGAAAACTCCGAACAGGAGCAGCTGCAGGCGATCCAGCCAGGGATTGGCCCGACTACGCAACAGCGAATTGAACAGCATGATTTCGAACAGGTGGACCAGGACCAGCAGGATGCCGGCGCCGTAAAGCAGCATGTCGAATGGTTTGGCGAACGGTGAAACGACATTGACGATCACCACCAGCCAGAACAGCAGGGCAACGACCTTGCCCAGCCCCATGAATAAACGCATTCCTCCCCTCCCCCGAAGTTTCAGCCAGGTCTGCCGACGTTCGGCGGGACTTCTCGCCGAGCCAGGCTTTTTTTAAGTTTTGCGGAACATACGCCGAAGCCCGGCGACGCACCAGTGCGTCGCCGGGAAAAGAATCGTACTGCGGAAAATACATCGATGCAGCGCAGAAGAATCCGTCAGCGATCGACCTGGATTTCCACCCTGCGATTCTGCGCGCGTCCCGCGTCCGTCTCGTTGTCCGCTACCGGCTGGCTTTCACCCCGGCCTTCTGCGGTCAGCTTGTCGGCCGGTACGCCCTGGCTCGCCAGGAAGTCCGCAACGGACCTTGCCCGCCGCTCGGACAGCCCCTGGTTGTACTGGTCGGAACCCACGCTGTCGGTGTGGCCGATCACCCTGGCACCCACCAGGTTGGCGCTGGTAAGGCGGTTGGCGACGGCGACCAGCTGTTCCCTGGCGTTGGATGTCAGCTCGGCGGAATCGAAGGCGAACAGCACGTTGCCCATGTCGCTGAGAACGATCGTTTCATCCTCGGGCGGCGGTGGGGCCTCGGTCGTGGCCTGGGGATAAGTCCGCTGCGGACAGCCGCGGCTGTCGACGGTTGCGCCAGACGGGGTATTGGGACAGTCATCCCGGCGATCGAAGACGCCATCGCCATCGGCATCGCCGTCCTGCACGTAGCAGATCAGGCCACCGACAATGGCGCCGGCCGCGGCGCCACCCGCTGCCCAGGCAGAACTTTCGATAGAGCCCAGACCGCCACCGGCCAGGCCACCGATCAGACTGCAGATTGGCCAATTCCCCTGATTCAGCGGCGCACTGCCATTACTGGACGTGGACGCGCAACCAGAGAGGAAACTGCTGACCAGAAGAAGTGAAACCGCAACCCTGGGGAATTGGTTGCCCATGATGATTCTCCTGTGCCACCGGCCAAGCCGGTCACACAGGAGTAAAGACCCGGCTCCTGCGGCGCACAAGGCGCGCCGCAGGTCTTCCGGGGTTCAACGGTCGATCTGGATTTCTACACGGCGGTTCATGGCGCGGCCGTCCCTGGTGGAGTTGTCAGCTACCGGCTGGCTTTCACCCGCACCGCTGACACCGACGATATTGGAGGCCGGGATGCCACTGCGTACCAGGTAGTCGGCCACCGCTTGGGCGCGGCGCTCGGAAAGTCCCTGGTTGTAGGCATCGGAGCCGACACTGTCGGTGTGACCGGTGATGGTCAGCTTGGCATCCGGAGCTTCGTTCTTCAGCCGGTTGGCGACGTCATCGAGCTTGGCTTCGTCAGCCGAGTCGAGTTTCGCGGAGTCGAATGCGAACAGCAGATCGCGGACAACAATGGTTTCGTGCTCGACGACGACAACCTCTTCGACCACCGGCTCTTCTTTGAGCGGACAACCGTCGGCGTCCACCTGGGTACCGCGCGGCGTGCCAGGGCACTTGTCGCGGCTATCCTTTACACCGTCGCCATCCTCATCGCCATCGCCGTGAACCCAGCAATAGGCCGCCGCCGTGCCGGCACCGATCAGGGTGCCCCAGCCGGCATAGGTGCTGCTTTCAATCGCACCCAGTCCCGCACCTACCACACCCCCTACTGCTGCACACTTGGGCCAGTCGGTCTTCTGCAGGCCGGCGCAACCGGTTAGTAAGCTGGTCACCAGTACAAGGGGTAAAGCTGTCCGTGTAATGCTCATAAGCAAGTCTCCTCTTAGAATCGGCCCATACCGACAATTAGGGAGTAAAGACGCCAGCCCCGGAAACCGCCAGCACTAGGCCACGACTCGCCTTCGGGCTAGTCTTGCGCTACCTGTTCGAGGATTTTCGATGACTGATAGCTTCTCCTCCCGCACCCCGCAGCAAGCCCTTGCGGCCCTGCTCGAACACTACGCTCCGCAAAACCTTCTGCTGGTCGGCAACAGTCCGCTTCCGGCGCTCGAAGCCTTTGCCGCCGCCCACCCGGAAAGCCAGGTGGTGCAGGTTCCCGCCGGCCCGCTGCCGGCCAAGCAGGCCGGTCGCCGCTTCGACCTCGCGCTGCTGACGGACTGCCTGGAGCACCTGCCCAAGCGCGATGGCTTGCAGCTGCTGGGCGGCATCCGCAACCTCAACGCCAGCCGCGTGGCCGTGCTGGCAGATCTCAATGCCTGCGGCTGGACGGACACCGACTTCTTCTCCCTGGCCATGCAGGCCAGCGAGCGTTTCCGCCGTGACCAGCAGACCCTGACTCTGTTCACCTACGACCTGCGCGAATACAAGCAAGTCCCTGACTGGCTCAACGCCAAGTTCTGGGCCAATCCGGAAAACTTCGGCAAGTACTGGTGGTAAGTCATGAGCACTGCGATCTGTCCCTGCGGTAGCGGCGATCTCCTCGAGGCCTGCTGCGGCCGCCATCACGCCGGCCACCCAGCTGCCAGTGCCGAGGCGCTGATGCGTTCGCGCTACAGCGCCTATGTCCTCGGCCTGGTGGACTACCTGGTGGAAACCACCCTGCCCACCCAGCGCTCCGGACTGGATATCGAAGCCATCCGCGCCTGGAGCCTCGGCAGTACCTGGCTCGGCCTGGAAGTGGAAGGCCATGAGCTGTTGGGCGGCCAGCCTGAGCACGCCTTCGTCACCTTTACCGCCCGCTGGCACGACCAGGGCGGTGAGCACAGCCACCGTGAACGCTCGGCGTTCGTCCAGGTGGACGGCCACTGGTACTTCCTCGACCCGACGGTGCCGGTGAAGGCGGGGCGCAACGACCCCTGCCCCTGCGGCAGCGGGCAGAAGTTCAAGAAATGTTGTTCAGGTTATTTCTGATTCGATGACCAAGAGGCCCGCGAATTGCGGGCCTCTTGGTGTCTATTTGTGCTCTTCCAGGCGCAGGTGGGATGTGTCGGGCGGCGGCCCGGACGGGGTGCTCTTCTGCTGGCCCATATCGCTGCCCACCGGTGCCAGGCTCATGCCGGAGAAATCGAAACGCGGCGGCGGCGCCTCCGGCTTGGCGTCCTGCAGATCGGCGCCGACGGGGGCGATACCGAAGTCCGGTGCATCCACGCCAACGAACGCAGCCATGTACTCATCGCGCGGAACCACCTTCAGGCGGCCCGGCGTCGGGGCCTGCGCCGGCGCGGCGACAGGGCGGGCCAGGGGTTCGGGGTCGGGCTCCGGCGGTGGCGCCAGTTCCACTTCTTCTATTTCCAGTTCCATCGACAGCACCTCGACCAGCGCACCCGCGCGCTCCAGGGTCGAGCGGTACTTTTCCGCAGCGGCTTCATCCAGGTTGCTCTTGAGAATCACGCGGCGCCCGGAGAAGAGCGCGGCAATGCGCTGGGCGTCGGCCTGGAACAACTTGCCCAGGTTGGCCTGCACCAGTTCCGGTCGCGCCCCGGGAACCAGCTTTCCGGAAAAGGCGATCTCGTAACGACCCATTGGTAACACTCCTGACCGAATTATCCTGCAGTATGGCGCAGCTTTTTTTCGGCCAACAACAGGTTGCGGCCAAGCAGTTGCTTGTTACACTGGAGCGTCACTTGGAGTATTGCAATGTTTTCCCAGGCGCAAACGATAAGAATTCTCAGCCTACTGTTTTTCTTTGCCCTTCCCTTTTCGGGCCTCAGCGGATGCTCCACCTGGATCAGCAGCAGCTTCCAGGACCCCGACGTTCGCCTGCTCAAAGTCGACGTAGTGCGCGCCAAGCTGCTGGAACAGCAGTTCGTGCTGCGCTTTCGCATCGACAACCCCAACGATGTCAGTCTGCCGGTGCGCGGGCTCGTCTATACCATCCATCTCAATGACGTGAAGCTCGCTTCTGGCGAGTCCAGCACCTGGTTTACCGTGCCCGCCCACGGCAGCCAGACCTTCGAAGTACCCGTGCGCACCAACCTCTGGCGGCACATGAAGTACATCGTGAAGCTCCTGGAAAAGCCCGACGAACCCATCAAGTACCACCTGCAGGGCGAGGTGAAGACCGGGCTGATGTTCGGCAAGAGCGTGCACCTCACTCGCAATGGCGAGATAATCCCCGGCAGTTACATCCCGGAGTAGAACCTTCATGAGTCACGAACCCCACGTCCATGGTCCGAACTGCAACCACGACCACGATCACCACCACGTACACGGCCCGCACTGCAACCACGGCCACCAGGAGCCGGTGCGCAACCCGCTGAAGGAAGTGGGCCGCAACGATCCCTGCCCCTGCGGCAGCCAGAAGAAGTTCAAGAAGTGCCACGGCGCCTGACGCCCCCGCACGCCCCCAGGCCCGCCTAGCGCGGGCCTGTTCGTTTCAGGGCCGAGTATAGGGCCCGATGGAGCCTTACCCGATGATCGACCTGTACTACTGGACCACCCCCAACGGCCACAAGATCGCCCTGTTCCTCGAAGAGGCCGGCCTGCCCTACCGCATCCACCCGATCAACATCGGCAAGGACGAGCAGTTCCAGCCGCACTTCCTGAAGATCTCGCCGAACAACCGCATCCCGGCCATCGTCGACCACGCGCCGGCCGACGGCGGCGAGCCGCTGTCCCTGTTCGAGTCCGGCGCCATCCTGCTCTACCTCGCCGAGAAGACCGGACGCTTCATCCCCCAGGACTTGCGCGGCCGCCAGGACTGCCTGCAGTGGCTGTTCTGGCAGATGGGCGGTTTGGGCCCGATGGCGGGACAGAACCACCACTTCAATCGCTTCGCCCCGGAAAGGCTGCCCTATGCCATCCAGCGCTACGTGAAGGAAACCGCGCGCCTGTACGGCGTGCTCGACAAGCGCCTGGCCGACCGGGCCTATGTAGCCGGCGGCGAATACAGCATCGCCGACATGGCCATCTACCCCTGGATCGACCGCCACCCCTGGCAGGAACAGAACCTGGACGACTTCCCCAACCTCAAGCGCTGGTACCTGGACATCCAGGCGCGCCCGGCTACAGTCCGGGCCTACGCGCTGGTGGAACAGGTCAACCCGGCCGCCGTGAAAAAGTAGGCCGGGCGGCGCTTGCACGGCGCGGGGTGGCTCACTAACGTAGCGCGTTTGACCCGATGTCCCTCTCAGGAGAGCCCGTTCCATGGCTTCGCCAGCCTTCAAGCGCTTACTTCCCCGGTTCTGCGTTGCCGCCGCCGCTGGCGCCATGATCGGCCTCAGCGGCTGCCAATCCTGGCTGGACAGCCGCTACTCAGACAGCCTGCCGCCCACTTCCGGCTTCCAGCCGGTCAGGGGGCTGGCGCAGAGCGTCTCGATCCGCCGCAACCCGCTGGGCATGCCGCTGATCGAAACCACCACCTTCCACGACGCCCTTTTCACCCTTGGCTACGTGCATGCCTCGGACCGTCTCAGCCAGATGGTCGGCCTGCGCCTGATGGCCGAAGGCCGGCTCGCCGAGATGGTCGGCCCCGGCGTGCTGGAGATCGACCGCTTCATGCGCGCGGTGAACCTGCGCAAGAGCGCCGACATCCTCTACAAGAACGCCTCGCCACGCCTGAAGGAGTTCTTCGCGGTCTACGCCCGCGGCGTCAACGCCTACCTCTATCGCTACCGCGACAAGCTGCCGATGGACCTGGCCGAGTCCGGCTACACGCCGGCCTACTGGAAGCCCGAGGACTCGGCGCTGGTGTTCACCCTGCTGAACTTCGGCCTGGCGGTGAACCTGCAGGAGGAAATCGCTTCCCTGGTCCTGGCGCAGAAGGTCGGCGCCGACAAGCTGGCCTGGCTCACCCCCATCTACCCGGACGAACCTCTACCCTTCGAGGAAGCCGAAAAGCTCAAGGGTCTGCAGCTCGGCGGCCAAATTCCGGGGCTGGCCGCACTGAACGAGGCGGCCGGGCAGATCGCCGCGCTGGACATGCTCGGCGTCGCCGCCTCCAACAACTGGGCCATCGCCCCGCAGAAGAGCCGTAGCGGCCGCAGCATCCTGGCCAACGACACGCACCTGCCGATCTCCATGCCCTCGGCGTGGAACTTCGTGCAGATCCGCTCGCCGAAATTCCAGGCCGCCGGGGTCTCCATTGCCGGCGTTCCGGCCGTGGTCGCCGGTTACAACGGCAAGCTGGCCTGGGGCATGACCATGGTCATGGGCGACAACCAGGACCTCTTCCTGGAGAAGATCAGGCGCGAAGGCAGCCGCCTCTATTACCAGGCCAACGGCAAGTGGGTGCCGGCCAGCGAGCGCATGGAAACCTTCTTCATCAAGGGCGAGCGCCCGGTGCGCGAAGTGATCTACGAGACCCGTCACGGACCGCTGCTGAACTCGGTGCTGGGCCAGCGCAAGCATCCGCTGCAGCCGATGGAGATCAAGAGCGGCTACGGCCTCGCGCTGCAGACCAGCCAGTTCGAAGCGGACCAGTCGCTGGACGCCTTCTTCGCCCTGTCCCGCGCCCAGTCCGTGGAGCAGGCCCACGAGGCCACCCGCGAAATCCGCGCCATGGGCCTGAACATCCTCTACGCCGATGCCCGGCACATCGCCTGGCAGGTCACCGGCCGCTATCCGAACCGCCGCGAAGGCCGCGGCCTGCTGCCATCCCCCGGCTGGGACGGCCGCTACGACTGGGATGGCTACGCCGACCCCATGCTCCACCCCTATGACCAGGACCCGGCGCAAGGCTGGCTCGGCACCGCCAACCACCGCACCATGCAGGGCGGCTACGGCGTGCAGCTGTCCAACTCCTGGTACTACCCCGAGCGCGCCGAGCGCATCGCGGAACTGGCCGGCGGCAGCGCCAGGCACGACTGGCAGAGCATGATCGCCATGCAGTACGACCAGACCAGCCCCTTCCCGGCCAAGCTCAAGAGCATGCTGCAGGACCCGGGCATGGCCGCGCCCCTGAAGCAGGCCATCAACGCCCTGCCGCCTGCCGAACGGGCGAGGGCCCAGGAAGGCCTGGAGCGCCTGCTGGCCTTCGACGGCCGTCTCAGCCCGACGTCGGCCGATGCCGCCTACTACGGGGCCTTCCTCCATGAGAGTGCGCGGCAGATCTTCCTCGACGAACTGGGCCCGGAAACCAGCCCGGCCTGGCGCGCACTGGTGCAGACCGCCGACCTCTCCTACTCCGCCCAGGCCGACCACCTGCTGGGCCGCGTCGACAGCCCGTTCTGGGACGACGTGCGTACCCCGCAGAAGGAAGACAAGCCGGCGATCCTCGCCCGCAGCCTGGCCAGCGCCGTCAGCTTCGCCGAGAGCCGTATGGGGGCTGACCGCAAAGCCTGGCAATGGGGCAAGCTGCACACCTACGAGTGGATAACCGAAAGCACCCAGCTGGCGCCGTACATGAGCGCCAGCCAGCGCACCGGCCTCAACGCCCTGAAGGACTACCTGGATCGCGGCCCCTACCCGGCCGGCGGCGACCACAGCACCCTCAACGTCTCGGCCTACCACTGGGGACAGGGCTTCGAAACCTGGCTGATCCCGGCGATGCGCATCGTCGTCGACTTTGGCCAGCCCGAACCCATGATCGGCGTGAACAGCTCCGGCCAGTCCGGCAACCCGGCCAGCCCGCATTACGCCGACGGCATCGATGCCTGGCTGAAGGCGCGCTACATGAAGTTCCCCTTCCAGCCGCAAAACCTCGATGCCGTCTACGGCACCAAGCGCCTGATGTTGACCCCGCAAAAATGATCGAGCAGCGGCGGAACTTCCTGCCGCGCCACCGTTCTGATCAGGTGGACTTACTCCATAGATCACATTTCAAGGCGCCCCTGGGCGCCTTTTCTTTTATCTGCGCGAAGGGCCTGGAGATTAGCAGCAACTCGTATCCCGGATGAAATCCGGGAGCGGCGCAGGCTGCGCGAGGAGTAGTTCATCTACTTCGCCAGTTCCTCCAGCCCCGGAGGATCGGCCAGGCGGCGCGGAAGAAAACCTGATCGACCATATGTTCGCGGCGCCCCCCTTACTGGATGGCTTCCGTCAGCTCCCGCTCCTGGCGCCGATAGGGGAAGACGTCGATCACCTTGCCGGAGCGGATGGCGTCCTGCAGGGACTTCCAGTACCCGGCGTCATAGAGCTCGCCATGGAGCTTGGCGAACAGCCGGCGCTGACCGATGTCGGCGAAGAGGAAGCGCGGGAACTCTTCGGGGAATACGTCGTTGGGCGCCACCGAATACCAGGGCTCGGCGGACATCTCGTCCTCCGGGTAACGCGGCGGCGGAATGACGCGGAAATTCACCTCGGTGAGGAAGCAGATCTCGTCGTAGTCGTAGAACACTACGCGGCCGTGGCGGGTGACGCCGAAGTTCTTCAGCAGCATGTCGCCGGGGAAGATGTTCGCCGCCGCCAGTTGCTTGATGGCCAGGCCATAGTCGTAGAGCGCCTCGTGCACCTGGGCGTCGCTGGCGCTTTCCAGGTAGATGTTCAACGGGGTCATGCGGCGCTCGGTCCAGCAGTGGCGGATCAGCACCACGTCCCCCTCCAGCGCCACGGTGGACGCCGCCACCTCCAGCAGCTCGGCCAGGCAGTCCGGGTCGAACTTGGACCTGGGGAAGCGGAAGTCGGCAAACTCCTGCGTATCGGCCATGCGCCCTACCCGGTCGACGGTCTTCACCAGGCGGTACTTCTCGATCACAGTGTTGCGGTCCACCGTCTTGGCGTGGGCGAAGCGGTCCTTGATGATCTTGAACACGGTGTTGAAGCCCGGCAGCGTGAACACGCTCATCACCATGCCGCGCACGCCGGGCGCCATGATGAAGCGGTCGTCGGTGTTGGCCAGGTGGTTGATCAGCGAGCGGTAGAACTCCGACTTGCCGTGCTTGTAGAAGCCGATGGAGGTGTAAAGCTCGGCGATGTGCTTGCCCGGCAGGATGCGTTTGAGGAAGCCGACGAACTCGGCTGGCACGGCCACGTCGACCATGAAGTAGGAACGGGTGAAGGAGAAGATGATCGACACTTCCGCTTCGTCGGTGATCACCGTGTCGGCCTGGATTCCGCGGCCCTCGCGGTGCAGCAGCGGAATCACCAGCGGCCATTGTTCCTCGCGGGTGTAGATGCGCCCCACCAGGTACGCGCCCTTGTTGCGGTAGAGCGGCGAGGCGAAGAGTTCGATGCACAGTTCCGGATCCTTGCAGACCCAGTCCGGCAGGTTCTCGCGCAGGCGGGATTCCAGGCGCGCCAGGTCGCCGGGGCGATCGTCGTAGGGCACATCGAAGCGGAAGTCATCGAGCACCGCCGAAAGGGCCGCATGCAGCCTTCCTTCCGGACGGTAGCTGCGGGTCTGGGGGGCACGCTCGTGAACGCGCAGCGAAGGCCGCGTGGTGTGGATGAACATGCAGCCGTCGCTGATCAGGTCGTGGCTGAACAGGTTGCAGAAAATCGAGTTGTACCAGGTCTCGGACAGCTCATCGTCGAAACGCAGGTCGATCAGGCCGATGTAGGCGCTCTTCACCAGGGGCCAGAGCTGCACGTCCAGCAGCTCGTCCACTGCATAGGCCGCGCGCAGCCGTTCGCTGGTTTCGCCGACCTTCACCTCGTAGAGGGCGATCCGCTCCGCCGCCGCCTGTTGCGCGGCCTGCCACTGCGCCAGCTCGAATCGCCTGCGGGCGCCGTCGGTGATCTGGCGGAAATGCTCACGGTAGTCGTCGAAACCTTCGAGGATCAGTCGGGCGATGCCTTCGGCGGGCCATTGCTGCGCCATGTCGATGTCTCGGCTGCTGAAACGGGAAAGGCGAGCTTAGCCAGAAAAAATTGCGCGTTGTAGGGGCCAGTTCATTGGCGATGTCCGCCTCAGGTGCCGCAAACAAGTTGCATTGCCTAGGCAATTCCCTTCTCCCGCAGGCAGACCTCCAGCATCTCGATGAACACCCGGACCTTGCGTGTGCGGCGGCGGTGAGCCAGGTAGAGAACATGAACCCAGGGACCGAAGACATCCGGCTCCATCTCGCAGTCTGTCAGCACGTTAACCAGTTGGCCGCTGGCCAGATAGGGCGCCGCACTCCATTGCGGAAGCACCTGCAAGCCATGGCCGGCCAAGAGACAGGCGAGCAGGAAGTCGTAGTTGTCACTGGCCATTCGTGGCACGGGTTGCGGCAGGCGTATGCGCTCGCCGTCGCGCCGTAGCCACCAGAAATGCCGGTTGAGCAGCGGATGCTGGAAGATCAGCCAGTCATGTTGAAGATAGGTCTCCAGCGACACTTCCAGGCCTTTGCGCCTCAAGTATTCCGGACTGGCACAGAGCAGAATGCGGTTCTCCACCAGGGGCCGTGCGATCAACCCCGGCAGATCGGTGGGGCCATCACGCAGGGCGAGGTCGTAGCCACCGTCGATCAGGTCGACGAAGGCATCGTTGAGGTCCACCTCCAGCCGCACCTGGGGATGGGCATCCATGAAGCGGCAACAAACCTCGTTGAGGAACGCCGGACCGAAGGACGGCGGCGCGGTAAGGCGCAAGATGCCACGCAGTTCGTGTTGCAACTGGTCCACTTCCTCACTGGCCAGTTGCAATTGCATCAATGCCTGCCGTGCGCCCTCCAGGTAGATATGACCGGCTTCGGTCAGTGTCATGCGCCGGGTGGTGCGCTCGAACAGACGCACGCCCAGCTCGTATTCCAGATGCCCGACCGCCTTGGTCAACGCCGAAGGGGTCTTGCCGAGGTGCTCGGCCGCGCGGCTGAAACTGCCGTATTCGGCGGTGGCGACGAACATGTTGAGCGCACTGAGCTTGTCCATTGATCTGTTCCAGACCGGCACAAAAGTTGTGCGAGAACATAGCATTCTGCTGCTTCTCCGGCTTGGTTAGGCTCACCTGCAGACCAACAAGAACCGGAAAAAACGATGAAGGCCCTTACCCCAACCCTCCTAGCCGTCGCGCTGTCTTGTTCCTCCATGGAAAGCTTCGCGGCGGTCGATCTCATCCTGCATAACGCCAAGGTCTATACCTCCGAGCCCGGCCAGGCCCTGCAACAGGCCGTGGCCGTGGAAGACGGCAAGGTTCGCGCCGTCGGCAGCAACGCCGAAGTCCTGCGCCTGAAAGCACCCGGCACCCGGGTGGTCGATCTCGGCGGCAAGGTGCTGATGCCGGGCTTCATCGACTCCCATTCCCACGCCATCTTTGGCGGGCTGGAGCTGGACTCGGCCAGTCTTGGTGGCCAGCTGGTACCCGTGGCCGAACTGGAACAGCGCCTGCGCCAGTGGCGCGACAACGGCAAGGCCCGGCATGGCGACGTGCTCAGCGTCAACGGCCTGCCTTCAGCAGCCTGGGGCCAGGTGGCGGAACTGGAGCAGCGCTTCAACCAGGGCGAATGGGCCGATGTGCCGATCCTCTTCATCGGCTGGGACCACCACACCGGCTGGGCCAACCGCGCCATGCTGGAACGCGCTGGAATCGACGCCGCCTTGGTGAAAAGCCTGAAAGGCGAGGCGCAGGCCACCATCGGACATCACCCCGACGGTCAGCCCAACGGCTTCCTCGCCGATGCCGGCCTGGACCCGGTGATGGCGCAGCTTCCACAGGCGTCCGCCGAACAACTGCTGAAGGCCGCCCGCTCGGCGCTGCGCTACAACCTCAGCCTGGGCATCACCGCCTGGATGGACCCGGCGGCCAACGCGGCGCCAGGAGAACCCCTGTTCGACTTCAAACCCACCGCCCAGACCCTGGGTGTATTACCCGCTTACAAGGCGCTGGCCGAGAAGGGCGAGCTGACCGCCCATGTCGCGGCCTTGCTGGTGGCCAACCCGAAGAGTCTTCCTGCCGACCTGGACACCCTCGACAAGGTGCGCCAGCAGTTCCAGGGCGTGCCCAACCTGACCCTGCCGGGCATCAAGGTCTTCGCCGACGGCGTGGCGGAAGTACCGGCGCAGACCGCCGCCATGCTCGAGCCCTACAAAAACTCGAACAAGCGCGGCGAACTGCTGATCGACCCGGAGCACTTCGGCGAACTGGTCAGCGCCGCCGACGCCCGAGGCTGGCTGGTGCACGTGCATGCCATCGGCGATCGCGCGGTGCGCGAATCCCTCAACGGCATCGAACAGGCACGCAGGGATCGCCAGAGCGGCATCGCCCACTCGGTGACCCACTTGCAGATGGTCAACCCGAAGGAGTTCGCCCGCTTCAAGCCGCTGGGGGTAATCGCCTCCATGCAGCTCTACTGGGCCAGCGCCGATGAGCTCAGCCTGGACCTGGTGCAGCCATACATCAGCGCCATGGCCTTCCACTACCAGTACCCGGCGCGATCGCTGCTGAAGAATGGTGCGACCATTTCCGGCGCCAGCGACTGGCCGGTAAGCACCCCGGCCCCCTGGAAGGCCATCTACCAGGCGATCAGTCGCAAGGGTCCCAAGGGCGTGCTGAACGCAGACGAGGAAATCGACCGCGAAACCATGTTCCAGGCCTACACCCTCAACTCGGCACGCACCATCGGCCTGGACAAGCAGATCGGCTCCCTGAAGCCGGGCAAGCAGGCCGACCTGATCCTGCTCGACCGTGACGTGTTCCAGGTCGAACCCGAAGCCCTGCGCGACACCCGGGTACTGAAGACCTGGTTCGCCGGTCGCGAAGTCTTCAACGCCTCCCTCTAACGCCAAGTCACCACCTGCTCCGCACTCATCCCCCGCTACCTGGCGGGGGCTGGCGGAGCCTTGCCCGCATCTGCCCGAACAATCACAACAACGGGAAACCCTCGATGAAACGCGCTCCCCTTCTTGCCTTGATCCTGGCTCCGCTGGCCTCCCAGGCCGTAGAACTGAACGATGACTTTTCCCTGCAAGTCGACTTGGCGCTGGTCAGCGACTATCGCACCCGTGGCATCTCCCAGACCCAGAACGACCCGGCGGCTCAAACCAATGCCACTCTGCTGCACAGCAGCGGCCTCTATGCTGGTGTATGGACCTCGAACGTCGATTTCGGCTTCGGCCTCAAGACCCGCCATGAACTGGACTACTACGTCGGCTGGTATTGGCCGGTCACCGACGAAGTGAACCTGGATCTCGGCTACATCAAGTACAGCTACCCGAAGGAAGGGCAGTTCAACCAGAGCGAGGCCTACGCCATTCTCGGCGCCTACGGCTTCACTTTCGCCGCCCAGTATTCCAGCGACGCGAAGAACCTGATCGGCGAGAAGCAGGACACGCTCTACAGCTACATCGGCTACGAGAACACCCTTCCCCTCGACGTGGGCCTGAAGCTGCGTTACGGACGCAACGACTTCAAGGACCCGCTGTTCTGGTCGGCCCGGGGCGAAAGTTCCGATGCCTACCACGAGTGGGAGGCCAGGCTGACCCGCGACTTCGTCGGCGTCACCTGGGGCCTCGCTTATGTCGATACCGACCTCTCCGAGTCGGAATGCGCCAGCTACTACGGTTTCACCGATGTGTGCAGCTCGACCTGGGTGGTGAGTGTGAGCAAGCGCTTCTAAGCCCGGGAAAAGGGGAAACAGGCAGTTGCATTCAATTGTGGGGGCGAATTCATTGGCTATGTCTGCGTTAGCTGTTGCAGTGTTGAAGGGAACGCTCTAGCCAGGGGTTTCAGGCCTCCGTTCCGCCTGACACGTCCCTCTCCCCCGGCCCCCGCCCTGAGCCCCGGCAGGAGAGGGGAGCCGCCTCCCTAACGGACCGAAACACCGTAGCAAGCTCTGCTCGCGAATGTCCCACACAGCGAATCGCGAGCAGAGCTCGCTCCTACATCCTCCCGGACTCCGCGCAGAATCGTTGCGCAGGGGACGAGCGGCATGGATGCCGCGAGAGGCGTGCGAGGCAAGGTCCAATGGGGCTGCTGCGCAACCCTTCGCGAATGAATTCGCCCCCACAGAAAGCCAGGCCGGCCCCGCGTCAAACTGTTCCGCCAATTTGAAAGCAAGTTGTGGATTGCGCCGCCCTTCCCCGGCGGCGCATCTTGCCGGCTCCACTGCCTGGAGCCTGCCATGAAACCCGCCGACCTCGTCCGCCTGCTGAGCCTTGCCGCCATCTGGGGCGCCAGCTTTCTATTTATCCGCATGCTGGTGCCGGAAATCGGTGCGTTGCCCACGGCCTTCCTGCGTGTGCTGCTGTCGGCCATCGGACTTGCGGTGATCCTCGCGGTGCTGCGCAGCGACTGGAATTTTCGCGGCAAGCTGGGCAAGACGCTGGTGATCGGCACCGTCAGCTCAGGCGTTCCGGCAGCGATGTACGCGCTGGCGGCGCAGGTGCTACCGGCCGGCTACTCGGCGATCCTCAACGCGACGACGCCACTCATGGGCGTGCTCATCGGCGCGCTGTTCTTCAGCGAGAAACTCACCGGCGCCAAGGCCACCGGCGTGCTGCTGGGGCTGGCCGGTGTTGCCGTGCTGACCCGCACCGGGCCGGTGGCCTTCGATGCCCAGCTGCTCTGGGGCGCGGCGGCCTGCCTGGTAGCGACCACCTGCTATGGCTTCGCCGGTTTCATGACCAAACGCTGGATCACCGAGGCGGGCGGCATGGACAGCGGAATAGTGGCGCTGGGCTGCCAGATCGGCGCCACCCTGTGCCTGGTGCCGGCGTTCGCCTGGGATGCCCCAAGCATGCCGCTGGAACCCCTGCTGCATCCCGGCACCTGGGTGGCCCTGGCGGCGCTGGGTTTCCTCTGCACCTCGTTCGCCTACATCCTCTACTTCCGCCTGATCGCCAGCGTCGGCCCGGTGAAGACCATGACAGTGACCTTCCTGATCCCGCCGTTCGGCGTGTTCTGGGGCGTGCTGCTGCTCGGCGAGTCCGTATCGATGGCGCACCTGCAAGGCGGTGTGCTGATCGCCCTGGCGCTGTGGTTGGTGCTCAAGCCGGCGGCGGTGCCGGCTGCGGTGAAATCGGCGGGATGAATTTCCGTACTGCCTGCAAGGAAACCCGGCCAGCGGATGGTCCACCCCGCCTTCGCCACGGGGTGGACCGGCCGGAGCTTATTGCTGCAATTCCTGCTCGGTGAACAGACCGTCGAACAACATGCTGGAGAGGTAGCGCTCACCCGAGTCCGGCAGGACCACCACAATGGTCTTGCCCTGCATGTCCGGACGCTCGGCCAGACGCACGGCCACCGCCATGGCGGCACCGGAGGAAATGCCGCAGAGGATGCCTTCTTCGCGCATCAGGCGCAGGGCCATGGCCTTGGCCTCGTCGTCGGTGCCCTGCTCGACGAGGTCGACCAGAGTCAGGTCAAGGTTCTTCGGCACGAAGCCGGCGCCGATGCCCTGGATCTTGTGCGGGCTGGGCTTCACTTCTTCGCCGGCCAGGGTCTGGCTGATGACCGGGGACGAAACCGGCTCCACCGCCACGGCGAGGATCGGCTTGCCACAAGTCTGCTTGATGTAGCGGGCCACGCCGGTGAGGGTGCCGCCGGTTCCCACGCCGGCCACCAGCACATCCACGGCGCCATCGGTGTCGTTCCAGATTTCCGGGCCGGTGGTCTTTTCGTGGATCGCCGGGTTGGCCGGGTTCTCGAACTGCTGCAGCAGCAGGTATTGCCCGGGGTTGGCGGCCACCAGCTCGTTGGCCTTCTCGATGGCGCCTTTCATGCCCTTGGCCGGCTCGGTCAGCACCAGTTCGGCGCCCAGGGCTTTGAGCACCTTGCGCCGCTCCAGGCTCATGGACGCCGGCATGGTGAGGATCAGCTTGTAGCCACGGGCGGCGGCGACGAAGGCCAGGCCGATGCCGGTGTTGCCGGAGGTGGGCTCTACCAGGGTCATGCCCGGCTTGAGGCGGCCGGTGGCTTCGGCATCCCAGATCATGCTGGCGCCGATGCGGCACTTCACCGAATAGGCGGGGTTGCGGCCCTCGATCTTGGCGAGGATGGTCACACCGTTCGGCCCCAGGTGGTTGATGCGCACCAGGGGCGTGTTGCCGATGGCTTGCGAGTTGTCGGCGAAGATGCGGCTCATGGCGGAATCCTTGTCATGGCGGAAAAAGGAGCCGCAAGCCTAAGGCGGCGCCCGGGGCAGCGTCCAGCGCTCGCCGGGCCGGAGAGAGGGCATTCCTGCCATTCAGTGACTGAATGAGGGTTCTGCGTTCACAGTCGACTTGTACCCGCGTTATAGTCAGCCCTTTCCCAAATACTGAACCGTCCGGTTTTCCAACCGGAGCGATACGTCCGAGGATTCCCTGATGAAGTTCGAAGGCACCCAGTCCTACGTCGCCACCGATGACCTCAAGCTCGCGGTGAATGCCGCCATCACCCTGCAGCGCCCGCTGCTGGTCAAGGGCGAGCCGGGTACCGGCAAGACCATGCTGGCCGAGCAACTGGCCGAGGCCTTCGGCGCCAGGCTGATCACCTGGCACATCAAGTCCACCACCAAGGCGCATCAGGGCCTGTACGAATACGACGCGGTGAGCCGCCTGCGGGATTCCCAGCTGAATTCCGACAAAGTCCACGACGTTCGCAACTACATCAAGAAAGGCAAGCTGTGGGAGGCGTTCGAGTCCGAAGAGCGCGTCATCCTGCTGATCGACGAGATCGACAAGGCCGACATCGAGTTCCCCAACGACCTGCTGCAGGAACTCGACAAGATGGAGTTCTACGTCTACGAGACCAACGAAACCATCAAGGCCAAGCAGCGCCCGATCATCATCATCACCTCCAACAACGAGAAAGAGCTGCCGGACGCCTTCCTGCGCCGCTGCTTCTTCCACTACATCGCCTTCCCCGACCGCGACACCCTGCAAAAGATCGTCGATGTGCACTACCCGAATATCAGCAATTCGCTGGTATCCGAGGCGCTGGACGTGTTCTTCGACGTGCGCAAGGTCCCTGGCCTGAAGAAAAAGCCCTCCACCTCCGAGCTGGTGGACTGGCTGAAGCTGCTGATGGCCGACAACATCGGCGAAGCCGTGCTGCGCGAGCGCGACCCCACCAAGGCCATCCCGCCGCTGGCCGGCGCCCTGGTGAAGAACGAGCAGGACGTACAGTTGCTGGAACGCCTGGCCTTCATGAGCCGCCGCGCCAGCCGCTGACGAACCTCCCCTCTCCCGCTTGCGGGAGAGGGGCCGGGGCTGAGGGTAATCCCGCCCACTTAGGAGACCAGCCATGCACCACGGCAGTTGCCTGTGCGGCGCGGTGAAATACGAGATCGACGCGCCCATCAATTCCGCCACCCATTGCCATTGCAGCCAGTGCCGCAAAGGCCACGGGGCGGCGTTCGGCACCTATGGCAACGTGCGCTGGAGCGCCTTCCGCCTGGTACAGGGCGAGGATGCGCTGGCCCGGTACCACTCCTCCCCCGGCGTGACCCGGTCCTTCTGCCGGCAGTGCGGCTCAACCCTGCTGTGGTACAGCGAGAACGCCCATCCCGACTGGGTTTCAGTCGCCCTGGGCACGCTGGACTCGCCGCTGGGCCCGATCCCGCAGAAGCACATCTTTCCGGAATCCAAGGCCGACTGGTACGCCATCGCCGACAGCCTGCTCCAGGAGCCCCGCTCCTGAGAACCAACAGATAGACGAGGGTGCAGCCATGCTGCTCAACCTGTTCAACGAAATGCGCGCAGCCAAGGTGCCGGTGTCGGTCCGCGAGCTGCTGGACCTGATCAACGCGTTGAAGCACAACGTGGTGTTCGCCGACATGGACGAGTTCTACTTCCTCGCCCGTACGGTGCTGGTCAAGGACGAGCGTCATTTCGACAAGTTCGACCGCGCTTTCTCCGCCTACTTCAAGGGCCTGGAGAAGCTCGACGACTACCTCCAGGCGCTGATTCCCGAGGAATGGCTGCGCAAGGAATTCGAACGCATGCTCACCGATGAGGAGCGTGCACAGATCCAGTCCCTCGGCGGCCTGGACAAGCTGATCGAAGAGTTCAAGAAGCGCCTCGAAGAGCAGAAGGAGCGCCATGCCGGCGGCAACAAGTGGATCGGCACCGGCGGTACCAGTCCCTTCGGCTCCGGCGGTTTCAACCCCGAAGGCATCCGCGTGGGCGATGCCGGCAAACGCCAGGGCCGGGCCGTGAAAGTCTGGGACCAGCGCGAGTACAAGAACCTCGACGACCAGGTGGAACTGGGCACCCGCAACATCAAGGTCGCCTTGCGCCGCCTACGCAAGTTCGCCCGCGAAGGCGCGGCGGAAGAGCTGGACCTGGACGGCACCATCGACCACACCGCCCGCGACGCCGGCCTGCTCAACATCCAGATGCGCCCGGAACGCCGCAACACCGTCAAGCTGCTCCTGCTGCTGGACATCGGCGGCTCCATGGACGCCCACGTGAAGGTCTGCGAAGAGCTCTTCTCGGCGTGCAAGACCGAGTTCAAGCACCTGGAGTACTTCTACTTCCACAACTTCATCTACGAGTCCGTGTGGAAGAACAATCTGCGCCGAACCTCCGAGCGCACCTCCACCCTTGACCTGCTGCACAAGTACGGCCCGGACTACAAGGTGGTCTTCGTCGGCGACGCCGCCATGGCGCCCTACGAGATCACCCAGGCCGGCGGCAGCGTCGAACACTGGAACGAAGAGCCGGGCTACGTCTGGATGAAGCGCTTCATGGAGAAGTACAAGAAGCTCATCTGGATCAACCCCTACCCCAAGGACACCTGGAACTACACGGCCTCCACCGGCATCGTCCGCGAGCTGATCAACGACCAGATGCACCCCCTGACCCTGCAGGGCCTGGAGGAAGGGATGAAGTTCCTCTCGAAATGACAAACGGGCCCGGAAGGGCCCGTTCTACTTTGTGGCCAAAGCCGCTAGGCTTGGCGCCTGTTTCTTCGCAACGAGCCAATCATGCAAGACATTTCCCTGCAGGACTCCGCCGCGCCGGAAGGCGTCTGCTACGGCTGTGGCAGCCGCAACCATCACGGTCTGCAAATCAAGAGCCGCTGGCACGAGGACGGCGTACACGTCGTGGCCGAACACCTGCCGGATGCCAAGTACTGCGGCTGGCCGGACCTGGTGTATGGCGGGCTGATCGCCATGCTGGTGGACTGCCACTCCAACTGGACCGCCATGGCCTACCACTACCGCGGCGAGAACCGTGAGCCCGGCAGCCAGCCACGCATCGAGTGCGTCACCGGCAACCTCGGCATCAAGTTCATCAAGCCGACGCCCATGGGCGTGCCGTTGCTCCTGCGCGCACGGCTGGAGGGCGAACTGGGCCGCAAGAGCCGGATAATCTGCGAGGTCTATGCAGGGGACGTGCTGACCGCCGTCGGCGACTCCGTCTTCGTCCGGGTAGACACCGGGCAACTGGCCTCGGCGGCTCACGGCCGCGAGTCCTGAGCCTCGAACTGTAGGTTGGTGCAGAGCGCAACGAAGCCCAACATGACAGGGGCCAAGCCCGCATCGTTGGGCTTCGCGTAGCTCAGCCACAACCTACAACTGATCCCAGCGGCTCAGGTACGGCCCTGGGTGACGATCTCGCCGCGGCGCCAGAGAATCCATTCGCCCGGCTGGTAGATGTTCCAGGTTTCGTTGTCAGTCAGGGGCTCGGTGGCGATCACCGTCACCACGTCGTTGGGCGTGGTTTCCGCCTGGAAGTCCACCGTCAGGTCAGCGTCCTTCAGGCTTGCCGGGCCGAAAGGCGCGCGGCGGGTGATGTGGGCCAGCTTGGTGGAGCAGAAGCTGAACAGCCAGTCGCCGTCGCTCAGCAGGCAGTTGAACACCCCTTTCTGGCGGTATTCGAAGCAGGCCTGGATCAGCACCGGCAGGAGGATTTCCGCCATCACCGGTTCGGGGAAGGCACCGCGCACGCGGTTCAGCAGGTTGCAGAAGGCGGCTTCGCTGTCGGTGTCGCCTACCGGGCTGTAGAAGCCTTTCGGCGGCTCGAAGCCGGCCAGTTGTCCGTTGTGGGCGAAGCACCAGTTGCGCCCCCAGAGCTCACGCACGAAGGGGTGGGTGTTGGACAGGCAGACCTTGCCGACGTTGGCCTGGCGAATATGGCCGATCACCGTCTCGCTCTTGATCGGATAGCGCTGCACCAGGCGCGCCACTTCGGATTCGACGCTGGCCGAGGGGTCCTGGAACAGGCGCAGGCCGCGGCCTTCATAGAAGCCGATGCCCCAGCCATCGCGGTGCGGGCCGGTGCCGCCGCCGCGCTGCATCAGGCCGGTGAAGCTGAAGACGATATCGGTGGGGACGTTGGCGCTCATGCCAAGCAATTCACACATGGTTCAGAATTCCAGCTCCAGGGCGATTTTCAGTTGTTCGGCTTCGCGTTCCATGGGCCGGCAGCTTGCCAGCGGTGATGGCACAGAACACGCAATCCATGGGCGCTCTTTCACGGAAATGGCTCATGCTGAACGTGTCGTGCCCAGGCTGCAAGGCCCCGGCGTTACAGGCGGGGTTCGACTCGCAGGCGGCGGTCGCCGTTCTGATCGATGCGGGTATCGGCGTCGGGCCGGCCTTCACCCATGATTTCACGCAGGGTCGGCTCTTCATCGGCCTGTTGTGCGACCTCGCGCGCGGCGCGGCGCGCCTTGAGCTTCTTCTCGATGGGCCAGCGGATAGCGGCGAACACCAGGTACAGGGCCAGGGCGATGATGCTGTACATGGTCAGGTCGAGCGCCGCCTTCCAGGCGTTGTTGCCGACCTTGAACACCAGGTCCAGGGCGGTGATTGCCACGGCCGGGGCGAACTGATCCTTGGCCGGGTCGACAATGGTCGGGGTCAGCAACAGGACCGCCACCAGCAGCCGCAGGGGCTCACGCAGCCAGCGCCACATCCAGCCGGTCAGGCGGAACCACACCAGCAGGCAGCCAAGTGCGGCCACTCCGTAAGCGGACCAGGCGAGCAGGTAGTCGTGTTCAGTCATTGGCGTCCGTGGCAAGGCTGGCAAAAGGGCGCTTATGATAAACGCTTTTCGCGGTTCCGGCGCTCCTGCCGTCGCCGCTCCGCCTGCCTTCGAGAATGCCCATGTCCCAAGCCCCCATCGCCCGCATCGAACCCGGTGACGACCCCTACCGCTGGCTGGAAGAGCGCGACGCCCCCGAAGTGCTCGCCCACCTCGAGGCGGAGAACGCCTGGCTGGAAACCGAGCTGGCCGACCAGAAGGAACTGCGCGAGACGCTGTTCCAGGAAATCAAGGGCCGCATCCGCGAAACCGATCTGTCTCTGCCGGTGCCCTGGGGCCCCTGGCTGTACTACCAGCGCACCACTGCCGGCGACGAGTACCCGCGCCATTACCGCTGCCCGCGGCCGGCGGACGGTTCCCTCACCCCGGACACGGCGGCCGAGGAGCTGCTGCTGGACCCGAACGCGCTGGCGGCCGGCGGCTTCCTCTCCATCGGCGCCTTCAGCGTCAGCCCCGACCACGCGCGTCTGGCCTACAGCCTGGACACCAGCGGCGACGAGATTTACCAGCTGTTCGTCAAGGAACTGGCCAGCGGCGAGGTAACCGCCCTGCCCTTCGAGCACTGCGACGGCAGCATGACCTGGGCCAACGACAGCGCCACCCTGTTCTTCGGCGAGCTGGACGACACCCACCGCCCGCACCGCCTGCACCGCCATCGCCTGGGCGAAGCCGGCGCCACGCTGGTGTTCGAGGAAAGCGACGGCCGCTTCTTCCTCCACTGCTATCGCGCCAGTTCCGAGCGCCAGCTGATCCTGCTGCTGAACAGCAAGACCACCAGCGAAACCTGGGTGCTGGATGCCAACACGCCAGAAGGCACCTGGACCTGCCTGGCGCCACGCGAGGAAAACCACGAGTACTACGCCGACCACGGCAGGCTGAACGGGCAATGGGTCTGGTTGCTGCGCAGCAACCAGACCGGCATCAACTTCGCCCTCTACCAGGCCAGCGAAAGCGAGCCCACCCGCGCCCACTGGCAGGAACTGATCGCCCACGACGAGGCGCGCATGCTGGAGGGTGTCAGCCTGAACGCCGGCGGATTCGTCCTCAGCCTGCGCGAAGGCGGCTTGCCGATCATCCAGGTGCATCCGCAAGGCGCCGAGCCCTACCCGCTGCAACTGCCGGACGCCGCCTACAGCCTCTATGTGCAGGACAACCTGGAGTTCGACAGCCCCTTCGTCCGCCTGCGCTACGAAGCCCTGAATCGCCCGGCGCAGATTCGCCAGCTGGAACTGGCCAGCGGCGTACAGAAAGTGCTGAAGGAGACGCCGGTGGAAGGCCCCTTCGATGCCGACGCCTATGTCAGCCAGCGTTTATGGACGACGGCGGCGGACGGCACGCGCGTTCCCATCAGCCTGGTGGCCCGCCGCGAAACCCTGGGCAAGCCCGCCCCGCTCTATCTCTACGGCTACGGTGCCTACGGCGAGAGCCTCGACCCCTGGTTCTCCCATGCGCGGCTGAGCCTGCTGGACCGCGGCTTCGTCTTCGCCATCGCCCACGTGCGCGGCGGTGGCGAGCTGGGTGAAGCCTGGTATCGCGCCGGCAAGCTGGAGCACAAGACCAACACCTTCGGCGACTTCATCGCCTGCGCCGAACACCTGATCGCCGAGGGCTACACCAGCCGGGCGCAGCTGGCCATCAGCGGTGGCAGCGCCGGTGGCCTGCTGATCGGGGCGGTGCTCAACCTGCGCCCCGAACTCTTCGCCGCGGCCATTGCCGAAGTGCCCTTCGTGGATGTGCTGAACACCATGCAGAACCCCGATCTGCCGCTGACCGTGACCGAGTACGACGAGTGGGGCGACCCGAACGACCCCGAGGTGTTCGCGCGGATCAAGGGCTATGCGCCCTACGAGAACGTCCGCGCCCAGGCCTATCCGGCGATGCTGGTGGTGGCCGGCTACAACGACAGCCGTGTGCAGTACTGGGAAGCGGCGAAGTGGGTGGCCCGCCTGCGTGCGACCCGCATCGACAACAACCTGCTGCTGCTCAAGACCGACCTCGGCGCCGGCCACGGCGGCATGAGCGGGCGCTACCAGGCGCTGCGCGATGTGGCGCTGGAATACGCCTTCCTGTTCAAGGTGCTGGGCATTTCCGCTAACTGATCAGGGGTTGCCGGTGCTGGTTCCGAGCCCCCTGGAGTTGCGTTCCAGTTGCTGCTCCAGCACCGGAATGGGCTGGTCGCGCTGCTCCAGGGACTCGCGCAGGCGCTGTTCCTGATCCGGACGCTTGATCAAGTGTGGGCTGCCGCTCTGCGGCGACGGGCTGGTGACCGCGCGCGGCACCACCTGCGGATAGGGCTGCGGATTCGCCGTTCCGGGCGATCCTGCCGGCGCCTGCAGCGGCGCACGCAGCAGTGGGGGATTCTGCGCCGCCGCGCCAGCGGCGAGCAGGGCCAACGCCAGCAGCAGAGGAATTCGGGAGCGAGTCATGACGCGGCCTCCTGCTCATCACTCAAACCAGTCTAGTTCCCACCGGATCGGGCGTTTCCCAACGCGACGGGATGCCAGCGATCCGGCGTCCCCGCAACTAGACTTTTCACAGGTTCAGGCACGGGAGCGGAAGATGACTACGGGACCGTCGGCGACCCCGACCGGCAAGCTGGACAAACTGCTCGCCGACGAACGCAAACGGCGCGAACACAGCTACCGGGAACAGGCGCTTAAGCTGTTTCCCTGGGTCTGCGCCCGCTGCGGTCGCGAGTTCAGCGGCAAGCGCCTGTCCGAACTTACCGTGCACCACCGTGATCACAACCATGACAACAATCCGGCCGACGGCTCTAACTGGGAATTGCTCTGCCTCTACTGCCACGACAACGAGCACTCCCGCTATACCGATCAGCAGTGGCACAGCGAAGAACAACCCGGTGCGCGGCAGGGACCGCGCGCCACCTACAAGGCATTCGCCGCCATCGGCGACCTGTTGAAGCGCGAGGAATAGCCCGCCGGGCCGTTCGAAACCGAGCCTGCAAGGAGTTCACGATGAAGATCCTCATGGTACTGACCTCCCATGACCAGCTGGGCAACACCGGCAAGAAGACCGGTTTCTGGCTGGAGGAATTCGCCGCCCCCTACTTCGCGTTCCGCGATGCCGGCGCCGCGGTGGTGCTGGCTTCCCCCAAGGGCGGCCACCCGCCGCTGGACCCGAAAAGCGACGACCCGGACGCGCAGACCGAAGCGACCCGCCGCTTTCGCGACGATGACCAGGCACGCCGGGCGCTGGCCAACACCCAGGTGCTGGCCGGCCTGGAGCCGGGGGACTACGACGCCCTCTTCTACCCCGGTGGCCACGGTCCGTTGTGGGACCTGGTGGACGACCGGCATTCCATCGCGATGATCGAAGCCTTCTACGCAGCCGGCAAACCGATCGGCGCCGTGTGCCACGCGCCGGCGGTACTGCTCAACGCCAAGGCAGCGGACGGCGCGCCGCTGGTGCAGGGCAACGCGGTGACCGGCTTCTCCAACTCCGAAGAAATCGCCGTCGGTCTGGTCGAAGTGGTGCCCTTCCTGCTGGAGGACGCGCTGAAGGAAAAAGGCGGCCATTACTCCAAGGTGGCCGACTGGCAGCCCCATGTGGTCGCCGATGGCAACCTGATCACCGGGCAGAACCCGGCCTCCTCCGAGCCCACGGCGGCGGCCATGCTGGAACTGCTGAGCGGTCGAAAGGGGGAGATGTAAGCCGAATGGCGACGGATCGATGCTTGTAGGGGCGAATTCATTCGCCAAGCAGAACGAAGTTCTGCCGTAGGTTGGTGCTGAGCCTGCGAAGCCCAACAGCGGCGCGACCACGAAGCGTTGGGTTTCGCTTCGCTCTACCGCAACCTACGGATCTGCAGCAACGCAGGATGAGTTGTAGGAGCTAGCTTGCTAGCGAAAAAGGGCCATTCGCTGGCAAGCCAGCTCCTACGGGCAATTCGCCCCCAGAAAAAGCGACAGCCCCGCAATCAACGCAACAGCTTGGTATCCAGCACGTCCGACGCGCCTCCCATGATGTTCTCGCTGATCTCGATGAAGTCCCTGGTGCTGGCCTTGTCCAGGCGCATCAGGCCGCGGGTGACGTCGTCCAAGGAGTGCTTGCCGTCGGTGCGCAGGCGGATTTCCTTGTCCAGGTCCTGCAGCAGCAGCACGGCGCGGGCGGTGATGGCGCCGCTGGCATGTTCGCCGCGCAGGCTGTCCACCTTCTTGCTCCATTGGCGCAGCTGCTTGCGGATCGCCTCGTAACGGTCCTCGCCCAGGCCACCTGCACGGCGCAGCAGTTCGATGGCGTAGTACTCGGCCACCCCTTCGCTGATCCAGTCGCTGCGGTCGGTATCGCTGATCCGGCTGAGCACGTGCACCAGCTCGTGCATCAGGGAACTGGTGCCGTTCTCGCTCACCATCGGGCGCGCCGAGTGCATGAAGAACGAGTTGGGGCCCGACAGGCCGCCGCGCCACATGGGGTCGTCGGCGCCGACAATCAGCAGCTTGCCCGGTTCACGGGGAAAGACTGCCTGGGCGTGGGGCCAGACGAAGGTGAGCATGGTGAGGATGTCCATGCGCCGCATGCCCTCGCCTACCGGGGCGCTGACGGTGACATCGGTATTGCCCAGGGTGACCCGGCGGCTGCCCAGCTTGCCAGCGAGGATCCAGCCGGTGGGACGGTCGAACATGCGTTCGGGATTGTCGATGCGGAAACGGTTCTTGCCGATGCGTGGCCAGCCGGTTTCCACCGATTGCCAGCCGCCGGGCAGTTCGAACTGCAGGCGCGCCACCAGTTCGACGCCCTCCACCATGTCCAGGCGCGCCGCCGGCACCAGATCATCACCGCGCAACAATGCCCAGTCCGGGGTCATGCGGGCATCGAAGCGGCCGTCGCCACGGGGATGGCTGACGCGCACCCGGTAGCTGAGGCTGGCCTTGCCCTTGCCGGGCACCCAGGTGCCGTGGCCCGGGTCCTCCTGGCTCCAGGTGCCGCTGGCCTTGAAGTCGCTGTAGTAGCCCTTCTCGCCCAGGTCGAAGCGCAGGCTGCGTATGCCGTCGCCCTTCTCCAGCAGCAGATTGACTTCCGCCTGGTCGCTCTCGGGCAGAAAGCGTACCTGATAGTCGAGATCGACCTTCTTCGCCGCCCACAACGGGGCGCTCAGGGTGAGCAGGACGGTGGACAGCAGGAGCTGGGATCGGGCGGACATCGAGGATGGCTTCCTTGGTGGGTGTGGCGGTCAGTCCCTGAGACTCGAAAGGCGGCGGCTTGATCCGTGACCGGCCCTGCAGCGCAGTGAAAAAAGCGAGCGCGGCGGCCGGTCTGCAACCGCCTAGCCTGCGCGGAAAATCAGATATTCCTCCCAATCATCCTCGGAGACGCTGGTCTCGCTGAGCATGCGACCGGATTGGGAGATGCCCGTCTTGTGCACCGCTTCGGGGTCATTGCAGACCAGATGGTGCCAGGGCGGCAGGTCCTTGCCCTCGGCCACCAGGCGATAACCGCAGGTGGGCGGCAGCCACTGGAACTCGTCGGCCTGGGCCGGGGTGAGCTGGATGCAGTCGGCGACGAACTGGCGGCGATTGGCGTAGTCGGTGCAGCGGCAGGTCTTCAGGTCCAGCAGCTTGCAAGCGATGCGCGTGTAATAGACGCTGCCGTCGTCCTCGTCTTCGAGCTTCTGCAGGCAGCACAGGCCGCAGCCGTCGCAGAGGGATTCCCACTCTTGCTGATCGAGCTGGGCGAGGGTCTTGCGCTTCCAGAAGGGTTCGACTTTGGCGGCCATGGTGTGCGGTGGGGTCGGTTCGGGGGGCGCGTAGTCTAGTCGGGTCCAGGGTCTCGGCCAAGCATAGCTGACCGTCGGTTGCGGCGCGGCGAATTCAGTAGCCTCGCTCGAAATTGACCTGCCCGCGCAACGGCTCGCCCGCCTGGTAGTGGTTGAGGTTGTCGATGAACAGCCGGGCCATGGCGCTAGGCAGCGTGGGCGCCGAACTGTGGCCGGTGATCAGCAGGTTGGGGGCGTTCCAGAACGGGTGCCAGGCGGGCAACGGCTCTTCACGACAAACGTCGATCACCGCGGCCGCCAGCTGGCCGGCCTGCAGGGCTGCCACCAGGTCGTGGTCCACCACCGCCACGCCGCGCCCGGCATTGATGAACAGAGCGGTCGGGCGCATGCAGGCGAAGATCGCCGCGTCGTAGATGTCGCGGGTGGCCGGGGTATCCGGCAGCAGGTTCACCACGCAATCGGCCCAGGCCACCTGTTCGGCCAGCGCCTCCATGCCGAAGACCCGCTCGAAAGGCTCCAGCGGACGCGGCTCGCGGGCGATGCCGTGGAGTTCCACGCCAAAGGGGTCGAGGAAGCCGGCGACGCTCTGGCCGATATCCCCGCTGCCGACGATCAGCACCCTCTTGCCTTCGAGGCTGCGCGGCAGGCGGTTGTCCCAGCGCTTCTCGGCCTGGGCGGCGACCCGCGAGAACAGCTGCCGCTGATGGGCCAGCAGGTAGGTGAGGACGTACTCGGCCATCACCTGGCCGAAGATGCCCACGGCGCGGGTCAAGCGGTAGTCCTGGGGCAGGTCGGCAGCCAGCAGCGGGGTGATGCCGGCCCAGGTCGACTGCATCCACTCCGGCTTGCAGCCCCTGCGCAGCAGCTCCGCCATCAGGTCGGGCTCGCCCAGCCACACCGGGCATTCCCGCGCGGCGTCCAGCAGGTTCCCGACTTCACTGCCGCCATGGAACTGCAGACCGGTCTGGGTGCGCAGCAGGTCGGCGTAGAGGGCGAACTCTTGTTCGGCGATGAGGATTTTCATCAGACGGGGTCGTTCATCCGCAGCAGTTCTTCCGGCAGGTGCTCGATGTACTCGTCCTGGGCCGGCGGCATCTGCAGGTGGAAGCCCTGCTTCTCGATGTTCTCCAGCACCTTGTTGATGTCCTCGCGGGCCAGCTGGCGCTCGGGGGTCAGCACCAGGTCGAAGGCATGCTGCGGGGCGCCGAAGGCGGCGATCAGGGCTTCGGGCACGCGGCTCAGGGCTTCGCGCTTGTCGACGTAGAGGTACATCTCGTTCTTGCGCGGGCTTTTGTAGATGGAACAGATACGTTTCATGGTCGGGCTCGTGGGGCGAGCCGTGCCGGACGGCACGGCGGATAGGTTCATTGGCCGGTCGTGGCCAGGGCGTCCAGCAGGGCCTGGCCCATCAGCTCGCGGCGCCAGCCACGCAGGCCGTCGGGCAGGCTGTAGGGGCCGTTGGGGAACCCGCTCTTGAGCAGGGCTTCCAGGTGCTTCTTGCGCAGCATCAGTTCCGGCGCCATGCCCAGGCGCTCGGCCTCTGCATGGCCGATGGCACGCAGCTTCTTGAGCAGCGGCGCGGCTTCCGGCGGCAGCGGCTCGGGCAGTGCCTCGGGCCACTGTTCCGGTGGAGTCCCGGCGGCCTCGCGAATCAATTTAAGCAGGGTATTGCCGTCCTGACGCACGGTGCGCGGGTGCATGTCGTCGATCCGCGCCAGGGACACCAGGTTGTCCGGCTGGAAGCGCGCCAGGGGCCAGAGGCTGTGTTCACGCAGGATGCGGTTGCGCGGCTGGTCGCGCAGGCGCGCCTCGGTCTCGCGCCAGGCGCAAAGCTCGCGCAGCACGGCGAGCTGGGCACGAGACAACTTCCAGGCCAGCTTGGCTTCGCGGTAGAGCTCCTGGGGAACGACCTCACGGCGCAGGTTGGCCACCAGTTCGGCGCCGTCTTCCAGCACCCAGGCGCGCTTGGGCTCGCTCAGGCGCGGCTCCAGGGCGACGTAGAGTTCGGCCAGGTGCTGCGCGTCTTCGGCGGCATAACGCACCTGCATCTCGGTGAGCGGACGCTGCAGCCAGTCAGAACGGGTTTCGTCCTTGGGCAGGTCGATGCCGAGGACTGCCTGCACCAGGCGGGAATAGCCCATGGAGTAGCCGATGCCGAGGTAACCGGCTGCCAGCTGGGTGTCCAGCAGCGGCTGCGGCAGGGTGCCGGTCAGGCGCAGGAAGACTTCCAGGTCCTCGCTGCAGGCGTGCAGCACCTTGAGTACGGCCCGGTCCTCCAGCAGTTCGGCGAAGGGCGACCAGTCGCGAATCAGCAGCGGATCGATGAGGAAGGCGTGTTCACCGTCGCCGACCTGCACCAGGCCGGCCCTGGGGTAGAAGGTGTCGACCCGCATGAACTCGGTGTCCAGGGCCACGAAGGGCAGGCGCCGCCACGCGGCGCAGTGTTCGGCCAGCGCAGCGTCGTCGCGGATCCAGATAATGTCGATGGCCACAGGGCTCTCCTTGAATCAGTGGCGCGCAGTATATATCGCGCCGGGTCCTCGCTTCGCGCCTTGCATCACTCCCGCCCCGCCGCTGCTGCTCCGCACGGGGGGCGCCCAGGTTTTGTACGAGAAGTCGTCGAGCGCAGGCAGTCTTCGTACATAACCTACGCCAGTTCCGTGCGCAGCCGCTGCCGCAGGGCTTCGGAACTGGGCTGCATGGGCAGGCGCAACTCGTCGCGGATCAGCCCCTGCATCGCCAGCAGGCTTTTCACCGGGGCCGGATTGGGTTCGGCGAAGGCCAGGCGAATCAGTGGCTGTATCTTCTGGAAGATCGCACGCGCGGCCTCAAGTTCACCTTTGCCGATGCATTCGGCCATTTCCACGAACCGGCGCGGGTGGATATGCGCCGACGCCGCGATCGCGCCACGGCCCCCCATGCACAGAGTGGTGAAGATCTGCCCGTCTTCGCCGGTCAGCACGTCCAGTTCACCGTCGGCGATCAGCGCCAGGGTGGTTTCCGGATTGCCGCCGCAGTCCTTGATGGCCACGATCCGCGGGTGCCGGGCGAGCTGGCGCAGGGTAGCCAGCTCCAGGCGTACGCCGGTGCGGTAGGGAATGTCATAGAGGATCAGCGGCACGCTGGAGGCATCGGCGATGGCGCCGAACCAGGCCAGCAGGCCCTCCTGGGACGGGCGGATGTAGTAAGGCGCCGGCACCAGCACACCGGCGATGGGGCGACGCTGCACCTCGCGCTGGAACGCCAGCAGTTCGGCCAGGTTGTTGCCCGCCAGCCCCATCACCAGGCGCTCGCCGGGCACCTCTTCGAGCAACGCGTCGAGCACCGCCAGCTGCTCGTCCTTCGACAGCGCCGCCGCCTCGCCCGTGGTGCCACAGGCCACCAGCCCGGCCACGCCTTCGTCCAACAGGTGCCGGGCCAGGCGGCGCAGGGCGGGGAAGTCGATGGCGCCATCGTTGAAGGGGGTCACCAGGGCAACCCAGATTCCAGAAAACACAGGCATTGCAGATCTCCTTTGGCTGACCGTCAGAGTCACCGTCGGAGGGATGCAGGGAGGGGGTTCGAAAGGGGGGAGTCCCGGTTCACGCCTACTGTCCTGTCAGCCCATCTGACGGGACAGCGCGCCCCGGTCAAATGAGCGACTGTTTCTTGGATTTCTTGCCTGCGCCAACGCCATGGGCCGACGCCAGGACCTGGAAGGCCTGGGCGGAAACGGCGGAGTGGGCGATGGCGGACATTGAAAGGCTCGGTTGGATCAAGCGAGGCACCGATACTGCTCAGTCCGCCCCGGCGCTGTCAACCGTGGCCTGCCTGATGGCACGACATTCAGCCCTGGCGCCGGCCACGGGCGGCTGCTAAAAAAGCCCGCGCAGAACAACAGGCCCCGGCCATCACCCCACCTCAACGGATACAAGAAGATGAAGAAGCTGCTGGGCGTGCTCGCCCTGCTGATCGCCGCCGTGGCGGTCTACCTTGCTGTCACGCCCTCCCCCATCGACCCGCTGGCCTGGGACGCGCCCAAGGCCCCAGCGATGACCGGCGTACTGGAGCCCAACGACACCCTGATGAAGGCCGAGCTGATCGCCCAGGGCCAGATACACGGACCGGAAGACACCGCCGTCGACGGCCAGGGCCGCCTCTACGCCGGGCTGCACGATGGCCGCATCGTGCGCTTCGACGACAAGGGCGAGGTGGAAACCTTCGTCGAAACCGGCGGCCGCCCGCTGGGCATGGACTTCGACGCCGCCGGCAACCTGATCGTCGGCGATGCCTACAAGGGCCTGCTGCGCATCGACCCGCAAGGCAACATCAGTGTGCTGGCCAGCGAAGCCGACGGCGTGCCCTTCCGCTTCACCGACGACCTGGACATCGCCCAGGACGGCCGCATCTACTTCACCGACGCCTCCAGCAGGTTCCAGCAACCGGATTACCTGCTCGACCTGCTGGAGGCCCGCCCCCACGGCCGCCTGATGCGTTTCGACCCGCTCAGCGGAAAGACCGAGGTGCTGCTCAAGGACCTCTACTTCGCCAATGGCGTGGCGCTGTCGGCCAACGAGGACTTCGTGCTGATCAACGAGACCTACCGCTACCGCATCACCCGCTACTGGCTGAGCGGCGAAAAGGCCGGTACCCACGACGTCTTCATCGACAACCTGCCGGGCCTGCCGGATAACCTCCAGGGTGACCACCAGGGCAGCTTCTGGGTCGCCCTGCCCTCCCCGCGCAAGGCTGACGCCGACTTCCTCCACACCCAACCCTGGCTGAAGGCGCAGATCGCCAAGCTGCCGCGCATGTTCTGGCCCAAGCCGGTGCCCTACGGCCTGGTGCTGCAACTGAACGAGAAAGGCGAGATCGTCCACAGCCTGCACGACACCAGCGGCGCCCACCTGCGCATGGTCACCTCGGCCAAGCCGGTGGGGGATTACCTGTACCTGGGTAGCCTGGACAATGACCGGATCGGCAAGTTGAAGATTCGCTGAGGCACGGAAGGCTTTCTCACGGGGGCATCGAACATGTAGGAGCGAGCTTGCTCGCGAACGGGCGAGCTCAAGAGCTTCGCGAGCAAGCTCGCTCCTACATTGCCTGCTTACAAGGCTCGCGCTGGCGGCAGGTGGGAAGTCGCCCCTACAGGATTCATGGCTTCACCAGGCTCCTGCCCCAGCAGCTCCTGCATCCGGGCACGGGTCGCAGCCATCAGCTCGTCGAGCCGCGCCGCATCGTACTGGCTGGCGTCGATGGGCTCGCCCACGTGCACTTCCACCTTCTGTCCCAGGTTCAGGCGGAAGGTGCGCGCCGGCAGCACGCGGTGAATGCCGCGAATGGATACCGGGATGATCACGGCGTCGGTATCCAGGGCCAGGTGGAAGCAGCCCTTCTTGAACTTCAGCAGGCGGCCATCGGCGGAACGGGTGCCTTCAGGTGCGGCCCAGAGGACGATGCCGCTCTCCATCATGTGCCGCGCGGTTTCCAGGTCCGCCAGGGCCTGGCGGCGGTTGTGCCGGTCGATGGAGGGGAACTCCGCCGCGCGCATGGCCGGGCCGAGGAAGGGGATGCGGAACAGCTCCTTCTTCGCCAGCATGCGGATCGACCCCGGCAGGGCGACGAAGCTGGCCGGGATGTCGTAGTGGCTGGAATGGCTGCAGAGAATCAGGTAGCGACGGCCATCGTTGAAATCGGGTATCGCACCGTGCACCGACAGGTCCATGCGCACCAGGCGCAGCAGCAGGCGCGACATGGCACGGGTATAGCGATCCACGCAGGCGCGGTCGAGGCGCTTTAGCGGCGCACGCACCAGCACCAGGCAGCAGTAGTAGAGGACCACCAGCAAGGTCCCCAGGATCACGCCAAGGCGGCGGATCAGCGAGGCACGTTCATTCGGCAGTTGCAGGCTTGGCATCGAGCTCTCCCATCTTCTCCCCGCGCGACTTCATGCACGGGTGACCTTATGATGCCGATTGTCATCGTTTCGACACACCCGGCCCGCCGGCCTCCCGACCAGACACCCCTGCCACGGACCCAGCCCATGGACAAGAAAGACCTGCAGATCATCGCCCTCCTGCAGCAGGACGCCTCGATTTCCCTCGCGGAGCTGGCCGAAGCGGTGAACCTCTCCCCCACGCCCTGCTGGCGGCGCCTGCAGAAGCTGCGCGAGGACGGCGTGATCACCCGGCAGGTAGCGCTCTGCGATGCCGAGCGGCTCAAGCTCGGGGTCACGGTGTTCGTCACCATCCGCACCAGCCGCCACAGCGATGACTGGACCCGGCAATTCATCGAAGGCACGCGCGACATTCCCGAGATCGTCGAGATCTACCGCATGACCGGCGACGTCGATTACCTGCTGAAAATGGTGGTGCCGGACATCAAGGCCTACGACGCGGTGTACAAGCGCCTGATCCGCGTGGCCGACCTGTCGGACGTCAGTTCCGGCTTCGCCATGGAAGTGATCAAGCACACCACGGCGCTACCCCTGGATCATCTGACCCAGACCGGCGACTCATGATTTCCCCGGCACCAGTGCATCGTAGAAAGTTCTTCCAATAACAGATTATTCTGTAGAAATTATTTCCAGACCACCGATATTCCCGACCAATCAAAGCAAAGAATTTCCCCGCCTCCACCGGTAATCTTTTCGCCATCCCGGAGGCCTTCCGTTCCAGGCAGGCACCGCTCATATCCGCTATCCCGACCCAGAGGTACACCCAGGTGGACGAACGCAAGCTGCATCTCGAAACGCTGCTGGCCCATGAAGGCCGTGAACGGGGCCGGGTCGGCGGAACCGTGAACACCCCGGTCTACCGCGCCTCCACACTGCTCTTCCCCAGCGTGGAAGCCCTGCACGCGCAGAACGGCACCCTCAACACCTACGGCCGTCACGGCAACCCCACTACCCGCTCGCTGGAGTCCGCCCTGGCCGAACTGGAAGGCGCCTACGGGGCCATGCTCACCCCCAGCGGCCTGAGCGCCCTGACCACCGCCCTGCTGGCCACCCTGAAGCCCGGCGATCATCTGCTGATGACCGACTCCGTGTACGACCCGACCCGCGCTTTCTGCGACGAGACCCTCAAGCGTTTCGGCATCGAGACCACCTACTACGACCCACTGATCGGCGGTGGCATCGCCGCGCTGATGCGTCCCAACACCCGCGTGGTGTTCCTCGAATCGCCCGGCTCCCTGACCTTCGAAGTGCAGGACGTGCCCAGCATCGCCGAAGTGGCCCATGCCCACGGCGCCCTGGTGATGATCGACAACACCTGGGGCACACCGCTGCATTTCCCTTCGTTCAGCCACGGTGTGGATATCTCCATCCATGCCGCCACCAAATACATCGTCGGCCACTCGGACGTGCTGATGGGCGTGATCATGACCACCGAATCGCTGTTCCCGCAGGTGCGCGGCTTCTACAAGCAGCTCGGCCTGTCGGTCAGCGCCGACGATGCCTACCTGGCCCTGCGCGGCCTGCGCACCCTCTCCACCCGCCTGGAACGCCACCAGCGCAATGCGGAGAAGGTGGCCCAGTGGCTGGCCGAACAGCCGGAAGTGGCACGCATCCTCTACCCCGCCCTGCCCGGCGCGCCCGGCCACGAACTGTGGAAGCGCGACTTCACCGGCGCCTGCGGCCTGTTCAGCGTGGAGTTCAAGGCGATGCCCGAACAGGCGGTGCGCGCCATGCTCGATGGCATGCAACTGTTCGGCATGGGCTACAGCTGGGGCGGTTTCGAGAGCCTGATCCTGCTGACCAATCCCGGCGCCCACCGCAGCGCGACCACCTGGAAGAGCGATGGTCCGCTGGTGCGCCTGCACGTCGGCCTGGAGCATCCGGACGACCTGATCGCCGACCTCGACGCCGGCTTCCAGCGCCTGCGCGCCGCCTACCGCTGAGCCACCGGCGGCGGTTCCGCGCCGCCGCCAATTGCGCGCGACAGGCTGTGCGAGCGTCCTTATGATGCTCGCCACACCAATGGTCACGACAAGGAACCCGCCATGTCGCTCGCACAGCTCATCAGCCCAGCCCAACTCAGTGCCCGCCTGGAAGAACCGGGCCTGGTCATCCTTGACTGCCGCTTCTCCCTCGATGACCCGGCCTATGGCCAGCGCGGCTATGCCGAGAACCATATTCCCAAGGCCTGCTTCGCCGACCTGGAACGCGACCTGTCCGGCCCGGTCACCCAGGGCGTGACCGGCCGCCACCCGCTGCCGGCCCCGGCGACGCTGGCCGACAAGCTGCGCGACTGGGGCATCACGGCCGACAGCACCATCGTCCTCTACGACGACGGCCCCGGCGCCTTCGCCGCGCGCGCCTGGTGGCTGCTGGCCTGGCTGGGCAAGCGCGATGGCGTATTCCTGCTGGATGGCGGCCTCAAGGCCTGGCGCGACGCAGGGCTGCCGCTCACCCGCGAGGTGCCGGTGGTGCAGCCGGGCGATTTCGCGGGCCAGCCCGACAACAACCTGCTGCTGGATGCCGACGGCTTGCAGCAACGCCTGGGCGACACCCGCCTGACCCTGCTGGACGCCCGCGCCCTGCCGCGTTTCAAGGGCGAGGTCGAGCCCATCGACCCGGTGGCCGGCCATATCCCCGGCGCCCAGTGCGCAGCCTTCACCGACAACCTCGGCAGCGACGGCCGCTTCCTTCCGGCCGAGGCCCTCAAACAGCGCTTCGCCGCGCTGATCGGCGACCGTCCGCTGGACGAGGTCGTAGCCTATTGCGGATCGGGCGTCACCGCCTGCCACAACCTCTTCGCCCTGAGCCTGGCCGGCTATCCCCTGGCGCGGCTCTATGCCGGTTCCTGGAGCGAGTGGATCACCAATCCTTCCCGCCCTCTGGCCAAGGGCGAATAAGGCAGAAAGCCAGCAGGCATGGGACTTTGCGGCCCTTGCCTGTTGGCTGTTTTTTAATCACAGCCAGCTATATAGACAATAACCAGAAGCCTGAATCGGTTTAAAAACAGGCCTTTACAGCACAAATATCGCACTAGACTTCAAATCGAGCGGCTAACTCCGCTCCCGGTGGGGCCCTTTCCTAGAACGACGAGAAGCTGCCAAAACGCCCCGGCCCCGCCGGCACCCTTCGCGAGGGCAAAATGGGAATAGCCGCCTGCGATCTCCGCCAGCATGTGATACGACCGACGCTGAATTACCTGCAGCGCCCCTCCCCCACCGCCGAAACGATCCTGCTGGGCGCCGCCGCCTGCCAGTCGGCACTCGGCTCCGCCCTGGACCGCGGCAAGGGACGCGGCCTGTACGGCATCAGCGACGAGCGCCACCAGCAGCTCTGGGACCATCACCTGGCACTGGACCCGGAACTCGCCAGCCAGGTTCGCGGGCTGGCCAGCCAGCATGCCTTCCTCACCGCGCCGCACCTGGAGCTGACAGTCAACCTGCGCTACGCCACCGCCATCGCCTGGATGCTGGTCGAATCGAGCATCCTGGTGCTGCCGGCCGCCGACGACCTGATCGGCATGGCCATGATCTGGCGCCAAGTGTTCCAGCCCGAAGGCAGCCCGAGGGATTTCATCGACGCCTGGCAACGCCATGTCGGAGGACTCAGCCAAGTTGCCTGATCACTGACCGACCAGTCAGGAACCATGGTGCCAGGCAATTTGCACGATCAGCGAAAATGCCACCAACTTCCAGATTGTTCGACAATCTTACAAGGAAGTTTGCCGAAAACCGCCAAGCTGGAAAGGCCTCCTGAATCCTGTTAGCGTGCCGGCCTTTGCACCATCGTTCAGGAGTTCACCGTGATAATCAGAGTCTTCAGGACCGCCCTCGCCCTGGCCGTCAGCGCCGCTTCCAGCTACAGCCTGGCCTCCGGCTTCGCCCTCAACGAGCAAAGCATCAGCGGCATGGGCACCGCTTTCGCCGGCCGCTCTTCTTCCGCCGATGACGCCACCACCGTTTACGGCAACCCCGCCGGCATGGCCCGCCTCAAGCGCGAGCAGGTGAGCGTCGGCGCCGCCGTGATCTTCGCCAAGACCGACATCGACGACACCCGCAGCACCTTCGGCGGCAACAACGACGGCGACATGGTTCCCACCGTGGGCGTGCCCATGGGCTATTACGTCAAGCCGATCGACGACAAATGGTCCTTCGGCCTCGGCATGTACGTGCCCTTCGGCCTGATCACCGACTACGAATCCGGCTTCGCCGGCCGTTACTACGGCAACAAGAGCGAAGTGCGGGTGATCACCCTGCAGCCCACCGTCAGCTACCGCATCAACGACCAGCTGTCGTTCGGTTTCGGCCCCACCATCAACCGCATCGACGGTGAACTGACTTCCGCGGTCCTCAACCCGCTGTCCCCGGGCCGCAACGACGGCAAGGTGAAGGTCAAGGGCGACGACACCGCCCTGGGCTTCAATGCCGGCGTGCTCTTCGAACTGGACGCGCGCACCCGCATCGGCCTGACCTACCACTCCAAGGTGGATTACAAGCTGGAAGGTGACACCACCCTCAGCGGCAGCGGCTTCGGCCCCCTGGCCGGCAAGTACGACGCCTCCCTGGACCTGGAAACCCCGGAATCCGTCGACTTCTCCGTCACCCATGACCTGAACGACGCCTGGACCCTCTACGCCGGTAGCACCTGGACCCGCTGGAGCCGCCTGGAAGAAATCCGCGTTGAAAACACCGGACGCCTGCCTGCCGCCCTCAGCAACATCACCGAAGAGCAGGACTGGCGCGACACCTGGTCCTATGCCGTGGGTGCCGCCTACAAGCTGAACCGCCAGTGGACCCTGCGTGCAGGCCTGGCCTACGACCAGTCCCCGACCCGCAACGAGTTCCGCTCGCCGCGCATCCCCACTGACGACCGCAAGATCTTCAGCCTGGGTGCCGCCTGGAGCCCGAACGACGATGTGACCGTCGACGTCGCCTATTCCTACCTGAAGGAAGAAGACGCCGACATCAACCAGGTCAACGCCAGCAAGGGGGCCTATCGCGCCACCTACAAGAACAGCGCCCATGGCCTGGGTGCGCAGCTGACCTATCGCTTCTGATCAGGCCACAGGAAAAACAAAGCCCGGAGGAATCCGGGCTTTTTTCTGCCTGTGGATCAGGGTTGGCTGGCCAGCGCCTGCTCCACCGCCTTCAGCAGGTCGGGATCATCCGGCTTGGTCAGGCTGGAAAAATGCGCGATCACCTTGCCCTGGCGATCCACCACGTACTTGTAGAAGTTCCAGCGCGGCGTCTGCCCGGACTGGGCGATCAGCTCCTTGTAGAGCGGTATCGCCTGGTCGCCGGTGACGTGCTGCGGCTGGGTCATGACGAAGGTCACGCCGTAGTTCTCGTAGCAGACCTTGGCGGTTTCCTCGGTGGAGGCGGCTTCCTGCTTGAAGTCGTCCGAAGGCACGCCGAGCACTTCGAGGCCCTCATCCTTGTAGCGCTTGTAGAGCGCTTCCAGCCCCTTGAACTGCGGGGTGAAACCGCAGTGGCTGGCCGTGTTGACCACCACCAGCGGTTTGCCGGCGAAGCGCTGGCAGAGGTCGATGCTGTTCTTGGAGCGGAGTTGCGGCAGGTTGTGCTGCAGGAGCGAAGGGCACTCGGCGGCCATGGCCTGACCGCCGAACAGGGCCAGCAGCGACAATGACAGGATGGGCAAGGCTTTCATGGCGAGTTCCGAAGCGGATCGGGTGATCCACCTAAGCTAGCGCCGGGCAGGCCGACTAGCAATTGAATCCCAGCTGCATCAGTGCCAGGCCGCCCTGCTGCCAGCCCCACCAGCCCAGGGCCAGCAGCAGGCCGGCGGCCAGGGCGCCGAGGACCCAGCCCAGACGCAGGCTCATGCCGCTGCGACGGGCTGCAGGCGCGCCACCGGCTGCTCGCGCACCGGCCAGTTCAGCACCGCCGCCACCAGACTGAGGAATATGGAAATCTGCCATACCAGTTCGTAACTGCCCGTGTGGTCATAGAGATAGCCCCCCAGCCAGCCGCCGAGGAAGGCGCCCAACTGGTGGAACAGGAAAACGATACCACCGAGCATGGACAGGTTGCGCACGCCGAACAGGGTGGCGACGGTGCCGTTGGTCAGGGGCACCGTGGACAGCCACAGCAGGCCCATGGCCATGCCGAAGGCGTAGGCGCTCCAGGTGCTCAGCGGCAGATAGACGAAAGCCACGATCACCACGCCGCGCAGCAGGTACAGCGCGGTGAGCAGCTTCGGCTTGGCATGGCGGCCGCCGAGCCAGCCGGCGATATAGGTGCCGAACACGTTGAACAGCCCCACCAGCGCCAGCACCGTAGTGCCCACCGAAGCCGGCAGATGCTGGTCCACCAGATAGGCCGGCAGGTGCACGCCGATGAACACCACCTGGAAACCGCAGACGAAGAAGCCCAGGGCCAGCAGCCAGAAGCCCGAGTGGCCGGTGGCCTCGCGCAGCGCCTCGACCAGGCTCTGTTCATGGGCCTGGGGCGGCGGCGGATTGTCCTTGAGCAGCCCCGTCAGCGGCACGATCAGCGCCACCAGCAGGCCCAGCGCCAGCAGTGCGGAGGACCAGCCGAGCCAGCTGATCAGGCCGAGGGTGCCGGGCAGCATGGCGAACTGGCCGAAGGACCCGGCAGCCGCGGCGATGCCCATGGCCATGCTGCGCTTCTCCACCGGCACGGCACGGCCCACCACGCCGAGGATCACCGAGAATGAGGTGCCCGAAAGGCCGATGCCGATCAGCAGGCCGGCGCTGAGCGACAGCGACAGGGCCGAATCGGAGAAGCCCATCAGCCCCAGCCCCAGGGCGTAGAGCACGCCGCCGACGATCACCGTCTTCGCCGCGCCGAAGCGGTCGGCCAGGGCGCCGGTGAAGGGCTGCGCCAGGCCCCAGATGAGGTTCTGCAGGGCGATGGCGAAGGCGAACACCTCGCGGCCCCAGCCGAACTCGCTGCTCATGGGGGCCAGAAACAGGCCGAAGCCATGGCGAATGCCCAGCGACAACGCCAGGATCAGCGACGCCCCAAGAAGAACCCAGCCAGTCGTACGCCATACCGAAGTCATAGAAAGTCCTTTGCGGGTATATACCCGTTTTCCAGCGAAAATATCAGCTGATATGTTCCAGATCATCCAGCAGCGCCATCAGCGCCGCCCGCTTCTCCAGCCCCATGCGTTGACCCAGCCGCACCTGCACCTGTTCCCAGGCCTGCAGCGCTTCATCGAGGCAGGCGCGCCCGGCCGGGGTCAGGGAAACCAGGCGATTACGCTGGTCCTCGCCGCCTTCCAGATGCACCAGTCCCCTGTTCTCCAGCACCTTGAGGTTGCGCCCCAGGGTGCTGCGATCCAGCCCCAGCGCTTCGGCCAGGCTGGTGATGCTCGGCTGGTTCAGTCGGGCCAGGTTCTTCAGCAGCGAATACTGGGCGACATTCACCCCGACACCGGCGAGGGCGTCGTCGTAGAGCCGGGTCACGTTACGGGTGGCACGGCGCAACTTGGTACAGAGGCATTGGGTCGGCAACATGGATGCGTGTATATACCCGCAACCACCTGAGCGTCAATCGAAGACTGCGTGGGAGCGATGGCCGGGCCGTTTTTTCTGTGAGAGTGATTTCAATCGCCAAGCAGACCGAAGGGCTGCCCTGCGGGATGGCAGGGGGCAACTGTGTTGCCCATAGCGAATGAATTCGCCCCCACAAGGTATGGAGCCCACCGGGGGATAGGTGCGGAACGCAGCTCGCTTTTCCTGTGGGGGCGATTTCAATCGCTGAGCAGGCCGAAGGGCTGCTCTGAGGAGGCCAGGGGTGAGGTAACTGTCAGGCCAAGGCCACAGCCACCAACACCCCCACCTCGACAATCTCCACCAGCGCCCCCGCCGTATCCCCGGTGGTCCCTCCCAGCCGCTGGATGAACCGCCCTCGCAGCCAGGCAAAGATCACCAGCGCCGCCACCAGCACAATCCACGCCACCCAGCCCAAAAACAGCATCACCACCGCCTGCCCGCCCAGCCACAGCGGCAGTTCCCGGCGTGGCAGGTGTTCGGCCAGCGCCTGACCCAGGCCACCGGGGCGCACATAGGGAGTGGTGAGAAACAGCAGCGGCAGCATGCCGCGCGCCAGCCAGGGCGCCAGGAGCAGGGGCAGCCACTGCCCGGCCTGCAGCAAGGCAGCCAGCGCGGCAAACTTGAGCATCAGTACCAGCACCAGCACGACCACGGCAATGGGGCCGCTGCGGGGGTCTTTCATGATGCTCAGGGTGCGTTCACGGTCACCGTAGCCACCCACCCAGGCGTCCGCGGTATCGGCCAGGCCGTCCAGGTGCAGGCCGCCGGACAATCCCGCCCAGAGCGCCAGCAGCAGCGCGGACGACAACAGGACCGGGCGGCCGTCCAGCAGCCAGGCACCGGCCAGCAACAGGGCGCCGATCAGTACGCCCACCAGCGGATAGCAGAGCAGCGAGCGGCCGATCTGCCGAGGCTCGGGCATGCCCGGCAGGCGCACAGGCAGGCGGGTGAGGAACTGCAGGGCGATCAGCAGCGGTGTCATGGACGTTCCCGCAGGCCGTGTTCGTCGAAGGCCAGGCGGAACAGCTCGCCATGGGCGACTTCCACCTGCATCAACTGGCTACGCGGCAGTTGCCGGGCGCGGGCCACCAGGATGCGGATCACCCCGCCGTGGGTGACCAGCAATACCCGCTTGCCGGCGAAGCGTTGCCGCACGCGCTCGCCAGCAGCCAGCACCCGTGCCTCGAAATCCAGCAGGGGTTCGCCGTCCGGGGGCGTGTAGCTGTAAGGATCGTTCCAGAACAGCCCCAGGCCTTCGGCGTGGTCCTCCATGAGTTGCGCCGCGCTGCGGCCCTCCCACTGGCCGAAGTGCAACTCGCGCAGGTCGGCGTCGAAACTCAGCGGCAGGCCGAGTCGCGCCTCGAGCTCGCGAGCGAAGGCGGCGCAGCGCTGCAGGGGCGAGCTCACCAGCACATCCCAGGGGCCTGCACCGTCGACTCCGGCGCGCATCTGCGCCCAGCCGGTTGCGGTCAGGGCGTCGTCCAGGCTGCCGCGAAAGCCGCCGCCCAGCTCGGTTTCGCCGTGGCGCAGGAGGTCGAGTTTCATGCCGGGCGGTCCGACACGGAAGCTTCGGCGAAGGTGGCCATGCCGCCGTGCAGATCGCAGGCCAGGCGCAGCAGCGGCAGGGCGATGGCCGCGCCACTGCCTTCGCCCAGGCGCAGGCCCAGGTCCAGCAGCGGTTGCGCTTGCAGCGCTGCGAGCACGGCGATATGACCGGGCTCGGCGGAACGATGGGAGAACAGCAGCCACTCGCGGCACGCGGGGTTCAGGCGCACGGCACACAGCGCCGCCACGCTGCAGATGAAACCATCCACCAAGGCCGGCAGGCCCAGTTGGGCGCAGGCGAGGTAGGCGCCGGTCAACGCCGCCACTTCGAAGCCGCCAAGGCGGCGCAGGGTTTCCTGCGGGCTGTCGCAATCCTGGCGATGCAAGGCCAAGGCATGCTCGATAACCTGGATCTTGTGCGCCACGCCCGTGCCATCCAGCCCGGTGCCGGGCCCGGCCAGCGCGGTGGCCGGCAGCTCCAGCAGGGCGCAGGCCAAGGCACTGGCAGTGGTGGTGTTGCCGATGCCCATCTCGCCGCCGACATAGAGGTCGGCGCTGGCGGCCAGGGCGCGTTCGACACTGGAGCGGCCGGCTTGCAGGGCGATCAGGCACTGGGCGGCGGTCATCGCCGGTTCACGGGCGAAGTTCGCCGTACCGGCCCCGACCTGCAGGTGCAGCACACCCGGCAGCGGTTCCAGCGGCAGGGCGGTGCCCAGGTCCACCAGTTCCAGGGTGGCGCCAAGGCTCCTGGCCAACACGCTGATGGCGGCACCGCCACGGACAAAATTGCGCAGCATCTCGCCGGTCACTGCCTGCGGGTAGGCGGACACGCCCTCCTCCACCACGCCGTGGTCACCAGCGAACACGGCGAACCAGGGGCGGTCGATGGCGGGTCGTTCACGGCCCTGCTGGGCGGCCAGGGTGATGGCCAGCTCCTCCAGCTGGCCAAGCGCGCCACGGGGCTTGGTCAGCTGGTCCTGGCGGCCCCGGGCCTTGGCGCGGGCCACCGGGTCGAGCGGCTGGCAGGGCGCCTGCCACCAATGCAGTGAAGTCATAGGGGGTCTCCCTTGAGGATCATGGGCAGGCCGGCGACGGTGAAGATCACCCGTTCGCTGCGTTCGGCCAGGGCCTGGTGCAGCCAGCCGGCTTCGTCGACGTAGCGACGGCTCAGCTCGCCCAGGGGCACGACGCCCAGGCCGGTTTCATTGCTGACCAGCAGCACGCGGCCGGGCAGCGCGGCGATGCAGCCGAGCAGCGCCTCGCGTTCCTCGTCCAGATGCGCCGGGTCGTCCAGCATCAGCAGGTTGGTCAGCCAGAGGGTCAGGCAGTCCACCAGCAGGCAGGTATCGGCGGCGGCGTGCGCCTGCAGCACGCGGGCGAGCTCCAGTGGTTCTTCCACCAGGCCCCAGTGCTCCGGGCGGCGGGCGCGGTGATGGGCCACCCGCGCGCTCATCTCGCCATCGAGTGGCTGGCTGGTGGCGATATAGACCACCTTCAGGCCACTCTCAGCCGCCAGTTTCTCTGCCAGCCGGCTCTTGCCGGAGCGGGCCCCGCCGAGGATGAGTTCAGGCATTGGTAAACCTCGTCGTTCGTGGGGAGTGCATCCGTGGACCGAGTGCACGCCCGTAGGAGCCAGCTTGCTGGCGAAGGATGCACCGAAGGTTCGCCAGCAAGCTGGCTCCTACAGAGAGAGTCCGCACAGTGATCGCAGCCTCCCAATATCCAGATGCTGCTCCACCTGGTCGGCCAGGCGTTCGATGTCGCGCTCGCGCAGGGCGTGGTAGTCCACCGCTTGTACGACGGAAAGTCCGGCCCAGCGGAGGATCGCGGCGCTGGCATCGGCGGACTCGAACAAGCCATGCAGGTAGGTGCCCATGACCTGGCCATCGGCACTTCGCCCGCCGTCGGCACGGCCGTCGTCGAGCATCACGGCAGGATTCTCCAGGCCCGCACCGGTGGTGACGCCGGCATGGATCTCGTAGCCGCTCAGGGCGGCGCCATCCGGCAGCAGGCGGCCGCTGACGTTGCGCAGCTGCTTCTCCGGCTCCAGCACGGTATCCACCTCCAGCAGGGCAAGCCCTGCGCTCTCCCCTGCCGGGCCTTCCAGGCCGTGGGGGTCGGCGATGCTGCAGCCGAGCATCTGGTAGCCGCCGCAGATGCCCAACACCTTGCCGCCGTAGCGCAGGTGGCGCTGCAGGGCCCGATCCCAGCCGTGTTCACGCAGCCGCGCGAGGTCGGCGCGCACGCTCTTGGAGCCGGGCAGGATGATCAGGTCCGCCGGCGGCATGGGCTGGCCGGGGGCGACGAAGTCGAGTTGCACCTGCGGATGCAGGCGCAGCGGATCGAAATCGGTGTGGTTGCTGATGCGCGGCAGCACCGGCACCGCCACCCGCAGCACATCGCCCGTCTTGGCGGCCTGGCGCTGGTCGATGGCGTCCTCGGCTTCCAGGTGGAAGTCGGTGAGATAGGGCAGCACGCCCAGCACCGGTTTGCCGGTGCGCTGTTCCAGCCAGTCCAGCCCCGGCTTGAGCAGCGCGATGTCGCCCCGGAAGCGATTGATGACGAAGCCCTTCACCCGCGCCTGCTCGCTTTCCGAGAGGAGCTCCAGGGTGCCCACCAGATGGGCGAAAACGCCGCCACGGTCGATGTCGGCCACCAGGATCACCGGGCAGTCCACCGCCTCGGCGAAGCCCATGTTGGCGATGTCGTTGGCCCGCAGGTTGATCTCCGCGGGCGAGCCGGCGCCTTCGACCATGACCACGGAATACTGGCGGCTGAGGCGCTGGTGGGACTCCAGCACCGCCGCCATCGCGACCTTCTTGTAGTCGTGGTAGGCAGCGGCATTCATGCTGGTGACGGCGCGGCCGTGGATGATCACCTGGGCGCCGATATCCGTATTGGGCTTGAGCAGCACCGGGTTCATGTCGGTGTGCGGCGCCAGGGCGCAAGCCTGGGCCTGCACCGCCTGGGCGCGGCCGATCTCGCCACCGTCGGCGGTCACCGCGCTGTTCAGCGCCATGTTCTGCGGCTTGAAGGGCGCCACGGCCACGCCCTGGCGCTTGAGCCAGCGGCACAGCGCCGTCACCAGGGTGCTCTTGCCGGCATCGGAGGTGGTGCCCTGCACCATCAGGGTGGTCATGGACGCTCCTTGGCGTAGTCGATCAGGGCCCGGCCCAACCGCTCCCAGCCAGCCTCGTCCGGCGGCAGGCCGAAGCGCAGGCTGGCGGGCGTTTCAAACAGCCGGGTGAGGATGCCGCGAGCGGCGAGGAATTCGTGCAGGACTGGCGCGTCGTCACGCAGCAGGCGCTGGAACAACGCCGTGCCGCCACTGGCGGGCAGGCCGCAGTCGCGCAGCAGGCTCTCCAGACGCTGGCCGTCCCGCAGCAGGGCTTGCCGCTGCCGGGCCTGGCCCGCCTGATCCAGCAGCAGCGCCCTGGCCAGGGCGCGCGCGGGGCCGCTCACCGCCCAGGGCCCGAGCCACTCTTCGAGCCGCTGCAGCAGTTGCGGCTCGGCCAGCACGAAGCCCAGGCGGATCCCCGCCAGGCCGAAGAACTTGCCGAAGGATCGCAGCACCACCAGCCCCGGCAAGGGGCAATCGCCGGCGAGGCTTTCCTGCGGCGTGCAGTCCATGAAGGCTTCGTCCACCAGCAGCCAGCCGCCCTTCGCGGCCAGCCGTGCGCGCCACTCCAGCAGGGTCTGCCGGTCGAGGCGCTGGCCGGTGGGGTTGTTCGGGTTGACCACCAGCATCACGTCGAAACGCTCCAGCTCACGTCCGGCGGCTTGCGCATCCAGCGCCTGCAGCTCGTGGCCTTCGCGGCGCCAGGCATGGGCGTGCTCGGCGTAGCACGGCGAGATCACCCCTACCCGGCTGCGTTCACGCAGGCGCGGCAGGGTCTGGATCGCCGCCTGGGAACCGGCCACCGGCAGCAGGGAGGCACAACCGTAGTAACGCCGCGCCGCCTCTTCCAGGCCGTCGTCCAGCTCGGGCAGGCGCGCCCAGGCGGCAGCCGGAATGGCCGGCAAGTCCCAGCCATAGGGCGCGATGCCGGTAGAGAGATCGAGCCAGTCGGCGTCTGCTATGCCGTAGCGCCGCGCCGCTGCGCGCAGCCGTCCGCCATGTTCAAGCAAGGAACCAGCCTCCAACAATCAGCACCGCCAGCCACAGCAGCACGCCCTGGCGCACCAGGTCCATGGCGCGGCCGATGTCTTGCGCCCGCGCCGCCTGGCCTTCGCCCAGCACCGGCCGTTGATGCAGCTCGCCGTGGTAGACGGCAGGTCCGCCCAGGGCCACGCCCAGAGCACCGGCACCAGCGGCCATCACCGGACCGGCGTTGGGGCTGTCCCACTGCGGTGCCTGGCGGCGCCAGCAGCGCAGGGCCAGGGCGGTCTTGCCGAGCAGCGCGTAGGTCAGCGCCACCAGCCGCGCCGGGATGTAGTTGAGCAGGTCGTCGATGCGCGCCGCCGCCCAGCCGAAGCGCTCGAAGCGCTCGTTGCGGTAGCCCCACATGGCGTCGAGGGTGTTGGACAGGCGATAGAACACCACGCCCGGCGCCCCGGCCACGGCGAACCAGAACAGCGCGGCGAACACCGCATCGCTGCCGTTCTCCAGTACCGACTCGGTGGCGGCGCGAGCGACGGCGGATTCATCCAGCTCACGGGTTTCGCGGCTGACCATGTAGCCGACGCGCTTGCGTGCCTCCGGCAGGTCGCCCGTTTGCAGGGCGTTGGCCACAGGCTCGGCGTGTTCGTTGAGGCTGCGCAGGCCGATGGCGGCGTAGAGGGCGACCAGCCCCACCAGCCAGCCGATGTAAGGCAGCTCCGAGAGCAGCCAGGCACCGAAGGTCAGCGGCAGCACCGCCAGCCCCCAGGCACTCGCGCCATGGCTGCGCCAGCCACAGCCGCCCGGGTTGAAGCGGCGCTCCAGGCGGTTGGCGAACTTGCCGAAGGCCACCAGCGGGTGCCAGCCCTTCGGCTCGCCGAACAGGGCATCCAGCGCCACCGCGCCGAGGGCGAACAATCCCAGGCTCATGGACGCTGCCCCCATTGGTTTTCGAACACCAGCTCGGCCAGCGGACGCGGCTGGGCCCAGCCTTCGAGCACAAGCATAGGCGCCGGATAGAACCCGCTCACCGGGCCCAGGCAGAGTACCGCCAGCGGCTTGCTGCCCTCGGGCATTCCCAGCAGATCGGCCAGGGCCGCGGGATCGAACAGCGACACCCAGCCCATCCCCAGGCCTTCAGCGCGAGCCGCCAGCCAGAGGTTCTGGATGGCGCAGGACAGCGAGGCGAGGTCCATTTCCGGCAAGGTGCGGCGGCCGAACACATGGGCTTCGCGGCCATCCATCAAGGCCGCCACCAGCAGTTCGGCACAGTCGCGGATGCCTTCCACCTTGAGCCGCATGAATTCGTCGGAGCGTTCGCCCAGCGCTTCGGCAGTGCGTACCCGCTCGGCCTCCACCAGGGCGTGGATGCCTTCCCGCAGCTCAGTGGAGGTGACGCGGATAAAACGCCAGGGCTGCATCAGCCCGACGCTGGGCGCCTGGTGGGCCGCCTCCAGCAGGCGCGCGAGCAGCTCGGGGGCCACCTCGCCGCCGCAGAAGTGGCGCATGTCGCGACGCTCGGCAATGGCCCGGTAGACCGCAGCGCGCTCGTCGAGGCTGAAGGCGTGTTCGCTCATGGTCGGAACAGCTCCACGGCCGCCCGGGGATTGGACGGCAGGTAGAAGTGAATGTAGGAGGCGGTCAGCCGGCCGCAGCGGAACACTGCCTCGGCCACCGGCTTGTCGTTCGGGCAAAGGCCGCGAACCAGGGGCTGCAACGGCGAGTCCAGCAGCGAATGGTGGAAGGTGTGACCGCGCAGATGACCTTCCGGCAGCGCTGCCTCCTGCAGGGCCAGCGCCGCCAGGCGCTTCTGCATGGTCGCGCGGCCGGGCAGCAGGCCCAGCAGTTCCGCGCTCTCGCCGCTCGTGTCGGTCAGGGCGTCGAACAGATAGAGCATGCCGCCGCACTCGGCGAGGATCGGCTTGCCCGCTCCATGGTGCGCGCGAATGGCTTCGGCCATGGCGCGGTTGCCTTGCAGCTGGCGCAGGTGCAATTCGGGGTATCCGCCCGGCAGGTAGAGGCTATCCACCTCGGGCAGCTGCTCATCGATCAGCGGCGAGAAGAACACCAGCTCGGCGCCCAGCCGCTGCAGCAGGTCGAGGTTGCCCTGGTAAAGGAAAGCGAAGGAGGTATCCCGCGCGACGCCGATGCGCACACCGGCCAGCTCTTCAGCGATCGCCTGCAGCTCGGGCGCGGCAAAGCTCACCGCCGGTGGCACGGCCACTTCGGCGCTGGCGGCCAAGGCATCGGCAGCGGCGTCCAGGCGCGCCTCCAGGTCCGCCAGTTCTTCGGCCTGCACCAGGCCCAGGTGACGACTGGGCAGTTCCACGTCCGCGCTGCGCGGCAGGGCGCCGTACCAGCGGATCCAGTCCGGCAGGCTGTCGCGGATCAGGTTGCTGTGACGCTGGCTGCCGACGCGATTGCCGAGCACGCCGGCAAAGGGCAGGTCCGGCTGGTAGGTGGCCAGGCCCACGGCCAGGGCGCCGAAGGTCTGGGCCATGGCGGCGCCATTGATCACGCCGAGCACCGGCACGCCAAAGCGGCGCGCCAGGTCAGCGGCCGAGGGCGAGCCGTCGAACAGCCCCATCACGCCCTCGATCAGGATCAGGTCGGCCTCCCCTGCCGCTTCCCAGAGCAGGCGGCGGCTTTCCGCCTCGCCCACCATCCACAGGTCCAGCTGGTAGACCGGGGCCGCGGATGCGCGGGCGAGGATCATCGGGTCGAGGAAATCCGGGCCGCACTTGAACACCCGCACGCGCTTGCCCTGACGTGTGTGCAGGCGGGCCAGGGCGGCGGTGACGGTGGTCTTGCCCTGGCCGGAGGCGGGAGCGGCGATCAGCAGGGCCGGGCAGCTCCGGGCGAGGTCAGACATGGGATGCCCTCTCCCCGGCCCTCTCCCTGAAGGGAGAAGGAGTAGCGGTGCCGGGCATCAGAACTCCACACCCTTCTGGGCCTTCACGCCGGACTTGAAGGCGTGCTTGACCAGGGTCATTTCGGTGACGGTGTCGGCGGCGTCGATCAGCCCCTGGGGCGCGCCACGGCCGGTGGCGACCACGTGCTGGTGCTCGGGGCGGGATTCGATGTCCCGCAGCACCTCGTCCAGGTCCAGGTAGCCGTGCTTGAGGGCGATGTTCAGTTCATCCAGCACCACCAGGCCTACTTTCGGATCGTCCAGCAGCCCCCGGGCGACGGCCCAGGCGGCCCGCGCCTTCTCGATGTCGCGCTGGCGGTCCTGGGTGTCCCAGGTGTAGCCCTCGCCCATCACGTGGTAGCTGACCTCTTCGGGGAAGCGGCGGAAGAAGTTCTCTTCACCGGTGGACATGCCGCCCTTGATGAACTGCACCACGCCGACCCTGAGGCCATGGCCGAGGGCGCGGGCGACCATGCCGAAAGCCGAGCTGCTCTTGCCCTTGCCGTTGCCGGTGTGCACCAGCAGGAGGCCGTATTCATCCCGGGCCTGGGCGATCTTCTCGTCGATCACGGCCTTCTTGCGCTGCATGCGGGCCTTGTGCCGGGCGTCGCGTTCGGCGGATTCGGTCATCGGAGCGTCCTCGTCACAGAGCCTGGTAACGAACGGTGAAGAACACCGCCTGCCCCGGCTGGTTGAAGTCCTGCGCGGTTTCGTAGTCGGCATCCAGCAGGTTGGTCACCTTGGCCTGCAGGCGCCACTCCTCGGTCAGCCAGTATTCGCCACGCAGGTCGAGCGTGGCGTAGCCGGCCAGGCGGTCGTCGTTTTCCACGTCGTCGAAGCGCCGTCCTTCGGCATGCAGGGTCGCGCCAAGGCCAAGCTTGCCGAATCGGCGGTCCAGGTCCAGGTTGAACACCTGCTGGGCGCGGCGCGGCAGTTCATTGCCGTGGTTGGCGTCTCGGGCGCGGTTCTCGGTGTCGAGAACGGTCGCGTTGGCCTGCCAGTCCCAGCCCAGCCAACGGCTGCCGAGCACCAGTTCGATGCCGTCAATGCGTGCCTTGCCGATGTTGTTAGGGCTGCCGAACGGCCCCAGCCCGGAGTTCGCGTCGTGCACGATCATGTCATCGACATGGGTGCGGAAGGCGTTCGCGGACCAGCGCCCCCAGTCGTGCTCACCGGTCAGGCCGACCTCGAAGGTCTCGGAGGTTTCCGCGTCCAGGTTCGGGTTGCCATAGTCGGGGAAGTACAGCTCGTTGAAGCTCGGCGCCTTGAAGGCGGTGCCGTAGCTCAGGCTGAAGCGCACCGCGTCGGTCAGGGCGTAGCCCCAGGCGGCGCTGCCGGTGTCGTGGGTGCCGAACTGCTCGTTGTCGTCGCGGCGCAGGGCCAGCTGCCAGTCCTGGCGCCCGTATTCGCCCAGGTACTGGGCGAACCAGCCTTTGTTCAGCCGCGAGTCCTTGTCGAAGGCAGTGGAACTGCTGACCCGGTCCCGCTGCCAGTCGTAGCCCAGGGTCAGCACGTGGCCTTCGGCCAGGGTCAGGTCGTTCAGCCAGGAGGCGGAGTCGCGCTGGGTATCGAAGCGCGAGTAGAACAGTCCGCTGGTTTCGGTATAGGCCAGGTCTTCGCTGCGACCGGCCTGCAGGGTCACATCCCAGGGCTCCAGCGGACTGAAACGGGCGCGACCACCGGCCAGGCGCTGCTCGTTGTCGGAGTTGGCGTTGTGGCCGCCGCCGGGATTGAAGGGGCTCACCAGATCGAGATCGGTATGGCCCTTGGCACGCAGCAGGGTGCCATCCAGCTCCAGGCCGTTATCGAAGCGATAGCCGGCGCGCAGGTTGCCGGACAGGTTGCGGTAACCGTCGGCGTCGGGCTCGTGATAGCTATTGCGCGCATTGAGGGCGTCGATGCCGTCGGTGTCCTGGCTGCTGACGCCGAGGCTGTACCAGGCCCGTCCATCACCGCCGGAAACGCCGGCGCTGCCGTCATAGCTGTCGTGGGTGCCATAACCTGCCGAGAACCAGGGCTTGGTGCCCTCCTCCCCGCCCTTGCGGGTGAAGATCTGGATCACGCCGCCGATGGCTTCGGAGCCGTAGAGGCTGGAACGCGGACCACGAACCACCTCGATGCGCTCGATCAGCTCCACCGGCAGGTCCTGGAAGGCGGTCAGGCCATTGCTGACCGAACCCACCTTGACCCCGTCTATCAGCACCAGCACATGGTCCGATTCGGTGCCACGGATGGAAACCGAGGTCTGCTTGCCCGGCCCGCCGTTGTTGTTGAGGGTCACGCCCGGCACAGTGCGCAGCAGCTCGGGCACCGAACGGGCCTGGCTGCGCTCGATCTCTTCGCGGTCGATCACACTGCTGGCGGCCAGGCTGGCGCGCACCGGCCGTTCGCTACGGGTTGCCGTGACCACCTGTTCGTCCAGCGTCAGGGGCGCGGCGTTCAGGAAGGGGGAAATGGAAGTACCGCCGAGCAGCGCAAGCGCCGCCGGCCTGAAGAAAGGCTTGCGAATCAAGGTCGGATCTCCGTCGTGCCACCCGCGCGACATTTCTTGGGAGGAACTGCATGCGGAAAACTCCGCGATGCCCTGTGTGCGACAGGCCGGTCTCCGGGCTTGCGAGTGGAGCGACATGCTCCTGCGCCGCGCCTTCCCATGCTGGAGCACAGTGGCCGATTGCGGCATTCGACTCGCCTACCGTTGCGGGGGCAGCGCCGGATTCTTCGAAGGAATGGACCGGCTTCCCTGTTTCACCCCTTAGGCCAAAGCCAAGGGGCACCTGAGGCAGCGGCGAAGGTTAGAGGGTGCGCGGGGTAGCGTCAAATCGGATGGCGGCCAGGGGACCGGGTACATCCGCAGCGAAACGAACCGGTAGATACCGTCTTGATCCCTAGTGAGCAAGCGCCCGTTCTGCATCGAAGGGCTGGCCCGATTTGAGGACCCCGTAGGCGATGTGCAGCAGTTTGCGCATCGCCGCGCAGACGATCTGCTTACCCGTCTTGCCCTTCGCGCGCAGGCGTTCACTCAGCGCTCGGATAGCCGCGTTGTGCGTCAGCGCGCTCACCGCTGGCATGTACAACCCCGCCCGCAGGCGCGCCGAGCCCATCTTGGAAATCCGGGTCTGGCCCTTGTAGGTGCCGGACTCCTGCAGCTTCGGATTCAGCCCGGCAAAGGCGGTGATCGCGCGGGCACTCCTGAAGCGCAGGGGGTCTTGCGGAACAGCCCGGCCAGTTCCTCGAACACCGGGCATTGCCGATTGGCCTGGTACAGCACCTGATTGCCCTGTTTACTGCGCAGCAACAACCCGGCCTCGGCCAACTTGGCCAGCTCACGGTGCAGTGAGCCGGCATGAGTGCCGGTCAGGCGCGCCAATTCGCGCACGTGCAGCGCTTGCTCCGGGTGCAGCAGCAGCCAGCTCAGCACGCGCTGGCGTTGCAGGCCGAACAGGGTATCCAGCAGGTTCATGTTGTAGCCAACTCAGCTTCATTCGTAGCCGTTTTGGCTACATTAGTAGCCGGAGCGGTCACAGGCAAGCTCACCTCGGCGCAGCCCAACAGCGCCGGCGCATCGAATGGGGGTTGGAGATGCCGCCGGTCCAGAAGGCGTTCCAGACGGCGTCGACTTGGCTCTTGAGTTCCCCGGTGATCATGCTTGTCCTGCTTGGTGCGCGATTGAGTCGGGCGCCCGGGCGGGCGCAAATTTCTGCAGCGGCGGACGGTAATGCGGCACGACGCCCAAGGCAACCGGAAGTTCGCCCCGAATTCGCTGATTGATGGCAGTCTTTGTTCGGACATTGAATGGACCGCTCCATTCACGCCCTTGGGGCGCATCATCCCGCCGGGATGCGACGTCCTCAACACCTGGGAGATGCCATGAAAATCCAGACCATCAGCTATCTGAAGCAGCATGCTGCCTCGCTGGATCTCAGCGAGCCCATGGTGATCACCCAGAAGGGCGTACCGGCCTATGTGGTCGAGTCCTACGCCGAGCGCCAGCGCCATGACGAAGCGTTGGCACTGATCAAATTGCTGTCCTTCGCCGACCGCGATGTGGCGGAAGACCGCTTGATCTCGGGTGACCCCCTGCTGGAACGACTGAAGCAGCGCAGCCCTGCTGCCCAGGAAACGCCGGGAGACGCCCAGGCTGATCAAAACGATTGAGATCGCCTACGGGCAATGCAGCGACCTGCAACACTTGATGCAGACACAGCCGCTGGATTCGCTTCGCTCTAGCGCACCTGCGAACCCGCCCATGCGGTCGCCATTAGGGCCGCCATCACCTCCCCCGCCGCACCTTGCAGGCAAAGGTCGGCACGCGCGCTGAGGGGCGTGGGCTGTGGGTTGATTTCCACCAGATAGGCGCCGTGGCGCTTGGCCAGGAACGGCAGTTCGGCCGCCGGGTAGACCAGGCTGGAAGTGCCGATGCTGAGGAACAGGTCGGCGTCCCGGCTGGCCTCGGCGGCCGCCTCCAGCACGTTTTCAGGCAGGCTCTCGCCGAACCAGACCACCGCCGGGCGCAGCAGGCCGCCACATTCGCAGCGCGGGATGCGGCGAACATCCTCCGGCCAGTGGCCGCCGTCGCGTCGGCATTTGAAGCATTTCAGGCGATGGATATTGCCGTGCAGTTCCAGGGGCGCGGAGCTGCCGGCGCGCTGGTGCAGGCCGTCGACGTTCTGGGTGATCAGGGTGACCTTCGGCAGCCGCCGCTGCAGTTCTGCGATGGCCTGGTGCGCCGGATTGGGCGGTACCGCCAGGCAGCGCTCGCGGCGCCAGGCGTACCAGTCCCAGACCGTCTGCGGATCGGCGCGGAATCCTTCGGGGCTGGCCAGTTGCTCGGGACGGTATTTCGCCCAGAGGCCGGTCTGGGCGTCACGGAAGGTCGGGATTCCGCTCTCGGCGGAAACGCCGGCGCCCGTGAAGATCAGCAGATGCCGGGAATTCCGCAGGCGCGAAACAAGGTCGTCGGGGATGCGTGTCATTCAGTGCCTCGGGGTGAAGCCCGCCGGCTTGCCCGCCAGCCAGTCGACGAAGGTGCGCAGACGCTCGTCGCCCAGCAGGGCATCGCGGTTGTTGTAGGTCAGGGCCAGTTCCTTCTCGCTGAACAGCTTGTGGATCTGGTTGTGGCAGGGGCGGCAGACCCAGAGGGTGGCGGTGATGCGCTCGCCCTTGCCGAAGCGTTTCTGCACGTAGGGTTTGTCGTGCAGCGCCTTGGGGATCAGGTGATGGCGGGTCAGCATGGATGCGCGACCACAGAGTTCGCAGGCATCGGGCTGGGGCGGAAGGCGGATTGGCTCGGGCATGCCCTTCAACGCTTGCGGCAGAGGGTCAGGCCGTCGCCCACCGGCAGCATCGAGAGGTCGACGCGCCGGTCGTTCTTCAGGGCCAGATTGAGCGCCTGGATGGCGCGGGTATCGGGGTCATCCGGCTGTTGTTCCAGGACCCGGCCGCTCCAGAGCACGTTGTCGAACAGGATCAGCCCGCCCGTGCGGGCCAGGCGCAGGGCCTCTTCCAGGTAGGCCGGGTAATTGGCCTTGTCGGCATCGATGAAGATCAGGTCGAAACTGCCGTCCTGCAGGCCGGCGAGAGTATCCAGCGCGGGCGCGAGGCGCAGCTCGATGCGCCCGGCAAGGCCAGCGTCCTGCCAATAACGGCGGGCGATGGCGTTGTAGTCGCCGGGCAGGTCACAGCAGATCATTTGCCCATCGCCGGGCAGCTCTGCGGCCATGCACAGAGCACTGTAGCCGGTGAAGGTGCCCACTTCGAGGATGCGCCGGGCGCCGGTGAGCCTGACCAGCAAGGCCATGAACTGGCCCTGCTCCGGCGCGATCTGCCAGCGGGCCATGGGCAGTGCCGCGGTTTCAGCGCGCAGACGTTCGAGGAGGGGCGCCTCCCGCAGCGAAACCTTGAGGAGATAGCCGTAGAGGGCGTCGTCCAGGTTCAGCGTGCGGTTGGTCATGGATGCCTCAGTGGGATTGCGCCAGACGTGGATCGAAGATTACGCGCTTGGCGCTGAGATAGCTTCGTTGCCAGTAGCTGTTCGACAGACTGTCGAGCCGCACCGTTCCGCCGGTGCGCGGCGCATGAACGAAACGCCCTTCGCCCACATAGATGCCGGCATGACTGACCTGGCCGCCGCCATTGGTGGCGAAAAACACCAGATCGCCGCTTTGCAGGGCATCGATGCCGATGCTCGGGGCGCGCATGGTGATCAGTTCGCGAGTGGAGCGCGGCAGGCTGATGCCCGCGGCGTCACGGTAGACGTAGCCGATGAGGCCACTGCAGTCGAAACCGCTGTCCGGGGTGTTGCCGCCCCAGCGATAGGGCGTGCCGACCAGGCCTATGGCGCGGAACAGCACGTCTTCGGCGGCCGGCGAGGACTGCTGGACGGGGGTGGCGACAGGAGGGGAATAAGGCGGCGGCGCCTTGCTCGCACAAGCGGTGAGCAGCGAGGCCAGGGCAAGAATGGCAAGGCGGTCCGGTGCGAGCATGGCAAGTCAGTCCTGACTTGAAGAATGCTCGCTAATTTGCTGATCTCACAATGATATTGCAAGAGGCAGCTGTGCGATTGTGCACAAAAAAGCCGAGGCGGCCATGAAGGCCGCCTCAGCTTGTCGTCTCGAACCCGCCTGGATCAGCGATGCAGGGGGGAACGAGTCGGGGTGTTCATGGCCAGGACGCGCTTGGCTTCCATGTAGCTGGCCTTCCAGTAGCGGTCGTCGAGGCTGTCGACGCGCACACCGCCGCTGCGACTGCTGCTGGAGTGGATGAAGCGGTCGTCGCCGATATAGATGCCGGTGTGGCTGACGCGGCCACGGCCACGGTTGTTGAAGAACACGATATCGCCCGGCTGCAGCTCGCTGCGGGCGATCACCGGGGCATCCAGGTTGATCATCTCGCGCGTGGAGCGCGGCAGCTGGATACCGGCTTCTTCCTTGAACAGGTAACCCACGAAGCCACTGCAGTCGAAGCCGGTCTTCAGGGAACGGCCACCGAAGCGGTAGGGGGTGCCCACCAGTTCGAAACCGCGCTCCAGCAGGCCATCGGCCAGGGACGGCAGCTGGTAGGGCTCGTCGTCGGTGAGGTTGGCCAGGTCCAGTGCGGTGGGTTCGCGATCCGCCAGCAGGGAGTCGGGAGCGCCGTCGGCTGCGGGAGCCTCGGTCTGGAGCTGGGGTTGCTGCTGCACGTTGTTGGCGCAAGCGGCGAGAAACAGAGCGAAGGTAAGAGGCACGAGGGGTGCGAAGCGCTTCAGCATGGGCACGACCGTGTCGAAGAGTTTTTGATGAAGGCGCGACTATGCCTTCTATCAACCTCATTTGCAAATTTAATCGCCCAAAATGTGACTCAGCAGTCCTTGCAAAACATCTAAGGCCTTTCCTCTGAGGTGGACATCGACGACGGGACTGAGGTCGGTGAGCGCCGGGTTGATTTCCACAGTGAAACCGCCTGCGTGGCGGGTGCGGATAACGGGCTCGATGATGTAGGGAAAGCTCGCCGTGGTTCCCACCGAGATCACCGCATCGAATCCCTTGCGTAGCTCGGCGTAGAGGCTGTCGATGGCCTGCTCGGGGAGCATTTCTTCGAACAGCACCACGGGTGGCCGGAGAATACCACCACAATCATGGCATTTGGGAGGCATTTCTCCTGCCAGATGTCGGGCAAGGTCAGAACTTTCCGCCCCGCAGGATTGGCAGAACAGCGGCGACAGTTCGCCATGGATCTCGATCAGCCGCTCCGGTGGTGAACCCGCCTGGCGGTGGTAGCCGTCGATGTTCTGGGTCAGCACCCAGCACTCCGGCTTGAGCTGTTGCAGCTGCGCGATGGCTTCGTGACCGGCGTTCGGCCGGGCACCAAGGCAGGCGCGGCCAAGCTGGGCGAGGTACTTCCAGCAGAGCGCCGGATTGCGCCGCAGCATCGGGCCGGAAAGCGCTTCTTCGATAGGCAGCCCCTCCTCCGTCACGCCGTTATAGAGGCCGCCCAGCCCCCGGTAGGTAGGCAGTCCCGAGTCGGCCGACAGCCCGGCCCCGGTGATCACCAGGATTCGTTCGGCAGCCTTCAGGGCTGCGGCTACGTGCTGGATATCCGACATGCTCATCCCCCGTTCCGCTCGGCGCCCAGTGTCCGCCCGCAGCTGCGGGCGCTGCAACCGCCGGCTCAGTGGTTGACGGTGTGGGCCAGCATCACGGACAGCTGGCACAGCGGACGGCCGCTTTCGGCGTGCCACTGGTTGAAGGCGGCCTGCACCTGGGCCAGGTCTTTCTGGCTGGTGGGCGCCTTGTCGATGATGTCCTGGGCCTTGAGGGCGGCGACCAGGTCGTCGGTGGGGATGAAGGTGTCCTTGCCGACCATGCGCAGAAAGCGCGGCGCCGACAGTCCGCCCAACTGGTTGCCGTGCTTGGCCAGGTATTTCCACAGGCCGACGATGTCGGTCGCTGGCCAGTCGGCGATCAAGGCACCGAAGCCGCCCTTCTCCCGCGCCACATCCAGCACGAACTGGGCATTGCGCGGCACGCTCTTGAGCTTGCCCAGGTGGCGGATCAGGCGCGTGTCCTGCATCAGCCGCTCCAGGTGCTCGGCCCCCATCAGCACCACCTTCTGCGGGTCGAAACCGAAGAACACCTCCTCGAACGCCGGCCACTTGGCATCCACCAGGCTGTGCTTGAGCCCTGCACGAAACACCCGCAACGCCATCAGCGACAGGTAGCGATCATCGCTGAGCGATCGTAACTCGGCATCGCTGTGCGGCTGCGGCAGGCGCGCTTCCAGGGCCTCGGCCGAGCCGAAGCGGTTCAGGCAGTATTCATGGAGCCAGCGGTAATCGCGCATGCAATGTCCTTTCGCTGCGAAGCGTTCCCACAAGAAGCAGGATCAGATATGAACCACGTCCAGGGTGCGCGGCGTGGCGGTTTCGTCGATGCGCAGGTTGACGAAGTCGAACAGGTTGCGGTCCGCCAGTTGCGACGGCACCACGTTCTGCAGCGCGCGGAACATGATCTCGGTACGGCCCGGCGACTTGCGCTCCCACTCGTTGAGCATTTCCTTGACCACCTGGCGCTGCAGGTTCTCCTGGGAACCGCAGAGGTTGCACGGGATGATCGGGAACTCCTTGAGCCTGGAGTAAGCCTCGATATCAGCCTCGTTGCAGTAGGCCAGCGGACGAATCACCACGTTGCGGCCATCGTCGGCCAGCAGCTTCGGCGGCATGGCCTTGAGGGTGCCGCCGTAGAACATGTTGAGGAAGAAGGTTTCCAGGATGTCGTCGCGGTGGTGTCCAAGGGCCATCTTGGTTGCACCGATCTCGTCGGCGAAGGTGTAGAGCGTGCCACGGCGCAGGCGCGAGCAGAGCGAGCAGGTGGTCTTGCCTTCCGGGATCTTCTCCTTCACCACCGAGTAGGTGTCCTTCTCGATGATGTGGTACTGCACGCCAATGGATTCCAGGTAGGCCGGCAGCACGTGTTCGGGGAAGCCGGGCTGCTTCTGGTCCATGTTCACGGCCACGATCTCGAACTTGATCGGCGCGACCTTCTGCAGGTACAGCAGCACGTCCAGCATGGTGTAACTGTCCTTGCCGCCGGACAGGCAGACCATGACCTTGTCGCCATCCTCGATCATGTTGAAGTCGGTGATGGCTTCGCCGGCCAGGCGGCGGATGCGTTTCTGCAGTTTGTTCTGGTTGACCGAAAGGGTGCCCATGGTGCTCTGAAATCCGGGGGAGATGCGAAAAGCTGGCTATTTTACGCACAAAGCGGGCGCGGCCCCAGCCCCATCGACGGGCCGTGCTAGGCTTGCGCCGATGAACAGCGACCTCGACCCGGCCCTCGACCTCAGCGACCAGCTCCTCGAACTCTTGCGTGGGGCCCGCGAAGGCCTGAGCGAGTATCAGCTGATCCAGGCCCTCAAGGCCCGCCACTCCACCCACATCCCGCACCTGGAACTCACCGACAGGCTGGTGCTGTTCCGCACCCACTTCCTGGTCTTCAACGCCCTCTATCGTCTCCGCGACCGCCTGAACGGCAACGGCGAGGCGCAGCTCGCCATCAGCCCGCTGTGCGTGCAGCTGCTGCCCTACGTGCCCGGCGCCGCAGCGGCGCTCAACGAGCTCGACCCGCTGCGCGACTACTACCTGGACCTGAAAAACCTGCGGGACACCACGGAGGAAGACGTGGAACGGCTGCTGGCCAGCTTCTGGACGCGCATGCAGGGCAGCGAGGAAAAGCTCGCGGCACTGGAACTGTTCGGCCTGCACAGCGGCAGCCAGCCTTTGAGCCTGGCCGTGATCAAGCAGCGCTACCGCCAGCTGGTGAGCCAGCATCACCCCGACCGGGGCGGCAGCACATCGCGCCTGCAATCGATCAACAAGGCCATGGAAATACTTCAACGCTATTACAGCTGAGGCCGAATCTTCGATTCGCTCTAAGGCGACCCCGGATGACCTGCCTATACTGCGACATAAGGTCGCATAGGTCGGCCGGGTACCGGTGAGCGCTGTCCACGCGCTGCCGGCGCTTCGCTGGGGGGCGACCTCATAATAATGAGGAGGTGTTCAGCATGATCCACCACGTCTGGGGGCTCTTCACCCATCCCGATCAAGAGTGGCAGGAGATCCGTGGCGAAGATGAAAGCATCGGCCACATGTACCTCACCCACGTCCTGATCCTTGCTGCAATTCCCGTAATTTCTGCCTATATCGGCACAACCCAGGTCGGCTGGGCACTGGGCAAGGGCGATCCCGTGATGCTCACCCAGTCCAGCGCGTTGCAGATGTCCATCATGTCGTACCTGGCGATGCTCGCCGGCGTGGCGGTGATGGGCGGGTTCATCCACTGGATGGCGCGCACCTACGACGCCAACCCGAGCATTACCGAGTGCATCGTTTTTGCCGCCTACTGCGCGACCCCGCTGTTCGTCGGCGGCCTCGCGGCGCTTTACCCGCACCTCTGGTTCGGCGCAACGGTGGGCACCCTGGCCATCTGCTACACGGTCTACCTGCTTTATGTGGGAATCCCCACGTTCATGAACATTCCGAAGGACGAAGGCTTCCTGTTCTCTAGCTCGGTGCTGGCGGTAGGCCTGGTAGTGCTGGTGGCAATGATCGCCGCCGCCGTGATCCTCTGGGGCTTCGGCCTGGGTCCGGTGTACACCAGCTGACGACATCCACTGGCAATAAGGCCGCCTGCGGGCGGCCTTTCCTTTTGTCCGGGAATGACCACTCGGCGTCATCGACTTCGGCAGCCCCAGGCTTTACGGCATAATTCCGCGCCAATGGAGTGCCCTATGCCCGAGCAGCTGTTTGCCCGCGTCGAGGCCTGCTATCAACAGGCCGAAGCCTTTTTCAAATGCCGCTTCACCCGCCCAGAAGTGAGTTTCAAGCTGCGCGGGCAGAAGGCCGGCGTCGCCCATCTGGACGAGAACAAGCTGCGCTTCAATCCGCAGCTCTACCGCGAGAACCAGGAAGACTTCCTGCGCCAGACCGTGGCCCACGAAGTGGCGCATCTGGTGGCCCATCAATTGTTCGGCCCGCGCATCCAGCCCCATGGCGAGGAATGGCAGCTAATCATGCGCGGGGTGTACGAGCTGCCACCCAACCGCTGCCACAACTACGAAGTGAAGCGGCGCAAGGTGACGCGCTACCTCTATCGTTGCGCCTGCCCCGACGGCCACCCCTTCTCCGCCCAGCGCCACGCCCTGGTGGCGCGCGGCCGCCGTTATTACTGCCGGCGTTGCCGGGTAACGCTGGTGTTCACCGGCGAACAGAGCCACGACTGACGCCGAAGTCGCTGCTTTTCTGTGGGGGCGAATTCATTCGCGAAGCAGGCCGAAGGCCTGCCTGGCGCCCCGAGTCTTGGGGACTGCTATGCGGTCCTCAGCGAATGAATTCGCCCTCACAAGGTTCGCCAAGCCTTGCCACAGGCACCCTACCCCACCGCCTTCGCCGCTTTCAGCGCTTCGATCCGCTCGGGGCTCAAGCCCAGTTCGGCCAGCACTTCCGCCGTATGGGAACCCACAGGCCCACCGGCATGGCGCGGTGCAGGCAAGCCGGCGGAGAACCTGATCGGGCAGGCGATCTGCTTCTGCGGCGGCAGGCCGTCGCGCGGCACCTCCACTACCAGTCCGCGAGCCTTGATCTGTGGATGCTCCACCGCTTCGGACAATGGCAGCATGGGCTCGACGCAGGCATCCAGGGCGGAGAAGATTTCCACCCACTCGGCGAAATCACGCTTCTCGAACTCGATCTCGATGGCACGCTTGAGCTCCTGCTGGTCCTCAGGCTTCGGCGAAAGTCCCTTGGCCGCCAATTCGGGACGGCCGATGGCCGCGCAGAACTGCTGCATGAACTGCGGCTCCAGGCTGCCCACCGAGAACCAGCGACCATCGCGAGTGCGGTAGTAGTCGTAGAAGCTGCCGCCATTGAGCACCTGATTCTCCATATCCGGCTCCACCCCAGCCCCTAGGTATCCAGCACCGGCCATGCCGTGCAGGGCGAAGGCGCAGTCGGTCATGCTGACGTCCACATGCTGCCCCTCCCCCGTCGCCTGGCGATGGATCACCGCCGCCAGCAGGCCCATTACCCCGTGCAGGGAACCGCCGCCGATGTCCGCCAGCTGCACCCCCAGCGGCAGTGGCCCGCTGTCACGGCGACCGGTGTAGGAAGCGATGCCGGCCAGGGCCAGGTAGTTGATGTCATGCCCGGCGCGATCCCGATAGGGCCCGCTCTGGCCATAACCGGTGATGGAGACGTAGATCAGCTTCGGATTGACCGCCTTCAGCGCCTCATAGCCCAATCCCAAGCGCTCCATCACGCCGGGGCGGAACTGTTCGAGGACGATGTCGTAGTCGCGCACCAGTTGCTTGACCAGCTCCACCGCTTCCGGATGCTTCAGATCCAGGGCGATGCTGCGCTTGTTGCGGTTGAGGTAGGCGTGGCTGGTGGATTGACCGCCATCGTGGGGCGGCAGCACGCGCACCAGATCCATGCGCGTGGGCGACTCAACCCGCAGCACATCGGCGCCCATGTCGGCCAGCAGCAACGAGGCGAAGGGCCCCGGCAGCAGGGTGGAGAAATCGAGGACTTTAAGCGAAGACAGCGGGCCTTTCATGGCAACTCCTGATGCGTGTGTTCGGGCGGTCATTCCCAATGCAGCGCCTGGCGCGTATCGAGACGCTCTACCGCCGGGGCGTAACGGGCTTCGAGCACGTTGCGGCGAATCTTCATGGTGGGTGTCATGCAGCCGTTATCCACTGTCCAGGGCTCGCGCACCAGCAGCAAATGACTGACGCGCTCATGGGGCAGCAGCCGGCTGTTGAGCTGTTCGAGGGTGGCCAGCAGGTCGGTTTCCACCTGGGCGCGGGCCTGCTCGCGGGCCGCAGGGCTGAGTTCGATCAGCGCCAGCGGCTGGTCCAGGCCACTGCCCATCAGGCACACCTGCTCCACCCAGTGGCTCTTGGCGATCTCGCCCTCGATGGGCGCCGGCGCCACGTACCTGCCCTTGCTGGTCTTGAAGATGTCCTTCACCCGACCGGTGATGCGCAGGTAGCCATCGGCGTCGATCTGCCCCTTGTCACCGGTGTGCAGCCAACCGTCGCGCAGGGTCTCCTGGCTTTTCTCCGGTTCCAGGTAATAGCCAGTCATGAGCGCTGGGCTACGGTAGAGGATTTCACCATCATCGGCGATGCGCAGCTGGTTGTCCGGCATCACCCGTCCCACGGTGCCGAAGCGTACCTGCCCCGGCCGGTTGAAATTACCGTAGGCGAAGTTCTCGGTCATGCCATAACCCTCGCAGATGGTCAGGCCGATGCGCCGGTACCACTCCAGCAGCGCCACGGGTATCGGCGCGGCGCCGCTCACCAGCACCCGCGCCCGGTCCAGCCCCAGGCCGCGGCGAATCTTCCAGGCCACCAGCGCGCCGAGCAGCGGAATCGCCAGCAGGCGGTCGAGCCGACGCTGGGCCAGTTTTTCCAGCACGCCCTGCTGGAAGCGCGTCCACAGGCGCGGCACCGAAAAGAACAGGGTCGGGCGGACTTCCCGCAGGTCCTCGGCGAAGGTATCCAGGGATTCGACGAAGGCGATGCCACCACCGCAGTAGAGGCTGTTGGTGGCCACCAGAAAGCGCTCGGCGGCGTGGGACAGCGGCAGGTAGGAGAAGAACTGGTCCTCCTGCCCCAGCCCCAACTCCCGCACCGAGCGGCTGGAGGCGAAGGCGAACGCCCGCGCCGTCTGCATCACGCCCTTGGGCTGGCCGGTGGTGCCGGAGGTATAGAGGATGCTGAGCAGGTCGTCGGGGCGCTGCTCGTGCCCCTCGCGCAGAGGTGCGTGGCGGGCCAGCAGTTCGCCCCAGGCATGGTCGGCACGCAAGGTCGGATAAGGCATGGCGATGCGCACCACCTCGGCAGGAATGCCCGGTTCGAGGCTTTCGGCATGGTCCAGCTTGCCGAGGATGATCACCTTGCACGCCGAGTGGCGCAGCACATAGCCGATACTCTCGGCCGACTGCAGCGGATAGAGCGGCACGCTGACCAGCCCGGCGAGCATGATCGCCATGTCGCTCAGGATCCATTCGGCGCAGTTCTTCGCCAGGATCGCCACCCGGTCCCCCGGCTCGCAGCCCAGCGCACGCAGCGCACTGGCCAGGCGCCGGGCACGGTCGTCAGCCTCGCGCCAGGTAATCGGGTACCAGGTCCGTGCCACCGGCTGGCGCAACCAGACGCGCTCCGGCGTCGCCGCCACCCAATGGGCAAAACACTGCAACGGCAGTTGCTCGCTCATCCTTCAGCCCTCTTGTTCTTGTTTTCGGCTCGATCTCCGATGGCCCATCACTCTATAGCTTGCATACCCTCCGCGCATTGGCCCGGAAAAACTTCTCCCGCACCGCGTCCGGCAACTCCAGATCGACCATGGTGTTTTCCGGGCTCAGGCCCTTGTCGAGCAGCGCCGCACTCCTCGCCCGCCCAGACGCGCTGCATGGCGATGCCTCCCCGGGCCGAAGCCGTGCCGCAGGTTAGGCATCTGCCGCTAGCATCCTCAATGACGCAAGCGCTCAGGGAAATTGACGCAATCGTCCAGGTTTTCGCGCGCAAGAATCCGCTGCACTTCGGGTCGTATGAAACACCCTGTCCAAGAGCGTTTGATTCAAAAAATCCCACCACTGGCGATGCAGATCGCCACAGGGCAATGAAATGAGCAGGGTGCGTCAGTCAAGTCCACAACTGCCGGGCGCGCCGGAACATGCCAGGGACTGGCTCAGCATTGTGCGCAGCTTGTTGGTGACTTCCTTGGCGTCTTCGTCGCTTTCAAGCACGTAAGGCTGAATGAGCAGAATGACTTCTTCGCGGTTCTTGACTATCTGCTGCTTACCGAAGAGCCCCCCAATCCACGGAAGATCCTTGAGTAAGGGAACGCCAGCATTGGAGTCGGAAACGTTATCCCGGATCAGTCCCCCCATGAGGACCGAGCCTCCGCTCTTCAGGGTCAAGGCGGTTTCAAGGGATGTTCGGGAAATGATCGGCGCCGTCACACTGCCATTGCCACTGCTGTCGCCGGATGCACCGCCTCCGTCACTCAGCTCCTGGCTCACGGTCAGGTCGATGCGGTTATTCGAATAGACGATCGGTGCGACGTTCAGAATAGTGCCGGTGGAACGATAGGCGATCTCATTGCGCAAGTTGGTAGTGCCCCCGGTCGTGCTGTCGTCGTTGATCTGCGCAGTGGGAACGGGTATGTCGCTGCCGACGTTGATGTTGGCTTGCTCCCCGCTCTTGACCAGAATGCGTGGCGTCGCCAGAACTCTCACGCGTTGATCCTTCGCCAGCGCCGAAATCGCAGCCATGTTGCCACCAGCGGTGTTGATCACGTAATTGAATCCGGCTTCCCCCATGTTTCCACTGAGCTTGGCGCTGCTGAAATCACCATTCAGGAATTTCCATTCCGTTCCCAGAGATTTCGTATCGCTGAGGTTCACACTGGCGACCGTCACTTCAATCAGGACCTGACGAGCCGGCTTGTCCATCTGGCGGATGAGCTCTTGCATCTGCTGCCAGGTACGCGCCGAGCCGCGGAACAGGAGGGCATTACGATTCTCGTCCTCCACTATGACTCCGCTGCCTTTGATGTCCGATGCCAAGCTTTCAAGCAGGTTGTTCTGTCCGCCAACCAGTGCAGCCACACCAGCGGCGCGCAGCAATGACGGTGCGGGAGTTTGGGCCTCGCTGTCGCCAGATTGCCGCTTGCTGGTACTGACCGCGGCACGACTGGAGGCACTACTCTTGAGATCGGAGGTGATGCCATAGGCACCCTCTCCGGAAAGTCCTGACACCAAAGCCCGCAGTGTCCGGGCAAGATCCGTAACCCGCGTATTGCGCGCTTCGTAATAAAACAAACCTTCCCTGTCGCTCCCGTCCCCCTGCCCCACCACTGCGGCGGCCACAGGAGTCCTGTCAACTTGCTGCGCCCATTCGCGAACCAACCCGAGCAGGCTACCTTCATTGGCGAATACGATCAGGCCATTCGAGCTTTCCAGCGGCACCAGCACAATGGAACCGGAAGCCTGACCGATGCTGACGCTATATCCCTGGGCAGAAATCAGCGTCTTGAGTTGCTCGGCCAGGTCGGCTGCAGTGATGAACGCCGGGGCTATGCGCATGCTGTGGCGGCCACGCATGAACGGCTGATCGAGCAAGCGGACAGCTTCAGAGGCCTGTCGCACGATCGAAGACATCCCCTTCAGCATCAGGCCACTGCGCGCAGTGTCGGCTGACACGCTGAGCCCGGATTTCTCATAGGCGCTGTTTAGCCAAGGAATCACATCCCGCGCATCGACATTGTGCAACGGGATGAACTGGAAGACCGGTCGATAGGCAATGGGGACCTGATGAACAGCAACAGGATCAGAAAGAACTGGACGAACTGGCCAATGTCCCGGACGTAGACGCCGAGGCCGGCCAGGAACCATGCCAGCCCCGTCACGCAAAGCAGGAATGGAACCAGCAGCAACGGCAACAACAGCACGCTCCATCCGGGCACGCTGCCCTTGGCCATCAGGAAACCGATGAGCACCAGGTAACCAAGTACGGCATTCACGAATGCCGCGAGCACTGGCGTCACAGGGAGGATTTCCAAGGGGAAAACCAGCTTCTTCACGTAATTGACGTTGGCCGAAATGATACCCGGCGCCCGGGAAAGACCTTCGGAGAGGATGCCATTGAGCAGTAGGCCGGCGAACAGTGTCAGTGCAAAGGAATAGGTATCCTGGTCACTGCCCCAGCGGGATTTGAGTACAACACCGAAAACGAATGTGTAGATGAGCAGCAGGAGAATGGGGGACGCGATGATCCACAGGCGGCCTAGCATCGACTCACGATAGCGTGCCTCCACCTCGCGCCGGGTCAAGGCCAGCAAGAGCCCCAAACGGTCGGCAAATTTTTCAGGCATTGATGGCGGCACGTTCAAGGCGCAGCTTCTCCTGCTTGAGGCATGGGCGGACGCCCAACGAAAGCCGAGAAATATGCGAAATCAGCCGCGCCGCCACCATCGGCGACATTCCACCTGAGAAGACGAATTATCCGACGGATCGGACAAACCGTTCCTGAAGCCCTTCCCCATCGAAGGGCAAGATGTCAGAGACTGGTCCTGATCGGAAAGCGAGCCCGGCGGCACCCCACCTCAATAATCCACCTTCCCCCTGCCCGCCTTTATCTCCCCCCGTCTGGCCTTGCCTTCCAGCCGCCGCTTCTTTGATCCCAGCGTGGGTTTGGTCGGCCGGCGCGCCTTCTGCACTTTCGCCACGCTGCGGATGAGTTCGGCCAGGCGCTCTAGGGCATCGGCCCGGTTCTGTTCCTGGGTACGGTATTGCTGGGCCTTGATGACGATCACGCCGTCACCGGTGATGCGGCTGTCGCGCAGTTGCAGCAGGCGTTCCTTGTAGAAGTCCGGCAGGGATGAAGCACGGATGTCGAAGCGCAGGTGCACCGCGCTTGAAACCTTGTTGACGTTCTGTCCGCCGGCACCCTGGGCGCGGATGGCGGTCAGTTCGATTTCGTCGTCAGGCAGGTGGACGCTGTTGGAGATCAGCAGCATGGGCATGCACACCGAGAGGCAAGGATACAAAGCATACGTAGGCTGCGTTGCGCCTGCCAGAAGCGCTTGCTCGCACCGGATGCGGTCGATCACCTCGCGAACATGGCGAGCCACGACATGGAAGTGGTCATGGACCGCCTCGATCTGGAGGGCAGCACTGTTTCACTTCCGAATCGAAGGCAGTGTTCATGTTCATTGCTACCCCTGGATCTGTCGGCAGCACTCACCCATCAGTCCGAAAAATGGGGGACTGGCTTCTCTTGCCTGCTTTAGGAGCCAGCTTGCTGGCGAGCCAGTTCCTACGGGCCATGCAGCGCCCGGCAATACTTGCGCCAATTCATTCGCAATGGGATACACAGCTCCCCGTCACATTCGCCAGCTGGTCATACGCTCCGGACAGCGACTGATTTCGCCTCCACAACGGGTACTGCCGTAGCCTTGCGCATCGCCGGTACCTTGCCGCATCCTGCCCTCTTTCCACCGTCCGCCCGAAGTTTCGAGACTCGACCATGGCTGACAGCGCCTTTTCCGGCCGCATCATCCAAAACCTGCTGGATACCGATTTCTATAAACTGACCATGATGCAGGCGGTGCTGCACAATTACCCGAACGCCGAAGTCGAGTGGGAGTTCCGCTGTCGCAACAATGAGGACCTGACGCCCTATCTCGCGGAAATCCGCTTGCAGATCGAGCAACTGGCGGACATTTCCATCACTCACGACCAATTGCACTTCCTCGAACGCATTCCCTTCATCAAGCCGGACTTCATTCGCTTCCTCAGCCTGTTCCGCTTCAACCTGCGCTACCTGCAACTGGGTATCGAGGACGGCCAGTTCTGCGTGCGCCTGCGGGGGCCCTGGCTGCACATGATCCTCTTCGAGATTCCCCTACCGGCAATCATCAACGAGGTGCGCAACCGCTGCCGCTATCGCGACGTCAAGCTGGTCCAGGCGCGGGAACAGCTCTACCGCAAGCTCGACTGGCTCCGGGCCAATGCCAGTGACGAAGAGTTGCAGGACTTCCAGCTGGCGGACTTCGGCACCCGCCGGCGCTTCTCCTACGAGGTCCAGGAAGAAGTGGTGCACATTCTCAAGCGTGACTTCCCCGGCCGCTTCGTCGACACCAGCAACATCCACCTGGCCCGCGAGTTCGACATCAAGCCCATCGGCACCATGGCTCACGAATGGCTGATGGCGCACCAGCAGTTCGGCCCGCGCCTGATCGACAGCCAGATCGCTGCCCTCGATTGCTGGGTTCGCGAGTATCGCGGCCTACTGGGCATCGCACTGACCGATTGCATCTACATGCAGGCCTTCCTCAACGCCTTCGACCTGTACTTCGCCAAGCTCTTCGACGGCCTGCGCCATGACTCCGGCGCCCCGCTGGAGTGGGCGGAAAAGGCCATCCGCCATTACCAGAAACTGGGCATAGACCCGCTGACCAAGACCCTCGTATTCTCCGATGGCCTCGACCTGCCACGGGCAATGGCGCTCTACCGTGCCTTGCGCGGGCGCATTCAAGTCAGTTTCGGCATCGGCACCAACCTGACCTGCGACATCCCTGGCGTCGAGCCCATGAACATCGTGATCAAGATGACGGCCTGCAACGGCCAGCCGGTGGCGAAGATTTCTGATGAAGCAGGCAAGACCCAATGCCGCGACGAGAACTTCGTCGCCTACCTGAAACACGTTTTCCGCGTCACCGACGCCCAGTAAGGACTCCGCACATGAGCAGCAATCGCCAGCAAGAAATCACCAAAGCCCTGGACGTTGTCCCGCCCTTCGCCGACGAAGCCGCCCTGGTGGCCGAGGTCGAGCGCCGCAAGGCCTTCATCAAGGACTGCCTGCGCAACTCCGGCCTCAAGGTGCTGGTACTCGGCATCAGCGGCGGCGTCGACTCCACCACCGCCGGCCGCCTGGCCCAGCTCAGCGTCGAGGAAATGCGTGCCGAGACCGGCGATGACGGCTACCGCTTCATCGCCGTGCGCCTGCCCTACAACGTCCAGCACGACGAGGCGGACGCCCAGGTGGCCATGAACTTCATTCGCGCCGACGAAGAAGAAACCGTGAACATCGCCGACAGCGTGATCGGCCTCGCCGAACAGGTCACCCACCTGCACCATCTCAACGACGCCCGCCGCGACTTCGTCACCGGCAACATCAAGGCGCGCATCCGCATGGTCGCCCAGTTCGCCATCGCCAACGCCAACAACGGCCTGGTGATCGGCACCGACCACGCCGCCGAGGCGGTGATGGGTTTCTTCACCAAATTCGGCGACGGCGCCTGCGACCTGGCGCCCCTCTCCGGCCTGGTGAAGAATCAGGTGCGCGCCATCGCCCGTTACCTGGGTGCACCGGACAGCGCAGTGCACAAGGTGCCGACAGCCGACCTGGAAGAACTGCGCCCCGGCAAGCCGGACGAAGAAGCACACGGCGTGACCTATGCCGAGATCGACGCCTTCCTCCACGGCCAGGAAGTCAGCCAGCGTGCCTACGACATCATCGTTCGCACCTACGACAACACCCAGCACAAGCGCAATCTGCCGCTGGTGCCCTGATCGGTTGATGGGTATCGCACGGAGCGATACCCATCTACGAACCACACCAGCCTGGCGAATAGCCCCGACGGGCCGTGTTACAGCGTCTCCGCCTCGCTCTGGCGGCGCGGCCATACCAGGCTGAAGCGTGCGCCGCCCAGGGTTTCGCTGCGGCCGATCTGGGCGCGGCCGGCGTGCCAGTAGATGATCCGCCGCACGATGGAAAGCCCCAGGCCGTGGCCGCCGGAGGCGCGGGTGCGGCTGTCGTCCAGCCGCATGAAGGGTTTGAAGATCTTCTCCCACTGGCTCTCCGGCACGCCGGGGCCATCGTCTTCGACGTCGATGCGGCAGCGCTTGTGGCCAATCTGGTAATTCAGCTGCACCCGCGATTCCGCATGGCGCATGGCATTGCTCACCAGGTTCTGCAGCGCGCGGTGCAGGTAACGCGGCTCGGCTTCGACCCAGGCCCCGTCGTCGCCGACGTTCAGGCACAAGCCCCGCTCGATGCGAACCGATGCACGCAGGGGGGACAGTTCGGCGATCACCTGATCGAACAGCGCATCCAAGTCCACGCGCTGGAATTGCAAGGCCGGCGAGCCCTGCTCCAGGCGCGCGTAGGTCAGCATCTCGTCCACCAGCTTGTCCAGTTCCTGGATGTCGCCGTCCATGCCCTCCATATATTTGCGCCGGGACTGGTCGTCCTCGGCGTCGCCGATCATCTCCAGGCCGAAGCGCAGCCGCGCCACCGGGGTACGCAGCTCGTGGGAGACCGCGCGGATCAGCTCGCGCTGGAGGCTCAGCAGCCGCTGCAACTGCTCGGCCATGCCATTGAATGCAGCAGCCAGACGCCCCACCGAGTCGGCGCCCCCGGCAGGAACCCGCGCGTCCAGCTTGCCCTGGGCGATGTCGGTGGCAGCGCTCTCCAGCGCCATCAAGCGATGCTCCAACTGGCGCACCAGGAAATACACGGTCAGGCCGATAAGGGTCAGGCCGAGGAAACCGATCAGCACCAGCATCTGCGGTGGATAAGGGTTCATCTGGTGCAGCGGCCCCATCTCCAGCACCCAGGGGGTGTCCACCATGCCGGCGATCACACGGATGGAGTCGCCGTCCTTGCCGAGCGCCATCACCGTATCGCCCTCGTCCACCCGGCGGCGCTGGTCGACGTCCAGATCGGCGTCCTTCAGCGGGATCAGCCGCATGTCGAAGCCGAACTGCTTGTTTTCCTTGATGGATGCCAGGCGCTGGGGCTGTTCGTTCACCGGGAAGCGCACCAGCTCATCCATCAATAGATAGACGGTGGCCCGCGCCAACTGCTCGCTGATCTGCTCCACGTCGCCGGTGAGCAGCAGCCGCTCGCCCACGCTCACCAGGGCGAACACCCGCGCCGCATGGGGCCCGGTCTGTTCCACCAGCACCTGGCCTCGCGCCAGGCGATTGCGCGCGCTGTTGTCCAGCTTCGAACCCTCCATGGGCTGCAGTGCCAGGGGAATGCCCAGCAGGCGTCCCCAGAGCACCACCGCGCGGCGGCGCTCCACTTCATTCATGGGCTGGAGGTTGTCGGCCATCAGGCGGAAAGTGCCGCGGGCGAGGCTCTCGCGGTATTGGTCGGCGCGCACCTGGTTGACCTGGTGGATGGTGAAGACGCCGAGCAGCGCTACCAGCACCAGGGTGACCAGCATGCCGCCGTAGATGCGCAGGAAGATCGAGTTCATCGACTGTCGCCCGTCTGGTGCGAAGCGTCAGAGGCCTTCGGCGGCCTCTCTGACAAATAGATAGCCCTTGCTGCGTACCGTCTTGATCAGGCGCGGGTGCATGGGGTCGTCACCGATCTTCGGACGGATGCGTGAAATGCGCACGTCGATGGAACGGTCCTGGCCGTCGTACTCGATGCCGCGCAGGGAATTGAAGATCTCCTCGCGGGAAAGGATGCGCCCGGCGTTCACCGCCAGCAGCCAGAGCAGGTCGAACTCGGCACTGGTCAGCTCGATGCTGCGCTCGTTGAGCCAGGCCTCGCGCATGGCGTTGTCGATCACCAGCGGGCCGAACTCCAGGCGGCGCTGGTTCTCCACAACCGGCACCTCGGCGGCCACCTCGCTGCGCCGCAACAGGGCCCGGATGCGTGCCAGCAGCACACGCGGGCGCACCGGTTTGCACACGTAGTCATCGGCACCCAGTTCCAGGCCCAGCACCTGGTCCATGTCGTCGGTGCGCGCGGTGAGCATCAGGATCGGCCCCTCGTACTGGCCGCGCAGCTTGCGGCAGATTGACAGGCCATCCTCCCCCGGCAGCATCAGGTCCAGCACCACCAGATCCGGCCGCTCCTTGAGGATGCGCGCCACCGCCTGGCCGCCATCGGACTCGATGGCCACCTGCAGGCCGTTGCCTTCCAGGTACTCACGGGTCAGATCGGCCAGTCGCTGATCGTCTTCGACTATGAGGATTCGCCAGGCTTCTTGCTCCACCACACACTCCCTAGACAGCGTCAGGACCATCGAAAAACGGGCCCGCATTGTAGCAACGCCGGATCGATAGCACAGCGCATACCAGATGCGAGCGAAAACACAAGATATTGTGTTAGCTTGCGACGCCGTCGACAGTGCCGCCGAACCCCGAAAACCGCCCACTCGGCGGCGACGAACGGCAGAGCCTAGAGCCACCGGGGCTTTGCCTCCGTTACCCCACAGTCACCCACAAATCACCCACAAGTTATCCACAGGCTAGATATTGTGGCTCGCCTTGCAATACCCCCAACAGCGCATTATCTTGTACTCCCATCGAGCCAAGCCCCTACATATAGGGGTGAGGCGTACCACCGGACACTAACTAGAATCAAGCGCTAACGGCTTTTTCCGAGCCTGACCACCGGTGTGTCACATGCGGTATTTCACCCACCAAACGCCTCTGGCGAGTGGTGCCGGCCCAGGACACAAAGAACGTGACTGGGGGCCGGAAGCGGGTGCGGCGCCAACAGCGCCCACCACTAGGTATTGTGGTTGTCACGGTTCTTCAACACCGTGGCGATTGACTTGTAGGGCCAGGAAGGCACTTGAGTCCTGCCCTTCTGCCCCGAAGCACCACGTATTCGCGCCCGGCACCGCTGCCGTGCGTCTTGCGTTGTGAAAAGGGTACGAAGGCGGTTCAGGCGCCCTTAGATAAATCAGAACATGGAGAACCCCATGCAGACCGACACCACTCGCGAGAACCCGCAGGCCGCAGCGCCGCAGGCAGCAGATTCCACTCAGGATCTGGCCGCCACCGCGCCCGGCCAGCTGCGCGTGATCAAACGCAACGGTACTGTCGTTCCGTACACCGACGACAAGATCACCGTTGCCATCACCAAGGCGTTCCTCGCAGTGGAGGGCGGTACTGCCGCGGCCTCTTCGCGTATCCATGAAACCGTCGCCCGCCTGACCGAGCAGGTCACCGCGACTTTCAAGCGCCGCATGCCCTCCGGCGGCACCATCCACATCGAAGAGATCCAGGACCAGGTTGAGCTGGCCCTGATGCGCGCCGGCGAGCAGAAAGTCGCCCGCGACTACGTGATCTACCGCGAATCCCGCGCCTTGGAGCGCTCCAAGCGCAGCGCCGGCAACGAAGTCGCCCAGCCGCACCCGAGCATCCGCATCACCCGCGCCGATGGCAGCCAGCAGCCACTGGACATGGGCCGCCTGAACACCATCATCAGCGAAGCCTGCGAAGCCCTGGCCGAAGTCGACGGCGCGCTGATCGAGCGTGAAACCCTGAAGAACCTCTACGACGGCGTCGCCGAGAAGGACGTCAACACCGCCCTGGTGATGACCGCCCGCACCCTGGTAGAGCGCGAGCCGAACTACTCCTACGTCACTGCCCGCCTGCTGATGGACACCCTGCGTGCCGAAGCGCTGGGCTTCCTCGGCGTTGCCGAGAGCGCCACTCACCACGAGATGGCCGACCTCTACGCCAAGGCCCTGCCGGCCTACGTGGAAAAAGGCGTCGAGTTCGAACTGCTCGACCCGCAACTGAAGACCTTCGACCTGGAAAAACTGGGCAAGGCCATCAACCACGAGCGTGACCAGCAGTTCACCTACCTCGGCCTGCAGACCCTGTACGACCGCTACTTCATCCACAAGGACGGCATCCGCTTCGAACTGCCGCAGGTCTTCTTCATGCGCGTGGCCATGGGCCTGGCCATCGAAGAGAAGCAGAAAGAAGAACGCGCCATCGAGTTCTACAACCTGCTGTCTTCCTTCGACTACATGTCGTCGACCCCGACCCTGTTCAACGCCGGCACCCTGCGTCCGCAGCTGTCGTCCTGCTACCTGACCACCGTTCCGGACGACCTGTCGGGCATCTACAGCGCCATCCACGACAACGCCATGCTGTCCAAATTCGCAGGCGGCCTGGGCAACGACTGGACCCCGGTACGTGCACTGGGCTCCTACATCAAGGGCACCAACGGCAAGTCCCAGGGCGTGGTTCCGTTCCTGAAAGTGGTCAACGACACCGCCGTCGCCGTCAACCAGGGTGGCAAGCGCAAGGGCGCCGTCTGCGCCTACCTGGAAACCTGGCACCTGGACATCGAAGAGTTCATCGAACTGCGCAAGAACACTGGTGACGATCGCCGCCGTACCCACGACATGAACACCGCGAACTGGATTCCGGACCTGTTCATGAAGCGCGTATTCGACGATGGCCAGTGGACCCTGTTCTCGCCGTCCGAAGTACCGGACCTGCACGACCTGACCGGCAAGGCCTTCGAAGAGCGCTACGAGTACTACGAAGCCCTGACCCAGTACGGCAAGATCAAGCTGTTCAAGACCATCCAGGCCAAGGATCTGTGGCGCAAGATGCTCTCGATGCTGTTCGAGACCGGCCACCCTTGGCTGACCTTCAAGGACCCGTGCAACCTGCGCAGCCCGCAGCAGCACGTGGGCGTGGTCCACAGCTCGAACCTGTGCACCGAGATCACCCTGAACACCAACAAGGACGAGATCGCGGTCTGCAACCTGGGGTCGATCAACCTGGTCAACCACATCATCGATGGCAAGCTGGACACCGCCAAGCTCGAGAAGACCGTCAAGACCGCAGTTCGCATGCTCGATAACGTAATCGACATCAACTACTACTCGGTCCCGCAGGCGCGCAACTCGAACCTCAAGCACCGTCCGGTGGGCCTGGGCATCATGGGCTTCCAGGACGCCCTGTACCTGCAGCACATCCCCTACGGTTCCGAAGCGGCCGTCGAATTCGCCGACAAGTCCATGGAAGCGGTGAGCTACTTCGCCATCCAGGCTTCCTGCGACCTGGCCGACGAGCGCGGCGCCTACGAGACCTTCGAGGGCTCCCTGTGGTCCAAGGGCATCCTGCCGCTGGACTCCCAGCAGATCCTGATCGAGGCCCGTGGCCAGAAGTACATCGACGTCGACCTGACCGAGACCCTGGACTGGGCCCCGATTCGCGAGCGCGTCAAGAAAGGTATTCGTAACTCGAACATCATGGCCATCGCGCCGACCGCGACCATCGCCAACATCACCGGCGTATCGCAGTCCATCGAGCCGACCTACCAGAACCTCTACGTGAAGTCGAACCTGTCCGGCGAGTTCACCGTGATCAACCCCTACCTGGTACACGACCTCAAGGCTCGTGGCCTGTGGGACCCGGTCATGGTCAACGACCTGAAGTACTACGACGGCTCCGTGCAGCAGATCGAGCGCATCCCGCAAGACCTGAAAGACCTGTACGCCACCGCCTTCGAAGTCGAGACCCGCTGGATCGTCGACGCCGCCAGCCGCCGCCAGAAGTGGATCGATCAGGCCCAGTCCCTGAACCTCTACATCGCCGGCGCCTCGGGCAAGAAGCTGGACGTGACCTACCGCATGGCCTGGTACCGTGGTCTGAAAACCACCTACTACCTCCGTGCCCTGGCCGCCACCAGCACCGAGAAGTCGACCATCAACACCGGCAAGCTGAACGCCGTATCGGCAGGCGGCAGCGAAACACTGCAAGCCGCAGCACCGCAACCGGCTCCGGTGCCGAAAGCATGCTCCATCGATAACCCCGACTGCGAAGCGTGCCAGTAAGCGCGCGTCGCTGAGCGGCGTCCGCGTTGTTGCCCGGCTGGCCGGCTCCCATCACGTACATGCGTACGCTCGGGGGCTCCAGCCAACCGGGCGCCTAGCGGTCACTCGCACAGCACCACGCTCGACCGGGAGTGAAATTCCCTCCCCTCTCCCTCTGGGAGAGGGGCCGGGGCGGGCCGCGGTCGGATGAGGGAAACCTCAGGCAACACCGATATCCGAACAGCCACACCCACAAACCGGGTGTGCACAGGCCAGGGCAATCCACCGCCCGGCCCTGATTCAACGCCTTAGCGTGCATCCACCCACGCATCCAGACACCAGGAGAGGAACCATGCTCAGCTGGGACGAATTCGACAAGGAAGACCCCACCGAAGCCAAGGCAGCCCCCGCCGTTGCCCAGGCCGCCGCCAGGACCATCGACAAGCTCGACGACGAAGCCGCCGGCTCCGTTGAAGACGCCCGCGCCGTATCGGCCGCCGACTCCGACGCCGTCGCCCGCGCCAAGAAGGCCCTCGACGCCCTCGATATCCAGGAAGGCCTGGACGACCTCGAAGGCTCCGCCGCGCGCGTGCAGGTCGGCGACAAGCAGATGATCAACGCCCGCGCCGACCTCAACCAGCTCGTCCCCTTCAAGTACGACTGGGCCTGGCAGAAGTACCTGGATGGCTGCGCCAACCACTGGATGCCGCAAGAAGTCAACATGAACGCCGACATCGCCCTGTGGAAGAGCGCCGACGGCCTCTCCGAGGACGAGCGCCGCATCGTCAAGCGCAGCCTCGGCTTCTTCTCCACCGCCGACTCCCTGGTGGCGAACAACCTGGTGCTGGCCGTGTACCGCCTGATCACCAACCCCGAGTGCCGCCAGTACATCCTGCGCCAGGCCTTCGAAGAGGCGATACACACCCACGCCTACCAGTACTGCATCGAATCCCTAGGCATGGACGAAGGCGAAATCTTCAACATGTACCACGAGATTCCGAGCGTCGCGAAGAAAGCCTCCTGGGGCCTGAAGTACACCCGTTCGATCTCCGACCCGACCTTCCAGACCGGCACCCCGGAGACCGACCGCCAGTTCCTGCGCAACCTGATCGCCTACTACTGCGTACTGGAAGGCATCTTCTTCTACTGCGGCTTCACCCAGATCCTCTCCATGGGCCGCCGCAACAAGATGACCGGCACCGCCGAGCAGTTTCAGTACATCCTGCGTGACGAGTCCATGCACCTGAACTTTGGCATCGACGTGATCAACCAGATCAAGATCGAAAACCCGCACCTGTGGGATGCCCAGATGAAGGACGAAGCCACCCAGATGATCCTGCAGGGCACCCAGCTGGAGATCGAATACGCTCGCGACACCATGCCGCGCGGCGTACTGGGCATGAACGCGGCCATGATGGAGGACTACCTCAAGTTCATCGCCAACCGCCGCCTGACCCAGATCGGCCTGAAAGAGGAATACCCGGGCGCCACCAACCCGTTCCCGTGGATGTCCGAAATCATGGACCTGAAGAAAGAGAAGAACTTCTTCGAAACTCGCGTTATTGAATACCAGACCGGCGGTGCGCTGAGCTGGGATTGAATCCGGGTCACGTAAGTTTTCAGCAATCAGTAAATTCTTTTCACTGAATGTTGAAACGGCGCACCGACACGGTGCACAACCGCTGCCCTGGGGAGGGCAGCGGCACTCGCCATCCAGGCGTTAGTAACACGGGCAAGGCCGATATGCCCATGGAGTCGGGCGCAGGAGTACAGGAAAAGTAAAGGATTGGGGATCGCGCAAGGATGCGCGCGCTGTCCGCTCAGGACGGCAGAAACAAGAAACCCACAGCAACCGTTCGCGCGGATGCCGTGGGTCTTGACCGTACCAGTGAAGAAAGCCCACTCGTACGGGCCGTGATCGGAGGAACTCCAAAATCACGAAAGCATTTGGGGAAATGCGGGGCGTGATTATGGATGACCTTCGAGCGGTGTCAACGGCTGATCGTCGGAGATGAGACTCATACGAGATTAATCTTCGAAACAAGCAAGAGAGCTAGGCGATTGGCCTTGCTCAAACATCGACACTGAAAAGGCCATTTTTTATGTCTAAGAAAAATCAGCACGTTGTTCCGTACGGCGACGACTGGGCCGTCAAAGGCGCAGGCAATTCGAAGGCAACCAGGGTAGTAGGTACCCAGGCAGAAGCCATCGAGCTAGCACGCGAAATTGCCAAAAACCAAGGCAGCGAAATGCTTATCCATGGCAAGGATGGTCAGATTCGCGAACGCAATACCTATGGGGATGACCCCTTCCCTCCTAAGGGCTGATTAAAACGGAGTAGTCGAAAATGCCGGCGAGCAATGCTCGCTGGCCATTTTTCATTGGCAGAACAGCGCTGCAGGTTTGGCAAAGTACGCTGCCGCCTTAAAAAATCACGTTCCTTGGTTACTCGAGCCAATTCGCGCTTGAGACGGGCAAGCTCCTCATCCCGCGGGCTTCCCGTTCCTGGGAAGGCTTTCTCCATACCCGGTTGTGCTTCCCGAACCCAGCGGTTTAGCAGGCTCGGGGCCACTCCAATCTCTTGGGCAATTTGGCGGCAACTGGCCTCTGAACGACGAGCCAGTTCAACGGCTTCCCGCTTGAATTCGGGACTGTATTTCTTGCGCTTCATGAACACTCCTTCAGCTCGGTATGAGCTTACTCGAAAGTGTCCGTGATAACGGGGTAGAACCCCTGTTGGGCTCTACCCATCCTACGGACTCCCCCCGGAGGCCACATCCGCCAGGCGGGGGTCACGCAAAGTCCCGCTCCAACTCGATGGTGTTGGTGGTCCGCTCGTGAGCCCAGGGGTCGCCCTTGAAGTAGAGCTGCAGGGTCACGAGCACATGGAGCGACTCGGTACCACAGCGCGATACTTCATTGCAGCCCGTACTGCTCGGTGACCGCCTGCACGACGCAATCCCCCATCGCTCGCCGTGTCTGCAGGGTCGCACTGCCCAGATGAGGCTGCAGCACCACATTGTCCAGTTCAAGCAATGCGACGGGCACCTGGGGTTCATGGGTGAACACATCCAGCGCAGCCCCACCAAGCCGGCCGTCCTGGAGACGGGCCACCATCTCCTCTTCGTCAATCACGGTGCCCCGCGCCACGTTGACGATGACCCCCTGGGGCCCGAGCGCATCCAACACCTTGGTATCGACCAGATGCGACGTGGAAGCACCGCCCGCAACGGCGACGACCAGGATATCGCTGGCCTCGGCCAGGCTTCGCGGGTCAGCGTGGTATGCGTAAGCACAGCCAGGTACCGCATTGCGGTTGTGGTAGGCCAGCGTGACACCGAATGGCTGCAGGCGACTGGCGATCGCTTGGCCGATGCGCCCCAGGCCAATGATCCCGACCCGCTGTCCGCGCAGGCTGGTGCCCAGTAGCGGGAAGCCGCCCCTGTGCCAATGCCCGGCGCGAACGAAACGGTCGGCTACGCAGACCTGCCGCAACACGGCCAACAGCAGCGCAACGGCCTGATCGGCCACGGCATCGGTCAGGATGTCATTGGTGGTGGCGATGCGAATGCCCCGGCCGTTTGCCTGCTGCACATCCATCCGGTCGACACCCACGCCGTTCACGGCAATCAGCGACAGGTTCACCAACGCCGTCATCAGCGCGGGCGGAACGCCCTGTACGCCATTGGTGACCAGCGCGCCAAAGCGTTCGGGGCGATCGTTCAGCAGCGCAGCCTGGGCTTCTGGGTCGAAGGCCCGCACCAGCTCAAAGTCCCTGGCCAGCCGGGCCTCATGCTCTTCCAGCAAGGGCGCCAGCATCAGCAGTGCCTGCTTCGGTTTCCCCATCTCGCTAATACTCATGCTGCCTCCAGCTCCAGTGGCGTGCCCTGCTCGGCAGCGGAGCGCTTGAGCATCACAGCGGGTATCGCCAGGATCAACGCGCCGCTGGCGAACAGGCACAGGCCAAGCACGTAGGTGCCATTGTTGATATTTCCGGTCAGGTTTTCCGCCACCGCAGTGATCATCGAGCCGGTGAAGCCCGACAGGTTGCCAATGGCGTTGATCATGCCGATTCCGGCAGCCGCCGCGACGCCCGACAGCACCGTGCCCGGCAGCGTCCAGAAGATCGGCATCAGGCTCAGCACACCCGAGGCCGCGACGGTCAGGAACAGGATCGAGAGCATGACGTTATCGGCGAATGCGGCGCTGAGCATCAAGCCGCAACCACCGATGAACGCAGGTATCGCGGCATGCCAGCGGCGCTCGCCGGTACGGTTGGAATGGCGTGCGTTGAGGAACATGGCGATCACGGCCACGGTGTAGGGGATGGCGGTCAGCAGGCCGATCTCCAGGCTGCTGGTCACCCCCGCGCTCTTGATGATCGATGGCATCCAGAAGGCCAGGCCGTAGAAGCCGGTGTTGAAGGTCAACAGGATCATGACTAGCAGCCACACCCGGGGATTGAAGAACACATCGCCCAGGCGCGAGGCCTTGCCCTGCTCTTCCTGTTGCAGGTTGGCCTTGAGCAGTTGCTTTTGCGCATCGGTCAGCCAGCGGGCCTTGTCGATGTTGTCGCACAGGCAAGTGAACACCACCACGGCCATGATCACCGACGGCACGCCTTCCATCAGCAGCATCCATTGCCAGCCCGCCAGGTCATGCCAGCCATCCATGCTGGTCATCAGCCAGCCCGACAGCATGCCGCCCAGCGTCAGGCTGACCGGCAACGCCATCAGGAAGCCCGACATCACCCGGCTTTGCCGATGGGTCGGGAACCAATAGTTGAGGTACAGGATCACCCCCGGGAAAAAGCCGGCCTCACAGATGCCCAGCAGGAAACGCAGCACATAGAACATGGTGCTGGATTCGATGTGGAAGAACGCGGCCAGCGGTTGGGTGAACGCCACCGCCATGGAAATGATTGCCCAGCTCAGCATGATGCGCGCGATCCAGAAGCGCGCGCCATAGCGATGCAGCAGCAGGTTGCTCGGAACCTCGAACAGGAAGTAGCCCCAGAAGAACACACTGGCGCCCAGTGCATACACGGTGTTGCTGAACTGCAGGTCGTCCAGCATGCTCAATTTGGCAAAGCCAATGTTTACCCTGTCCAGGTAGGCAGCTATGTAGCAGAGCAGCAGTACCGGCAGGATGCGCAGAATGACCTTGCGATAGGTGCGATCTTCGAATGCCTGATCGCGGGTGGGGGCGACAGATGGATGAGCCATGGCTAAGCCTCTGGGCATGTCGTGCATGCCTGTTGTTTTTATTGAAAGAGCACCGGGTGCGACAGCACCCGGTGGTAATGCCTGTCAGTAGCGGCTATCAGCAAATCGGGTCACGGCTGGGCTGGCCATCGACCAATCGCAGCAGTTGCAAGGGGTTGGCGTCGCGCAGTGCCTCGGGCAATAGCGCATCGGGGAAGTTCTGGTAGCACACCGGGCGCAGGAAGCGGTCGATCGCCAGGGTGCCGACCGAGGTGCCACGGCTGTCGGAGGTGGCCGGGTACGGGCCACCGTGAACCATGGCGTCGCACACCTCGACGCCGGTGGGGTAACCGTTGACCAGCACGCGCCCGGCCTTCTGCTCCAGCACCGCCACCAGTGGCGCGGCTTCTGCCAAGTCGCTCAGCTCACCGATCAGGGTTGCGGTCAGTTGCCCGCCAAGCGCGTGCAGCGCGGCAAGAAGCTGGGCTTGGTCGGCAAGTTCGACCACCACGGTGGTGGGGCCGAAGATCTCTTCCTGAAGCAACGGCTCCCCGTCCAACAACAGTTGTGCCTCGGCCTGGAACAGCTGCGGCCAGGCCTGGTTACCCTGCTGCTCGGCCCCGGCCAGGTGGCGTATGCCCGGGCGGGCCTTGAGGGTGGCTACGCCATGGGCATAGCTGGCCAGGGTGCCGGTGTTGAGCATGGTCTGCGGCGCTTGATCGGCCATTTGTGCACGCAGGTGCTCGACGAAAGCGCTGAACTCGGGTGAACGCACCCCCATCACCAGGCCGGGGTTAGTGCAGAACTGCCCACACCCCAGTACCACCGAGGCGGTCAACTCACGGGCCACCGCCTCGCCACGGGCGGCCAGGGCTCCCGGTAGGACGAGCACAGGGTTGATACTGCTCATTTCGGCGAACACCGGGATCGGCTGGGGACGCGCCGCAGCCATGTCGCACAGGGCCCGGCCGCCCTTGAGCGAACCGGTGAAGCCCACCGCCTGGATGGCTGGGTGCTTGACCAGCGCCTCACCTACCCTGGCGCCGAAGATCATGTTGAAGACCCCAGCCGGCATACCGCAACGCTCGGCGGCGCCAACGATGACCTCAGCCACCCGTTCGGCCGTGGCCATGTGGCCGCTGTGAGCCTTGAATACCACTGGGCAACCTGCTGCCAGCGCCGCTGCGGTGTCGCCACCAGCGGTGGAAAACGCCAGCGGGAAGTTGCTGGCGCCAAACACCGCGACCGGCCCCACGCCCATGCGGCACTGGCGAACGTCCAGGCGAGGCAGCGGGGTGCGCTCGGGCTGCGCACGGTCGATGCGCGCACCGACGAAATCGCCCCGGCGCAGCACTGTGGCGAACAGCCTCAGCTGGCCACTGGTGCGTGCCCGTTCGCCCTGGATGCGCGCAGGCGGCAAGGCCGTTTCGCGGCAAACGGTGTCGATGAAGTCGTCATCCAGGGCATCCAGCGCTTCGGCAATGGCGTCCAGGAACTCCGCCCGGCGCGCGGCAGGCAACGCCCGGTAGATGGGATAGGCGGCGGCCGCAGCCTGGGCCGCAGCATCTACTTCGACTTCCGTGGCTTGATGGAACGCGCCCGGCAGCGCCTGTCCGGTACGCGCATCGAAACTGTGCAAGGTCGCCTGGCCGCTTGCACGGCGGACCCCGCCGATGAATTGTTGGCCTGCGTATGACGTCATGGTTGATTCCCTCGGCATTGCGAAAGTCATAGGGCGCTAATCTAGGCGGCTCTTCGATTCTTGCCCAATGGCCTTTAGGGATCATCCGATAACGATGCGTTATCGATCGCCCGACACTCGCCGGGTGTTGGTCAACAGGATCTCGGCGAATTCCAGCGCCACGCCGCTCAAGGGCTCGCCTTTGCGGGTGAGGATGCCGTAGTCCTGGGGTGTCAGATGCAGCGGCGTGTCGAGGCTGACCAGCACACCGCTGGTCAGGTGCGGCTCGACCATCGCCTGGGGCAGCATGCCGATCATCGGGCCACCCAGCAGCACCTTGAGAAAGGTCTGCATGGAAATGGTATCGATGGTATTGCGCGGCACCGCCACGCCCGCCTCGGCGAAGGCCTGCTCCATGCGCCCACGAATGGGGGTGCCCTTGGGGTAGAGGATCCATGGCCACTCCAGCAATTGTGGCAAGGTCACCGGCCCGGCAGAACTCAACGGGTGCTTGTTGTTGACCACGAAGCAGAACGGTTCCGGGGCCAGCGGTTGAAAGTCGAAGCGCTGGCGCTGCGACACGTCGGTAAAGCGGGCCACGGCCAGGTGCAGGTGCTTGTCTTCGAGCATGGCCATCAGATGGTCACTGGTCTGCTCCACCACCTCGATCGAAAGCAGCGGCTTGCGCTGCTTGATCTCCACGATCGCCTCCGGCAGTGCCACGGCGGTGGCCGCGAAGATGCCCCCCACCTTCAGATGACCGTGGCCGCCCTGGCGCAGGTTGTCGATCTGCTCGACGAAGTTTCGCGCATCGTTCAACGCCACCTGCGCATAGCGCACCACCTGCTCGCCCAGCGCGGTGGGCGGCATGCTGCGCGGCAAGCGTTCGAACAGGGCGAAGCCGAGCAGGTTCTCGATCTCCTTGAGCATCTTGCTGATCGCCGGCTGGCTGAGGTTCATCTGCTGCGCTGCCAGATGCATGTTGTGGGTGCGTCCGAGGGTATCGATGAGCACCAGGTGGCGGAACTTGAGCCAGTTACAAACGTGGGAGAAGGAAAGGTCCGACATTGGAATTCACCGCCCCTGCAATAACCATACGTTATCGAATAGTGAGAATATGCCATTGGAGTTTATCACTCGTCTTGCCTAGCGTGCAGTTCTCCCGTTCAACGAGACTCTGATGCCATGCCGATGACGCTAACCCCCGCCAATACCCTGCCTGAGGACGGCCTGACCGGCACCCTGATCGGCCGCGCCTGGACCCCCGGTGAACCCGGCGGCCCCTCGCCGATCGTCCTGCGCAGCGACGGCGTGTTCGACCTGTCCGAACGCTTCGCCACCCTCAGCCAGTTGCTCGAAAGCGATGACCCGCTGCAGGCCGTGCGTAGCACCCCGGGCCGCTTCCTGTGCAGCGTCGAGGCGCTGCTGGCAAACAGTGGCGAGGCAATCGACGCCAGCCAGCCCTACCTGCTGGCGCCGGTCGATCTGCAAGTGATCAAGGCCGCCGGCGTCACCTTTGCCGCCAGCATGATCGAACGGGTGATCGAAGAGCAGGCCGGTGGCGATGCCAGCAAGGCCGAAGCGGTTCGCGCCACGGTACGCTCAGTGATCGGTGACAATCTGCGCGCTGTGCGCCCCGGTTCGCCGCAGGCTATGACACTCAAGGCACTGCTGATCGAACAAGGCATGTGGTCGCAGTACCTGGAAGTCGGCATCGGCCCGGATGCCGAAGTGTTCACCAAAGCGCCGGTACTGGCCGCGGTCGGCAGTGGCAGCGCCATCGGCGTACACCCAGGTTCGGCCTGGAACAACCCCGAGCCTGAGGTGGTGCTGGCCGTCGACAGCCGCGGCCGCATCCATGGCGCCACGCTGGGCAACGACGTCAACCTGCGCGATTTCGAAGGCCGCAGCGCACTGCTGCTGAGCAAGGCCAAGGACAACAATGCTTCGTGCGCCGTCGGCCCGTTCATTCGCCTGTTCGACGAAACCTTCGACCTGGACGCCGTGCGCCGCTGCGTGGTCAACCTGGACGTCCAGGGCACCGATGGCTACCGCCTGGTCGGCAGCAGCTCGATGGCGCAGATCAGCCGCGATCCTGAAGACCTGGTCCGCCAGACATTGAATGAAAACCACCAGTACCCCGACGGTTTCCTGCTGTTCCTCGGCACGTTGTTCGCCCCCACCGAAGACCGCGATCAGCCAGGCGCCGGGTTCACCCACAAACCGGGTGACCAGGTACGTATCGCCAGCCCCCTGCTCGGCCAACTGCATAACCAGGTGACCACCAGCGATCAGGCACAGCCCTGGACCTTCGGCCTGGGTGCGATGATGCGCAACCTGGCTGCCCGAGGCCTGCTGCGGCCCTGACCGCCCATAGCAACCGAAGCCCCACAACAACAACAAGCGAGGCAAGACATGCACACTCAAGCCAGGGACACCGCTCCCGACCCGCGCCAACTGCGTCGGGCCATTTATACCGGCGCCATCGGCAGTGCCCTCGAGTACTACGACTTCGCCATCTATGGACTGGCCTCGGCGCTGGTCTTCGGCCACATCTTCTTCCCTTCGCTGGGCACCACGGGGGCGCTGCTGGCCAGCTTCGCCACCTACGGTGCCGGCTTTCTGGCACGACCGTTCGGCGGGCTGTTCTTCGGCTCGCTGGGCGACCGCAAGGGGCGCAAGCTGGTGCTGCTATTGACCATCGCCCTGATGGGTATCGCCACCACGCTGATTGGCCTGCTGCCAACAGGGCCCGCCGGAGCCGTACTGCTGGTGCTGCTGCGCCTGCTGCAGGGCTTCGGTGCCGGAGCCGAACAGACCGGCGCCGCCACCCTGATGGCCGAACTGGCGCCCCGTGAGCGTCGTGGCTTCTATGCCGCACTGCCGTTCATCGGGGTATTCAGCGGCCTGGCCCTGGCCACCATTACCTTCCGCGTGATGCAATCCTCGCTCAGCCACGAGGAACTGCTGGACTGGGGTTGGCGCGTACCATTCCTGGCCAGCGTGGTGCTGATCTTCATGGCGGTGTGGATACGCCTGAAGCTCAAGGAAAGCCCGGTGTTCCAGCAACTGAGCCAGAACCACCAGGTCATCGAGTCACCGATGCGCTCTGTGCTGCGCAACGCTCGCCGTCCGCTGGCGGCGACTACCCTGATGCGCATGGCTGAAACCGGCTGCTCGACACTCTACGCCACGGTCTCCATCGCCTTTCTCACCGGTTTCGCCACCCGCCACCTTGGCGAGGACGGCGCCAACCTGGCCAGTATCGGCACCAATGCGGTGTTGGCCGCGAGTATCCTGAGTGTATTGACCACGCCCCTGTTCGGCGCGCTTTCCGACCGCTTCGGGCGCTTGGCGGTATACCGTGGCGGCGCCTTGTTCGGCGCGTTGTGGGCCTTCCCGTCGTGGTGGATGATCGACAGCGGCGACTCGACCTTGGTGAGCATCGCTGTGGTGGGTGGTTTCGCCCTGGCCGCCAACAGCATGCTCGGCGCCCAGTGCGCACACTTCACCGAACTGTTCGGCAATCGCTATCGCTATTCTGGCGTGGCCCTGTCCCGCGAATTGGGCGCCATGCTGTCCGGTGGGCTGGCGCCGATCCTGGGTATCTTCCTGGTCGGCCTGGCGGGCGGTGCCTACTGGGTACTGGCGCTCTATACCCTGGCATTGACCGGCCTGACCTTGATCGGCACCTTCCTGTCGACCGAAACCCGGGGTCGTGACCTCACAGTCCTGGACGACGCGGTAGGAAGCAGCACCTCAACCGTGCAAGTGCCGGCAGGCGTTGGTGCTCTGCAACGCTGACCGCCCCGAATAAAAGAGAGAACGACATGACCACTACCCCGAAACGCCCGCTGCGCAGCCAGCAGTGGTTCGACGACCCGAGCCACGCCGACATGACCGCGCTGTATGTCGAGCGCTACATGAACTACGGCCTGACCCGCGACGAGTTGCAGTCGGGTCGGCCGATCATCGGCATCGCCCAGACCGGCAGCGACCTCACCCCGTGCAACCGCCATCACCTGGAACTGGCCCAACGGGTCAAGGCCGGTATCCGCGATGCCGGTGGTATCCCCATGGAGTTCCCGGTACACCCGATTGCCGAGCAGAGCCGCCGCCCCACCGCCGCGCTGGACCGCAACCTGGCCTACCTGGGTCTGGTGGAAATCCTCCACGGCTACCCGCTGGACGGCGTGGTGCTGACCACCGGCTGCGACAAGACCACCCCGGCCTGCCTGATGGCGGCGGCCACCACCGACCTGCCGGCTATCGTGCTGTCTGGCGGGCCGATGCTCGACGGCCATCACAAGGGCCAGTTGATCGGTTCTGGCACGGTGTTGTGGCACGCGCGCAACCTCATGGCCGCGGGCGAGATCGACTATGAAGGCTTCATGGAAATGACCACCGCCGCCTCCCCGTCGGTTGGCCACTGCAACACCATGGGCACGGCGCTGTCGATGAACGCCCTGGCCGAAGCGCTGGGCATGTCGCTGCCAGGTTGCGCCAGCATCCCTGCGCCCTACCGCGAGCGTGGGCAGATGGCCTATGCCACCGGCAGGCGCATCTGCGAGCTGGTGATGGAGGATGTGCGCCCCTCGTCGATCATGACCCGCGAAGCATTCGAGAACGCCATTGCCGTCGCCTCTGCCCTGGGCGCCTCGAGCAACTGCCCGCCACACCTGATCGCCATCGCCCGGCATATGGGCATCGAGCTGTCGCTGGACGATTGGCAGCGCATTGGTGAAGACGTGCCGCTGCTGGTTAACTGCATGCCAGCCGGCAAGTACCTGGGCGAAGGCTTCCACCGCGCCGGCGGCGTGCCGGCGGTGATGCATGAACTGCAAAAGGCCGGCCGCCTGCACGAAGGCTGCACGACGGTCAGCGGCAAGACCATCGGTGAGGTGGTGCGCGACAGCGTCACCAGCAACCGCGACGTGATCCTGCCATTCGACGCCCCGCTCAAGCTCAACGCCGGCTTCATCGTGCTCAGCGGCAACTTCTTCGACAGCGCGATCATGAAGATGTCGGTGGTGGGTGAAGCGTTCCGCAAGACTTACCTGTCCGAACCGGGCAAGGAAAACAGCTTCGAGGCCCGGGCTATCGTCTTCGAGGGACCAGAGGACTACCACGCGCGCATTGACGACCCTGAGCTGGAAATCGACGAGCGTTGCATCCTGGTGATTCGTGGCGCCGGTACCGTGGGTTACCCCGGCAGCGCCGAAGTGGTCAACATGGCGCCCCCGGCAGCGCTGATCAAGAAAGGCGTCGACTCGCTACCCTGCCTGGGCGATGGCCGCCAGAGCGGTACTTCGGCCAGCCCTTCGATCCTCAACATGTCGCCGGAAGCGGCGGTCGGCGGTGGCCTGGCGCTGGTGCAGACCAACGACTGGTTACGGGTGGATCTCAACCAGCGGCGCGTCGACCTGCTGGTGGACGAGGAAGAGGTGGCGCGCCGTCGCGCGGCGTGGAAGCCAAACATTCCGGCGTCGCAAACGCCCTGGCAGGAGCTCTATCGGCAGTTGGTGGGGCAATTGTCCACTGGCGGCTGCCTGGAGCCGGCGACGCTGCACATGCGCGTTATCGCCCGGGAAGGTGGAATGCCACGGCATTCTCACTGACCCTTGCATGACCCGGCAGGCGCGCATTCCAGTGCGGCGCCTGCCACAGGTGATCGGCTGATCCCTGAAACCAACTCCATGCCGGTGGGTTTCGGGATGGCGCCGTATCGCAGGCGCTCGCCCGTCCCCATCGGCAGGCCTTTTCGCCCGCTCATTCCATCCTTCAAGTGAGGGTGCGATCGCCGATCTAACCTCTGGTTGTTGGCGCCCCACCGGAGTGAGAAGCGATGAACACGAACGACAAGCCGAACCTCGACAAGCTCAGCCGGAAACCTATTGATCCTTCCGAGCCAACGCCGTCCGCACGGGGCAAGGCGCGGTTTCAGATCGAAGCGCGAAGTGGCTGTGATCGGCGGGGCGGCGGAATGGATCGGGCGGCGCCCGGCGAGGAACGACATCCATAACGCCCCATTGATGGGTTTCGCTCCGCTCTACCCATCCTACGGACTACCCTCGGAGGGCACATCCGCCAGGCGAGGTCATGCAAAGCCCCGCGCCAGCACGATGTCGAACACGCCTCTGCGCAACTCGCCGTCCTGCTCCAGCTCGATGGTGTTGGTGGTCCGCTCGTGAGCCCAGGGGTCGCCAGCGATGAAGGGGTCGCCCTTGAAGTAGAGCTGCAGGGTCACGGGCACATGGAGCGACTCCATGACCCGGAAATGGATGTGCGCGGGGCGCATGATCCCGCCGTACCTTTCCAGCCCCGGCAGGTTCGGTGGCACCGGGTAGCGGCCCGGCATCACGGTCTCGATGCGGTACTTGCCCTGGGCGTCGGTGTAGAGCATGCCGCGCAGGCGGAACTTGCCCTTGTCGGTGTAGTTACCGGGCGTTTCGGTGTCGTACAGGCCGGCACTGTTGGCCTGCCAGATTTCCACCAATGCGTTCGGGACCGGCGTGCGGCAATCCGCGCTGAACACGGTGCCGGTTACCACCAGGCGCTCCCCCGGTTCTTCGGGCCCGGCCAGTCGTGACTGGAAGGGTGCACCGAAGCGGTAGTAGGGACCGAGGATGTCGCCCTGGGTGATCGGGCAACCCTGCTGTGCGAAGGCCGACCTTGCCAACAGTCCTCCACCCAGAAGCACCATGCCGCCGCCCAGGAAATGACGCCGCGAGATGCCCGCCAATGGATGCTTATCCACACTCGCCTCCTCCCCATCAAGGGCCCGGCCACAGTGATGACGGCACGCCAGACTTCCCGGACGACGAGGCGTGTGCCTGACAAGTCTAGCCATTGGCCAGCACCCCACCATGCCGGTTGGTCGACTGGGAAGTAATGAATCCGGCGGCGCCTCGTGAGGATCGACCCCCATGTAGCGGCCCGGCATGACGGCTTCAGCAAAGAAGGGGCACCCAGCGCCTGCACCACTCCAGGCGATCGACTAGCGGGATGGAGCCGAGTCCTGCAGGTGCGCCCGGGTTTCACGAATGTCCCTGGCGGGCGAGGTGCCGAACATTCGGCCGTATTCCCGGGTGAACTGCGGGATGCTTTCGTAGCCCACATCGGAAGCGGCCTTGCAGATCGCCGTGCCTTCGAGCATGGAGCGCCTGGCTTCGATCAGCCGCAGCTGCTTCTGAAATTGCAGTGGGGTCAGCGAGGTGATGGCGCGGAAGTGCGCATGGAACGCGGAGATGCTCATCCCGGCGGCCTCCGCCAATTGCTCCATGCGCAGCGGCTTGGTGAAGTCGGCACGGATCCTGGCCACTGCGCGGCCGACGCGCTGCGCATGGCTGTTGCTGACCCCGAGCGAGCGAATCGCCCCGCCGTGCTTGCCCGACAGTAGCCAGTAATGCAGCTCACGCAGCAATTGCTTGCCCAGCACCGGCACTGAGGCTGGGCGTTGCAGCAGGCGAATGAGGCGAAGCGCCGTGTCCGCGACCTCCGCATCGGTCGGGTCCACCCGTACCGGCGCGCCCACGGTGAACGGCGCCGAGCCCATCTCGACCACGAGTGATTCGATCAGCCCAGGGTCCAGCTCAACGACGAAGGAGTAGTACGGCTCGCCGAGGGAAGCCCGGGTGATCTGGCTGACGGTTGGCACATCGGTGGTGATCAGCAGCGACTCACCTGCACTGAAATCGAAGGTGCTGTTACCCATCGCGACACGCTTGCTCCCTTGCAGCACCAGGGCAACCAGCGGCTTCGAGATTGCGTATTGCAGCGGAGTGGGCATCGTCTCGCGGAGGATGACCACGCCGGGAAATGGCGTCTGCGCGACGCCGCCCCGATGGTTTGCATCGGCGTAGCGGCGTGCGGTTTCGAGCAGGGCGTTCGTCATGGGAGGACTCTTGCCGGTAAGTCGCTACAGATCAATACGAGCCGGATGAATTGGCAACAACCAAAGAGGAATAGGCAAAGCCAGTGGTTACACCTTCTTGAGTCACCTCCGTATTCCTTGTGCGCAAGTGCGGCTTCGTATGAATAGGCAAGACATGGCGACAATCACGCAACCTGGAAAGGTCATCCCTGCCCATAGTTGCAGCACCTGCAACCCCCACCCCAGGAGCACTCCGATGACCACCGTCTCGATTATCACCGGCGCCAACCGTGGCCTTGGCCGCAACACTGCTGTCAGCATCGCCCGTCATGGCGGCGACGTCATCCTTACCTACCGCAACGGCGCCGAGGAAGCCAAAGCCGTGGTCGCCGAGATCGAGGCGCTCGGGCGCAAAGCGGTGACGCTGCAACTGGACGTGACGGATATCTCGTCCTTCGCGGCCTTCGCCAGCACCGTCGCCGAAACGCTGCGCGCCACCTGGAACCGCAGCAGCTTCGACCACCTCATCAACAACGCCGGCCAGGGCGAGATGGCGTCCATCGCCGAGATGACCGAAGCGCAGTTCGATGCGCTGTTCAACACCCACGTTAAAGGCGTGTTCTTCCTGACCCAGGCGCTGCTGCCACTGATCGCCGATGGCGGGCGAATCGTGAACTTCTCGTCGGGCCTGACCCGCGTATCGGTCGCCGGCTTTTCTGCCTATTCAGCGGCAAAAGGCGCAATCGAAGTCCTCACGGTCTACATGGCCAAAGAGTTCGGCAGCCGTGGCATTGCAGTGAACACCGTGGCGCCCGGCGCCATTGAGACCGATTTCCTGGGCGGCGCGGTGCGCGACATTCCCGACCTGAACAAACAATTCGCCGAAATGACGGCGCTGGGCCGGGTGGGTGTGCCGGATGACATCGGCCCGATGGTGGCGAGCCTGCTGAGCCCGGACAACCGCTGGGTCAACGCTCAGCGCATCGAAGTGTCGGGCGGTCAGGCCATCTGAGGCCTGCGCCAGCGTCCCCACGCAAAGAAGCCCGGGAACTTCCCGGGCTTCTTCGTTTGCCAGCGCACCGACTGCTCTCTATTGACGAAGGGCCGGCAGCAGGATCAGCGACCAGCCCGCCTCCGGCTCCTCCAGCACCAGCCGCCGGCCTTTCATCGGTGTCGGGTCCAGCAGCTTGGGCGCCAGGTCGCCGACCATCCAGTTCGCCGTGTTGGACGCGATGACCCGGCCATCGGCGGAGATCAGCACCGCTTCATTGTCCAGGCGCATGAGGCTGCGGATCAGCATCCGCTCGACGTTGTGCAGCGACAGGTCCAGCCCCGCCACGCCAATGAATCGCCCTTCAGCGATGATCGGCATGGTGAAGGTCAGCACGTACATATTGGTGCCGTAGAGGTCCACATAGGGGCCCTCGACGCTGCTGCTCAGCGAATCCCGCGGGCGACCGTACCAGGGCATGTTGGTGTAGTCGTAGAAGTTCTCCCGGCGCCGGTCGAAGTTCGGGCGCAGGGGCAGCGTCTTGCCGCCGTCGGCCAGGTACCACCATTCCAGGTGCATTTCGCGGTCGGCCAGACAGCCCGGCTCGACGATCACTCCGCCACCGCAACCGAATGCGCCGGTGGCCAGCAATTGCTCGTCGATCGCCGGACGCAGCTGCGCCAGATCCTTCGATGCCGGCTGGCGACCCTCTGCCAGCACACGTGTCCACAGCTCCACCGTCACATCCACCAGTTGCCGGACCTGGCCGAAGATGGTCCCGACCGTGCTGTTGAGTTGCTGGACACAAACAGCGAGGGGGTCGTTATCGCTCACGGCTGACATGGCATTTCCTCACGCAGGATCTTTTTACATTGTTGTAATCAACGCGCCTTGGCGCGCGCCGGAACGGCTCAGGCCGGCTCCTCGGTACCGGCCAGCAGTTCCAGGCGCAACGCCATCAGGCGCTTGATGCCACGACTCACATGGGCCTCGGCCAGGGCGCCCGCCAGTACCGCGTCGCCATTGACCAGCGCTTCGAGAATGGCGCGGTGTTCCTGTTCGATCACGCTCACGTCGCAGCCACCGGCCGCTTCCATCCACAAGAGCTCGCCGACTTCCGACTGCAGGCGCATCTCGGCATGGGTCAGGCGCAGCGACTGGGCGGCGGCGGCCACTTCGATATGGAATCGCGCATCGGCACGGTGCCGCGCCAGGCGCGTGGTGGCCTGCTTCAGCGATTCGATGTGCTGGGCGATGCGCGCCTGCTGCTCGCGGGAACTGCGCTGGGCAGCCAGGCGTGCCGCGGTGCCGGAAATCGCCATCTGCTCGTCGCCGAGGTCGCGCAGGTCCGGGCCGCTCATGTCCCGCAGGCGTTGCAGCAGCAGCGCTTCGGGCAACTCCACCGGCGCGCAGACGAAACTGCCGCCGTTGCGCCCCCGGCGAGTCTCGATCAGCCCGCGCTGGCGCAGCACCACCAGCGCCTCGCGCAGGGTCACCGTCGCCACGCCCAGCTGCAGGGCCAGCTCGCTTTCACTGGGCAACTGCTGGCCCTCGGCGAACAGTCCCAACTCGATTGCCTCCACCAGCCGGCGCGCCACCTCGTCGGTGCGGCCTTCCTGGCGCAGACGGATGAATGCGGTGCTGCGGGCAGTATTCAGGGCACTCAATCGACTCTCCCTAATTCCGTGTGTTCAACCAGGCCCTGGGGCAACGGGTTAAACGTTCAGTTCCGTATCTTATAGAGAATGAGTGGCAGCTGATACGGTCGCTACCCCCTCTATCCAGGCGCGGAAATCACGCTGGCGACCGATTATCGCCAGAACGGTTGGCAACCTTCAAACATTAAGATATGTTTTCATATGTTTAAGGCCTGAACCACAACGACAACACCCTCATAGGGACCCGCCATGCAAACGAACCTCCTGATCGACGGCCAGCTGGTCGCCGGTGAAGGCGCAAGCCACGCCGTGTACAACCCCTCCCTGGGCGAAGTGCTGGTCAACATCAACGAGGCCAGCAGCGCCCAGGTGGACGCCGCCGTAAAGGCCGCCGACCGTGCGTTCGACGCCTGGTCGCAAACCTCGCCGAAAGAACGCGCCGAACTGTTGCTGGTTCTGGCCGAGCGCATCGAGGTTGAGGCCGAAACCTTCGCCTCCCTCGAATCGCAGAACTGCGGCAAGCCGTTCCACGCCGCACTGAACGACGAAATTCCCGCGATTGCCGATGTGTTCCGCTACTTCGCCGGAGCCTGTCGCTGCATGAGCGGTTCCGCCGCCGGCGAGTACCTGCCCGGCCATACCTCGATGATCCGCCGCGACCCTCTGGGCGTGGTCGCCTCCATCGCGCCGTGGAACTATCCGCTGATGATGGTCGCCTGGAAGCTCGCGCCGGCCCTGGCCGCCGGCAACACCGTGGTGCTCAAGCCCTCCGAGCAGACCCCGCTGACCGCCTTGAAGCTGGCCGGAATCATCAATGAGATCTTCCCCGCCGGCGTGGTCAACATCCTCTTCGGCAAGGGCCCCAGCGTCGGCGAGCCCCTGGTCACTCACCCGAAGGTCCGCATGGTGTCGCTGACCGGCTCGGTCGCTACCGGCGCGCGCATCGTCGCCAACACCGCCAGCGGCGTGAAGCGCACCCACATGGAACTGGGTGGCAAGGCCCCGGTACTGATCTTCGAAGACGCCGATATCGACGCCGCCGTGGAAGGCATCCGCGCCTTCGGCTTCTACAACGCCGGGCAGGACTGCACTGCCGCCTGCCGCCTGTATGTGCAGGAGAGCGTCTATGAGCAATTCGTGCAGAAACTGGGCGAAGCCGTGGGCAGCATCCGCTACGGCCTGCAGGACGACCCGCAAACCGAACTCGGCCCGCTGATCACCCGCGATCACCTGGAGCGCGTGGAAGGCTTCGTCGAGCGCGCCAAGGCGCTGCCGCACATCCGCGTGATCACCGGCGGCAAGCGCGTGCCCGGCCCCGGCTACTTCTTCGAGCCGACCGTACTGGCCGACGCTCGCCAGGACGACGAGATCGTCCAGCGCGAGGTCTTCGGCCCGGTGGTCAGCGTCACCCCGTTCAAGGACGAAGCCCAGGCCCTGGCGTTCGCCAACGACTCCGACTACGGCCTGGCCTCCTCGGTCTGGACCTCGGACGTTGGCCGCGCCAGTCGCCTGGCCTCGCGCCTGCAATACGGCTGCACCTGGGTCAATACCCACTTCATGCTGGTCAGCGAAATGCCTCACGGCGGCATGAAGCAGTCGGGTTATGGCAAGGACATGTCCATGTACGGCCTGGAAGACTACACCTGCGTACGTCATGTGATGTTCAAGCACTGATAGCGGGCGTCATGCCGGGGTGAGCGCACCATTGAGGAGCACTCACCCCGACACCAGCGTTCATCCGACCCAATGCAACACTGCCTCTCCAGGCCTTTACGTTAATACATATAAAACAATAGGTAATATGGCATGAGTCCTGCTTTCTCTCCTGCCATCTTCCAGTGAGGTGTCACCATGCTTATCACCGGCATCAAGAGCCGTCCGGTCTATGACCGCCTGCAACCGATGGCGGGTGGCCTGCGCCACTTCGTCGTCGGCCAGGGCAGCGGCGGTGCGGCCATGCTGCGCCTGATCGGGGAGATGACCCCGGCCCAGCGCCAGGCCAGCACCCTGCTCTACTCCACCGAATCCTTCTCCGGACACAACCGCCTGGACGAGCTGCGCCAGCTGGAAGTCGGCAACCTGCAGGTGTTCGACAGCAACCGCGCGCTGATCGACGGCCTGCGCCAGCTGCTGGAAACCGCCCACATGGGCACCCGCCTGTACCTGAGCGGTTCGGAAAGCTTCATCGGCACCGCCATGCAGGTCGCCAACGCGGTGGACCTGAACCGCGACGAAGTGCTGCGCGAGCACAGCGGCACTCTGGTTCGCCGCGTCTGGTGTGCGCACTGCGACACCTACACCGAGAACGTCACCCATCGCGTATTCACCTGCCCCGGCTGCCAGCTGAACCTGGTTGTGCGCGACCACTATTCCCGCCGCCTGGCCGCCTTCCAGGGCATCAAGGCCGACGGTGAAGTCCCGGGCGAACTGCCACCTGCCGAGGAGCTGGATACATGAACACTCACAACGGAACCCTCAGCGTGCGGGTTGCACGCATCGAGACCCTCACTCCGGAAATCAAGCGTTTCACCCTGGTGGCCCTGGACGGCAAGCACCTGCCCGCGTTCTCCGGCGGCAGCCATGTGGTCGTGGTGATGGAAGATGGCGACAAGACCCATCGCAACGCCTATTCGCTGATGGGCTCGCCCTACGATTCCAGCGCCTACCAGATCGCCGTGCGTCGCGTCGAAGACGGCCGTGGCGGCTCGCGCTACCTGCATGACCGCGTGAGCGAAGGCGCAGTGCTGCAGATCCTCCAGCCGGCGAACCTCTTCCCGCTGGCCAAGCATGCTCGCCAGCACGTGTTCATCGCCGGCGGCGTGGGTATCACTCCGGTGTACTCGCAGATGGAAGAACTGCACATCAAGCAGGCCGACTTCGAGCTGCACCTGGCCGTGCGCGGTCCGGACCACGCCGCCCTGGGCCACGAGCTCAAGGCCCGCTACGGCGACCGCGTGCACCTCTACGTGGACGGCCAGGGCGCGCGGATGAATATCCGCCAGATCCTCGCCGAGCGTCCGCTGGGCAGCCACGTCTACGTCTGCGGCCCGGACGGCATGATCGACGACACCGTCGCCAGCGCCCACGCCCTGGGCTGGACCGACAGCCACATCCACTACGAGCGCTTCGTCGAGCAGGGCTCCACCGGCCAGCCGTTCAGCGTCACCCTGGCCCGCCAGGGCGTGACCATCGAGGTGCCGCCGGACCAGTCGATGCTCGAAGCCGCCGAACAGGCCGGCTACAAGCTGCCTTACCTGTGCCGCGGCGGTGCCTGCGGTTACTGCGAAGCCGAAGTACTGGAAGTCGACGGCGAACTGGACCACCGCGATGACTGGCTCAGCGAAGAGGACAAGCTGAGCAAGCGCAAGTTCATGCCGTGCGTATCCCGAGCCAACTGCAGCCGCCTGGTCGTAGACCTCTGAGACGAGAACAACAGCGATGACCGTTTTCAAGCCGATCGAAACCTATTCCGACGACTACACCTACAGCAACAGCCGTGAGGCCATCCTGCGCCTGCCCTTCCCGTACCCGGAAGACCAGTACATGTACTCGATGAACGTCGAGCCTCATGTCCCCTTCGGCCAGGGCGCGCTGCGTGCCCAGTTCGACATCGACGAGCACTACATCTCCGAGTGCCACCACCGTGCGCAAACCCTCGCCGCCCAGCCGGGCGTGCACTACGCCGCGCTGCCGCACATGATGGAAGCCCAGTGGGACCTGCTGGAGCTGCTGATGGAGTCGTACTCGCGGGACTTCCCCGAGCACTTCACCCTGGAGAAGAACGGCAGCCAGTGGCACTGGATCAACCGTCCGCTGCAGATCGACCAGACCTTCACCTTCGGCGACGCCAGCACCCTGCCGATGGAGCCGATGGAGTACATCACCCGTCAGGCCCAGGGCGAGTTCATCCTGCTCGAAGAGCGTGACGACACCCTGGTAATGGGCGCCGGCATGGCCACCCAGCGCGCCGACTATTCGCTGCGCTTCAATCTGGGCATGAGCTTCATGGAGTTCCATGGTCCGGTGCCGAAGCTGCACGAAATGGGCATCCTGCAGCGCGCACTGAAGTTCCTGCTGCGCCTGCGTCCGGGCCACCCGGTACGCCGCACCAACTGGTCGATCACCGTGAATCCGCGCCTGGAAACCTCCGCCGAGACCCTGCCGGACTGGGCACCGGACCGCACCATCGTCACCCCGGAGAACGCCGGCGACCTGGTCAACCTGCGTATCGAGCTGCAACCGCTGCACCGCCTGCCGCGCAGCAACGCTGTGCTGTTCCCGGTGCGCACCTACCTGGTCAGCCTCCGGCAACTGGCCGAGGCCGCACCGCAATGGGCCAAGCGCATGCACCGGGTGATCCGCGACCTTGACCAGGAACTGGTGGACTACAAGGGCTTCACCCGCTACCGCGATGCCATGGTCACCTGGCTGTCGCAGTACGACGACGGTACGCCCGTCGACGAGAGCCTCCAGCAATAAGTTTCCAAACCGTGGGCGCGCCATACTGGCGCGCCTTTTTGTATCGCCGTGCTTGCCAACCAGGGATAACCCCGATGAAAAAAACAATACGCAATGTCTTGCCCGAAAGCTGGAGTCTGGTGTTTTCCGCAGCGGCCGCCGCCTATGGCGTGGGTCTGCTCGGACTCTGGGCGCTACCGTTTCTGATCAGCGCGATCATCAACGACCTCAAACTCAACGAAGCCCAGGCCGGATTGCTGATGTCGGCCGAGTTCGGCTTCACCATGCTCGCCTCCCTGCTGGTGTCGCCCTTCATGGGCCGCGCTCCGCGTCGCACCCTGGCGCTGGGCGGCACCCTGCTGGCGGTCATCGCCAACCTGGTCAGTGCGCACATGACCGACCTCTACGCCCTGGGCGCCGTGCGCTGCGTGGCCGGCATCGGCGCGGGCCTGGCACTGGCCTGCGGCAACGCCTGCGTCGCCAGTGCGAAGCACCCGGACCGCATCGCCGGGCACATGAACGTCCTCTCGGTGGTGCTGATGATCGTGGTGATGCTCGGCTACGCCAAGGTCATGGCGGCGCACGGCCTGGCCGGGCTGTACTACGCGATGGCGGCCACCATGGCGGTGATGCTGCTGGCGATTCCCGTCATGGAACAGCATGCGCCGGTGGTCGAATCCACCGTCGCAGCCAAGGGCGGCTCGGGCAATGTCCTGCTGAGCCTGCCGGCCATCTGCATGATGCTGGCGATGTTCGTGTTCCAGGCCCGCGACACCATGGGCTGGGCCTTCGTCGAGCGCATCGGCACCATGGTCGGCTACAGCGGTGAAGAGCTGGGTGTGCTGCTGTCGTTCCAGTCCTTCGTCGGCCTGATAGGCCCGCTGCTGGCGGCGATGATCGGCAAGCGCTTTGGCCTCAGCACCCCGGTGATCCTGGCGATCCTGGCGACCGGTGCGACCAGCCTGTGCTACGTGCTCGGCGAGCATTCGAAGACCATGTACACCATGGGCGTGATGACCATCTGCATCACCTACTTCTATGCCCTGAGCTACCTGACCGGGCTGGCGGCGGCACTGGACCGCGAAGGCCGTATCGTGGCGGCGGCGAGCAGCTTCCTCAGCCTCGGCCTTGCCGTGGGTCCGGCGATTTCCGGTGGCCTGATCTCGCTGGGCGGACTCAGCCTTGCGGCCTGGGGCATCGCAGTGACCGTGGTGCTGACCCTGCTGCTGGTAATCCCTCCGCTGGCGAGCATTCGCCGGGAGCGTGCGCCGCTGAACCTGGCGATGGCCTGACCGGCCAGGTCTTGCCGGTGATGGGGTGCCTGGCACCCCATCACCTGCCCATCGGTACCCCCATTCGTCCGCTCATTCCATCCCCGCGTTCCCGGCAAATTTCTCCCGTCTACCCTCAGTTCATTGTCCAGCCCAGGGGAGCGATGCAATGAACAACGACGACCTTCCGGATATCGAGTTCAGCCTGGAACCCCTGGAATCCAGTGGCGATTCCACCCCGCCCAAGAGCAAGGCGGTGTTCAGGATCGATACCCGTAGCGGCAATGACCGCCGCAAGTCCGGCGATCGCCGCCAGACCATCCGCTTCGAGCAGGACCGCCGGCAAGGCGCCAGGCGGCGCGAAAGCCACGACCCCTGGGACGAAAACCGCGACTTCTGAGCCGCCTCAGGCGCCACCCCGCCCGCTGATATCGGTGGGCACCAGCCTCCTCGGCTTCCCGCCCTCCTCCCGGCCATTCGCCGTTCCATTCGCTCATGGCAGCGCCCCAATTGCGCCCGCCAGGGATTCCCGCACTCGCGCCAACACCAGGTTGCCGGCAGATCTGAACGATCTGCAGCGAACTCCGTACGTGCGGAATCCAGGGCAACGGCGCGGATGGCGACACTCTCCCCAACACGACGCACAACGCGCGGCAGCGGAGGAGATGACTTATCGGCAGCAAGCAGTGGATGGACTGAGCCCCCGGCGTGAGGGGTGCAACGCGACGACCCGCTCGTCACCACGCAGATCGCACACAGCCTGAACACAGCCCCATCAGCCGGGCGCCCCTTTGCCAGAACACGGGAAGCACAACCATGATCGCCACAACCATCACCCGCAACGACAACGCCGCAGCCAAGCCGTCAGCCGGCACCCGGATCACCGCCGTGGGCATCTACAGCCTCTACTTCGCCCTCGCCGTCATCTACTTCTGGTTCGGCGGCATGAAGTTCACCCAGTACGAAGCCGAGGGCCTGGTGCCGCTGGTGAGCAACAGCCCGCTGCTGGGCTGGGTCTATGAACTCTTCAGCGTGCGGGACTTCTCCAGCCTGCTTGGCGTCCTGGAGGTCTCCATCGGCCTGCTGATAGCCGGCCGGCTGTTGTCGCCGAAGCTGTCCCTGGTGGGCGGCGCGCTGTCCGCCGGGTTGTTCGTCACCACGCTGAGCTTCATGCTCTCCACCCCCGGCGCGTTCGAGCCCAGCCTCGGCTTCCCCGCCATCAGCGTGGCGCCCGGTCAGTTCCTGCTGAAGGACCTGGGTCTGCTCGCCGCCTCGATCTTCATCGCCGGCCACTCCCTGCTCCGCCTGGAAAACCACTGAAACGCCACCGGCAGGAAGGGCCTGGACGCCAGCAGGCGTTCAGGCCCTTTCCTCGTCCATCAGCCGGCCGGCCTCCTCCACGGATTTCAGCCAGCCCCGCGGGCTGCAACCGGTCTTGCGGCGAAAGGCCCGGGCCAGGGCGGAAGGGCTTTCGTAGCCCACCTCGTCGGCGATCAGCGCAATCGGGCGGCCCTCCCGCAGGCGCTTCTGCACCAGGCTGATCCGCCAGCTCAACAGATACTCCGCCGGCGTCTGGCCGACCACCGCGCGGAAATGCTCTGCATAGGCGGTGCGCGACATATTGGATTCGCCTGCCAGCTCCGCCACCGACCAGGGGTGCCGGGGCGTTTCGTGCATCCGCACCAGGGACCGGGAAAGACGTGGATCGGCCAACCCGGCCATCATCCCGCTGTTCAGCGCCTGGTGGTCCAGCAGATGACGCAGCAGCAGGATGATCAGCAGTTCGAACAGCCGGTCCAGCACCGCTTCCCGGCCGCAATGCCCGCCCGCCGCCTCACGGAACAGCCAATCCAGGGTCTCGGCCAGTTGCGGCAGCTCGTCGAGGGGCAGCACCAGCAGATCGGGCAGCGAAGCGGCGAGCGGGTTGCCGACGCCCCCATCGAAGGCCATGGAGGCGCAGAGCAGCCGAGCCCCCTCGGGCGATTCGGACAACAGTTGGTGGTGGCTGGGGCGAGGCAGGAAGATCAGGCTCGGCCGCTCCAGCGCAAGGTCGCTGCCCTTGGCACCACGCAGCCGCAGATGGCCCGCCTGCAACAGGTGGATATGGCCGCACTGGTCCGCGTCACCGTAGCTGGCCGTGCCGCACAGCCTGCCGCTGTAGAACATCCTGGCGCGCACGCCGAACTGCGCGAGCAAGGTGGACAGACGGTCCATAGGCCCCCCACGGCCGGCCAGAAAGAAGCGCAAGCATAGCACCGGCCACCCCGGCACCATGGGCGCGTTGCCGGAGCCGGGGGGACCTGCTAAAAGCGGGAACGCCATTCATGAAACAGATGCCACCATGAGCGAAAGTGAAAAATCGAATAGTCGCCTGTTCGACCTGGACCTGTTGCGGGCCATCGTCACGGTGGCCGACTGCGGCAGCTTCACCACCGCCGCGACGCGCCTGCATTCGACCCAATCCACCATCAGCCAGAAAATCCGCCGCCTGGAGGAAATGGCCGGGCATCGCCTGCTGGAGCGCGGCAACCGCGACGTGTTGCCCACCGATGCCGGCGAGACGCTGCTGGGCTATGCGCGGCGCCTGCTGGCGCTGAACGACGAGATGGTCGAGGCGCTCTCCGGCGCCACCGTGGCGCTGACAGTACGCATCGGCGTGCCGGATGACTTCGCCAGCGGACGCACCACCGAGCAGCTGGCAGCCTTCAACCGGCGCTACCCGCAGGTCAAGCTGGAGGTCACCAGCGGCCTCAGCCGCGACCTTTCCGCCAGCTACGACCGCGGCGAGCTGGACCTGGTACTGCTCAAGCAGCGCCAGAACAGCCGCGAGGCGGTGGCCTGCTGGCCGGAAAAGACCCGCTGGGTGGACAGCGCGCAAAACCCCTGCATCGACCTCGACCCGCTGCCCATCGTCACCTTCCCGCCGCGCGGGGTGTACCGCGACGAGATGATCGCCGCCCTGGAAGCCGTGGGCCGGCGCTGGCACATCAGCTTCACCAGTTCGAGCCTCTCCGGTATCCAGTCAGCCATCGCCGACGGCATGGGCATCGGACTGCTGCCGCTGCGCGCGGTGACGGCGGGCCACGCCGTGGTGCCGAAGAACGCCGGCCTGCCGTCGGTGGATGTGTTCGAGGTGGCGCTGCTGCACCGCCCGGCAGCGGACCCGATGGTGAAGGAGCTCGCTCGCGTGCTATCGCGGGTGCTGGCCCAGGACACACGGGGCTGAGCGGCCGCGATTTCACATTTGAAAACTGAATACGGCGGATTCCAACATTTAATTTGTGCATGAACTCATCGCTGGATATCGTGGTTTCCAGCGACGGCCAGCGCCCCCGGTGGCGCACCGATCTGCACGAATTGTTCGGCCTGGCGCCGCGCGTCAGGCAGCAAGACAACAATGAGGAAATCCCCCATGGCCAAATCCAGCTATTACGCGCCGCACGGCGGGCACCCGGCACAGACCGAGCTGCTCACCGATCGCGCGATGTTCACCGAAGCCTATGCCGTGATCCCCAAGGGCGTGATGCGTGACATCGTCACCAGCCACCTGCCCTTCTGGGACAACATGCGCATGTGGGTCATCGCCCGCCCGCTGTCCGGTTTCGCCGAAACCTTCTCCCAGTACATCGTCGAACTCGCCCCCAACGGCGGCAGCGACAAGCCTGAGCAAGACCCGAACGCCGAAGCCGTGCTGTTCGTGGTGGAAGGCGAACTGAGCCTGACCCTGCAGGGCCAGGTGCACAACATGCAGCCGGGTGGCTACGCCTTCATTCCGCCGGGCGCCGACTACAAGGTGCGCAACACCTCCGGCCAGCACACCCGCTTCCACTGGATTCGCAAGCACTACCAGAAAGTCGACGGCGTGCCGCTGCCGGAAGCCTTCGTCACCAACGAGCAGGACATCGAGCCGCTGGTGATGCCGGATACCGAAGGCCGCTGGAGCACCACCCGCTTCGTGGACATGAGCGACATGCGCCACGACATGCACGTGAACATCGTGAACTTCGAGCCGGGCGGCGTGATTCCCTTCGCTGAAACCCACGTGATGGAACACGGCCTGTACGTGCTGGAAGGCAAGGCGGTGTACCGCCTGAACCAGGACTGGGTCGAAGTGGAAGCCGGCGACTTCATGTGGCTGCGCGCCTTCTGCCCGCAGGCCTGCTACTCGGGCGGCCCCGGCCGCTTCCGCTACCTGCTGTACAAGGATGTGAACCGTCACATGCGCCTGACCCTGAACCAGCCGCACTGATGATTCACCTCAACGGGAGCCCCAGGGCTCCCGTTGTCGTTTCTGCCTTTCTGGGTGCGCCGTGCGCACCGATTCCAGGCTCGGCTTTAGCAAGGGTGGATCACGCTTTACCGATCCACCACCAGCGCTCGCCGACAACATCGCTGGTGGAAGTGAAAAGGGACTTCCACCCTGGCTGCTACCCGCCTCCTCTCTCGAACATCCTTGTGCGAAGGGCCGAGACCTGGAACCAGTTCACGTTTTCCAGCTGCGCCGCGCTCGTTCGTCGGCTTGCTCGCCGCGTTGCGGAACCGCCCGGTCACGCCATGGGTCGCACTGCCAGGCCTGGCCACAGGGTCAGGGAATCCAGCACAACAACAAGGAGGTTGAGCCAATGGCCGCCAACGATTTTCTACTCGGCCCGGTGCTGTCATTTCGCGGCGTCGGCAAGGACGGTACCTGGAAGGTGACGGCGCTCATCGGCATCCGGGAAGGCGCCGAGGTGCCGAAGCTGCGGGTGGAAGGCCGCGCCTGTACAGCGCCGACACAACTGCTGGTCATCCGGAAGGAGCGCTACCTGCGCTACGACCTCTCCTGCAAGGTGCGCAAGGATGAGCGCCGGGTCGAATACGGTGTCGAAGGCGGGCCGGTATGGCACTTCACCGTGCCGGGCAAGGACTTCGCCCCACGCATGGCCTATGTCTCCTGCAATGGCTTTTCCGACCCTTCCGGCATGCGCAGGCTGGTGCGTCCGGCCAATGCCGTGTGGGAAGACCTGCTGGTGAGCCACGACAGGCTGCTGCGCGGCAGGACGCTGCTGGACAAGGAGCAGCTGTGGCACGAGGTGCGCATCCACGACAAGGGTCTGCAACGCTTCCATGTGCTGCTGATGGGGGGCGACCAGATCTACTTCGACTCCATCTGGGAAGACATCCCCGAGCTCAAGCACTGGGTATCCCTCGCCCGCGCCGAGCAGCTGAATTTCAGCGTCTCCACCACCCTGGAGCGCAAGATCGAAGCCTATTACTTCACCCTGTATCGCCAGCGCTGGCTGTCGGAGAAGCGCCGGCCCTGGGGGATGGGCGAACCCAATCGCGATGCCGCCGACGCCCTTGCGCGGATTCCCACGGTGATGATGTGGGACGACCACGACATTTTCGACGGCTGGGGCTCCTACACAGCGGAAATGCAGCGCTCGCCGCTGTTCCAGACGCTTTTCCGCCACGCCCGCCGCGCCTTCTGGGTATTCCAGATGCAGCATGCCCTGGACGACCTGCCGGAACTGGTGGACGGCACGCCGCCGGGATTCTCCTCGCAGGACCCGATCCATGCGCCCATTGCCTGGAGCACGCAACTGAAGAAGGACGCGCTCGCCCTGCCCTTGCTGGATAACCAGCCCGGGTTCACCTCGGTGTTCCAGGCCGGCCCGCTGGCCCTGGTGGTCGCGGACCTGCGCACCGAACGCTCGCGCACCCAGGTGCTCGGCGCGTATACCTGGAAGCAGCTCAAGGACTGGCTGGGCAGGCTGGATACCACGCTCGCCCCCAAACATCCCGGCACTCGCTGCCAGCACCTGCTGTTCATGTCCTCGGTGCCCGTCGCCCATCCCAAGCTGGGCCTGGCCGAAGGCCTGCTGGACAACGTCGGCCAGGACCATGTGCTGGACAGCAGCGCCGATGACCTTCGGGACCACTGGTCCCACGACGACCACGAAGGCGAACGCAAACGCTTGCTGGAGGTGCTGTCGGAAACGGCGCGGCAGAAGCGCCTGCGGGTGTCACTGCTGTCCGGCGACGTCCACGTGGCCGCCTGGGGTACCGCCTACCGACGGGATCTGCCGGCCAGTGAAACCTGGGCGCAGATCCATCAGTTCACCTCATCGGCGGTGGTGCATCCGTCCCTGATGGGCGTGGCCGAGCGATTGTTCCTGGGTGTGCTCAATGCCAGCGCCAGGACGCCGCAAGCCATCGACGTGCAGTACAACGTGGAGATGATGCTGTTCCCCGGGCACAGCCAGTACGTGATGCCGGCACGCAACTGGCTAGCATTGGAGCTGGATGTGGGGAGCGACGAGGCGAAGCTGTGGGCAACCTGGCGTTGCGAGACGGAAACCGCCTTTTCCAACCACCTGCAGACGGTTCCGCCTGCGCGTCTGGGCTGATCAGGGAAAAGATCCGGGGCGCTCACTGCGCCCCGAACATGGCCGTCCAGTAGATGCCCGCATCGCTTTTCGGGTCCACCGCGTAGGCGGCGCCCAGCTCGCGGAACTGCGGGTTCATCAGGTTGGCGCAATGGCCGGGGCTGGCCAACCAGCCTTCCACCACCTTGCTGGCACTGTCCAGGCCGGCGGCGATGTTCTCGCCGATCAGCTGGGCGCTGTAGCCGGCCAGTTCGGCGCGATCGCCGGGGGTGCGGCCGTCGCGGTCCTTGTGGTCGAAGAAGTTCTGGTTGGCCATGGCGCGGGTATGTTCCTGGGCGGCGCCGGCGAGGGTGGCGTTCCAGGTCAGGGGCCCCGCGGCGGAGAAGGACTGCGAGCCGCACTGGCGCGCCTGGGTCCTGGCGGTGTTGATCTGCTCCAGCAACTTCTGCCCTTCCACCTGCCAGTCGCCCAGGCCACCGGCCAGCAGCGGCCGCGCCAGCACGATGCGCCAGTCAACGCCCTCGCGGCTGACACCGATATCGACGAACTGCGGGTCCAGCACCACCTGACAGAAGCTTTCCTGCAGAGCCTTCATGGCCACCTGCGCATCGCGCGGGCCGGAAAGGTTGACCGCCTGCACGTTGACCAGCGGATAGGCCGTGCGCGACAGCGCCTGCTGCAGGTCACCGATGCTGCCAGCCGGCAGGATCAGGCGCGGGTCGGGCTTGAGCGGAGGCAGCTCCATCGAAGCCTGGCCGGCGCAGGGCTGCGCCTGGCTGCGATAGGCATTGATGGACTCCACCAGTTGCGTCTCTTCACTGGCCACTGCGCTGCTGGCCAGAGCCACTCCCAGCGACAGCGCGGCAAGACGCAGAACGGATGACATGACCTCCATGAAAAACCTCCCTCGAACTGACTGCGCCCATGATGCGCGATTCCGCCCCATCCTGTGCACTTTCCGTGGCAATTGGCGGCGCTTGGGTCGCGCTCTTACCCCTTTTTATGTCCTGGATAAGGTCTTGTTGCCCATTGCCACGCTCCAGTTCTCCACCGCAGCTGAAGCTCAACCTTGTGGGGGCGATTTCAATCGCCAAGCAGCTCGAAGGGCTGCCCGTGGGAGGCACAGGGGGCAACTGCGTTGCCCTTCACGAATGAATTCGCCCCCACAGAAATCAGCTTGTCGGACACGCCATCAGCCCGGATGCGGTGACCTGAGGGGAAACGGACTCGCCCGACCCGCTTGCGTCAATGGCACTCGATTCGGTTGCGACCGCCCCGCTTGGCGCGGTACAGCGCCATGTCGCTGCGCGACAACGTGGTTTCGGTGTTCACATCCGAGGCATTGATGGCGGCGATGCCGACGCTGACGGCCAGCGGGATTCGTGCATCGGCGAGCAGCACGGGCGCATTGGCGAGTTCGCTCTGGATGCGCCGGGCAAAGGTCACGGCCTGGTCGATGCTGGCGTCGCTCAGCACCACCGCGAACTCCTCACCCCCCATCCGTCCTGCCGCGTCGGTCTTGCGCAGCTGCGAAGCGAGGACTGCCGCGAAATGCCGCAGCGCCTGGTCGCCCACGGAATGCCCCCAGCGGTCGTTGATCGCCTTGAAGTGGTCCAGGTCGAACATCAGGATCGTCGCGCGGTGGCCCGCGATGCGCTGAACCCGCGCCAGCTCGGCGCCGAGCTGCTGCATGAAGTGCCGGCGGTTGGACAACTGGGTCAGGGAATCCGTGGTGGCGAACACCTGCAGCTCGGCTTCGATCTGCTTGCGCTCGGTCACATCGGTGATGAAGCCGTGCCAGACCAGGCTGCCATCCTCTAGCTTGCGGGGACGCGCATCGCCCTGCCGCCAGCAGTCGCCTTGCCCAGGCAGCCGCACCCGGTATTCCAGGTGCCAGCGGGTCAGCGTGCGGGCGGATTCATCGAAGGACGCGCGGTATCGGCCCAGGTCGTCCGGGTGGATGATCCCCAGCAGCGCCTCCTCGTTGGTCGCCAGCTGTTCCGGGGTCAAGCCGTAGATCTCCCGAACCCCGGCACTGACATAGGTAAAGCAGGATCGGCCGTCCGCCAGGCGCCGATACTGGAAGGCCATTCCCGGAATCTCGTTGGTCAGGTCGGTCATTAGCGCGGCGGTCTGCTGCACCTGTTCAGACATCGAACGCATGGCGGTGATGTCGGTGGTCGTACCGATCATGCGCAGCGGCTTGCCGGCGGAATCCCGCTCGACCACCTTGCCGCGGCTGCACACCCACTTGTAACTGCCGTCCCTGCAGCGCAGGCGATGCTCGACCTCGTACGACTCGGTGCGTTGCTCGAAGTGGGCCTGGATGGTCGCCTTGACGTAGTCCAGATCCGCCGGATGGACGCGCGTGTAGCTTTCCTCGATGCGGTTGCCCACTTCGTCATCGGCGTAGCCCAGCAAGGCCTTCCAGCCGCTGGAATAGTAGATTTCGCCAGTGACCGCATTGCGGTCCCAGATGCCGGTGCCGCTGCCGGCGATGGCCAGGGCCATGCGTTCTTCGCTCATGCGCAGCACCGCCAGCTCCCGCTCGAGATGGGCGTCGGCCTGTTCCCGCGCCAGCAGGCCGGAGGCAATCCCGGCCAGCTCGCGGAGCACCTGCTGCTGGTTCAGGTCCAGCTCAAGGGGTTGATCGTGCAGCAGGCATAAGGTGCCGAATATCGCCCCGTCGGGAGCCAGCAGCGGGCAGGCGGCGAGAAAGCGCACATCGGGCGACGCCACCAGGTGGTGATCGCGGAAGCGCTCATCGCGATGGAGATCGGGCACCACGAGCACCGCGTCGGTGCGGCGCCAGGCAAGGTCGAGGGGATAGATTCCGGAAGCGCTGCCCAGGCTCAGGCCATCACAGGTCCGGACCTGCTGGCTCTCTCCGGCGCCGGTCGTCAGCAACGCGGCCATGACCCCGAAATGGCGCCGGGCCAGGCGGGTCAGACCATCGAATCGCTCGTCGTTGGCGCTCTCTGGTGCCTTGAGAGAATACAGCGGCTGCATGCGGACTCCGGTCGTGCCAGGACTTCGGACGACACCTGGCGATGATCGTTCTTGGGGATTGCAGTCTATCCGTAATGGCAATCTAACGTCACATCGCCCCGACAGCGGGCCTAGCGCGGATTTGCCATGTGCCCCCGGTTCAGCAGAAATGTTTTACCGCTTCTGCCAGATCCGCCGCTACCCAGGTCGAAGGCGCCCGTGCCTCGTCGCCCTCCCGGTACTTGCCCGTGCGCACCAGGCAGGCGGGCAGTCCGGCCTGCTGGGCCCCCAGGATGTCGGCCTCCACATCGTCGCCGATCATCAAGGTGGACGCCGCGCTGCTGCCCAGATCATCCAGCGCACTGGCGAAGAAGGCGGCGGAAGGCTTGCCCAGCACCAGCGCCGAGGTTCCCGCCGCGTATTCCAGCGCCCGCACGAAAGGGCCGGCGTCCAAGTGCAGGGCGCCCTGGCTGCGGAAGTAGCGGTTGTCGCCCATGCAGATCAGCGGTGCGCCGTCGACCAGCAACTGGAAGGCGCGGTCCAGGTGGGCATAGTCGAAGCGCAGCTCCGCATCGCCGAGTACCACAGCGTCGGGATCAGGCAGGTCCAGCAGGTCGGCGAACTCCTCCTCCAGACCGGGATGGATCAGGCAATACGGCCTCAGGCCCTGCTCCCGCACATGCCGCAGCACGGCCCTTGGCGCGGTGAATATCTGCTCGGGCTCCACGGCAAAGCCCATCGCCGTCAATTGCCGATGAAGCGCCGCCCGGCCCTGGCGCGAGGTATTGGTGATCAGGCGCAACGGCACGCCCCGCTCCTGCAGCAGGCGCACCGCTTGCAGCGCACCCGGTAGGGGCTGGGCGTCCACGTGCAACACGCCACTGATATCGAGCAGAACCGCCTGCAGCATGACCGTGTCGAACCTTCAGGTGGATGGGACGGAGTCCCGGCGAGCAGAGAATCCGTGCCTGAACAGTCTAGGCAGCCGCTCCCGCCCTATCCGCCCCATCCGTCCGCCCGGCACGATTCACTATGCTTTTGGGTAGCGACGGCGGCGGAGACCGTTGCCGTTGCGGTCGGCTGCTGAATCCACCTGGCAACCTGGGAGATACGGCCATGACCTTCCGACTTGGCTCCACCGCATTCAGCCACAACGAGACGATTCCCGCCCTGCACACCTGCGACGGCCGCAACCTCTCGCCGCCGCTGATCTGGACCGAACCGCCGGCGGGCACCCGCAGCCTGGTGCTGATAGTCGAAGACCCGGACGCTCCGGACCCCGACGCCCCGAAGATGACCTGGACCCACTGGGTGCTCTACAACCTGCCGCCCACCGCCGGCATCCTGCCCGAAGGCGTGCAGGACAACGCCCTGCCACCGGGCACCCTGCAAGGGTTGAACGACTGGCAGCGCACGGGATACGGCGGCCCCTGCCCACCGATCGGCAATCACCGCTACTTCCACCGGCTGTTCGCCCTGGACAAGGTGCTGCCCGACATGCGCCGCCCCACCAGGGCGATGCTGATCCACTCGATGGACGGACACATCCTCGCCCGGGCGGAGCTGATCGGCCGCTACCAGCGGCATCGCTAGGTTCGGCGGCCGTCACCATAAGGCCTTGTGGGGCGAATTCACTCGCGAAGCTCCCGTAGGTTGGTCCGAGGAACGAGGCCCAACGCTGCAGGGCGAGGCTGCTGCGTTGGGTTTCGCTCCGCTCGCGGAGCGCCGCCCGCGCCAACCTGCGAACGCCTCCAGTCAGGCGTCCCGACGAGCCAACTGGCAGCCGCCCCCATGGCCCCAGTAGAATCCGCGCCCACCTCCAATCCGAACCTGCGAGAAAGCCGACATGGGCGCCCAGTGGAAAGCCAAACCTAAAGAAGCCGCCGCCAACGCCCGAGGGAAGATCTTCGGCAAGCTGGTGAAAGAGATCATGATCGCCGCGCGCAACGGCGCCGATCCGGACATGAACCCCAAGCTGCGCCTGGCCGTGTATCAGGCCAGGAAAGCCTCCATGCCGAAGGACACCCTGGAGCGCGCCATCAAGAAAGGCGCGGGTCTTTCCGGCGAAGTGGTCAACTACGACCGCACCCTCTACGAAGGCTTCGCGCCGCACCGCGTGCCGGTGATCGTCGAGTGCCTGACCGATAACCTGAACCGCACCGTCGCCGAGGTGCGCGTGCTGTTCCGCAAGGGCCAGCTGGGCACCTCCGGCTCGGTGTCCTGGGACTTCGACCACCTGGGCATGATCGAGGCCGAACCGGCCAGCACCGACGCGGACGCTGAACTGGCTGCCATCGAAGCCGGCGCCCAGGACTTCGAAGCCGCCGAAGACGGCGCCACCCTGTTCTACACCGACCCCACCGACCTGGACGCCGTGTGCAAGGCCCTGCCGGAATTCGGTTTCACCGTGCAGTCGGCCAACCTGGGCTACAAGGCAAAGAACCCGGTCAGCCTGGCCGGTGCCGAGCTGGAGGAAGTGGAAGCCTTCCTCGAAGCCCTGGACAACCACGACGACGTGCAGAACGTCTATGTCGGCCTGCAAGCCAACTGAGCCCCGGAGCCGCCGGCAGTTCCACCAGGAACACGCCGAGCAGGCCCTTGCCGAAGCGTTGCGCCTGCTGGCGCAGCGCGAGGCCATGGGCCCGCGCTGGTTGGCCTGGGTCGCCACCGAGCTCTACCACCTCAAGCCGTCGGCATTCGCCAACATGGTGCGCCGCGAGCTGGAACGCCTGAGCACGGCGGACCGCCAGTTCGGCCAGGCCTCGAAAGAAGTGCATTGAGCGCACCGCGCCCGTAGGTTGCGGCTGAGCACGGCGAAGCCCAACGATGCGGGAACAGGGCCGATGCGCTGGGCCGCGCTTCGCTTGGCGCCAACCTACGATTGGGCCTGAACCGCCCGGCGCAGGCTGAAGCCCCAGCCCTGCTGCATGCCCAGCGCCGCGACGAGGATCGCCGCCACACCCAGCCACTGCAGCAGTTCAAGCTGCCGGCCGAAGGCGAACCAGTCGACGAAGATCGCCGCGATCGGGTAGATGAACGACAGCGCGCCGGTCATCGCGGTCGGCAGTTTCTGGATCGCGCCATAGAGCAGCACGTACATCACGCCGGTGTGAACCACGCCAAGGGTCAGCAGGATCGACCAGGTTTCGCTGCCCTGGGGCAGGCTCGACAGATTGGCCATGGGTGCCAGCAACAGCACACCGGTGCAGACCTGGATCAGCGCGATCAGGTGCGGCGGCACCCCGCCCAGCCATTTGATGATCAACGCGGCTATCGCATAGAGCAGCGCAGCCCCCAGCGCCAGGGCGATGCCCGCCAGGTAGTCGCTGCCGCCCTCGCCCTGCCCGCCGTGGGCGCTGACGATGGCCAGCATCCCGGTAAAAGACACCGCCAGCCAGCCGAGCTTGCGCGCGGTGATCCGCTCGCCGAGGAACAGCGCCGCCAGCCCCACCAGCATGAATGGCTGGACGTTGTAGATCGCCGTACCGATGGAGATGGACGCCCGCGAGTAGGAGGCGAACAGCAGCACCCAGTTGCCGACGATGGCCACGCCACTGAGTACCGCCAGGAGGAAGGTGGTGCGGGTCAGGATGCCGGGGCGCAGGAAGCCCATGAAAGCGCAGATGACCAAGAGGGTCGCCGCACCGAACAGGCAGCGCCAGAACACCACGTCCAGCACCGATTGCCCGCAGAGCATCACCAGCCAGCCGATGGTGCCGGAGATGAGCATGGCGGCGACCATTTCCAACGAACCGCGATGAATCGATTTGTTCATGATTGGGCTCCTCTGCATGGGGCACAGTATGACGAGCCAGATCAGGCCGATTCCATGCGAAAGCGAAGGCGACCAACCTCAACTACCTTTACTATCAAGGCATTTTCATCCATTCACCTAACGTGACAGCCATGACCGACGATATCGACCAGTTGCTGATTTCCGCGCTGATGGAAGACTCCCGCCGCTCCCTCAAGGCCCTGGCGCAGATCAGCGGCCTCTCCTCCCCCAGCGTGGCGGAACGCTTGCGCAAGCTGGAGGAGCGCGGCGTGCTCACCGGCTATACGGTGGAAGTGGACCCGAAGGCATTCGGCTACCAATTCCAGGCCATCGTCCGCATCCGCCCCCTGCCCGGCCAGCTGCAGGTGGTGGAACGCAAGATCCAGGACATTCCGGAGTTCACCGAATGCGACAAGGTGACCGGCGACGACTGCTTCATCGCCCGTCTGTGCGTACGCTCCATGGAGCAACTGGACACCCTGCTCGACCGCATCAACGTCCATGCCGAAACCAGCACCGCCATCGTCAAGAAGACGCCGGTGAAGCGCCGCCTGCCGCCGATGGCGTGAGCAGCCGGCCTGCGTGCCCCTGATATCACCCGCGCCGATGAACGGTATCAGCCAGGAAACGTCGCGGTGCAGCCGGCTCTGGAGTAAGGTCGCCCCATCCCGATAACAGAAGGCAGGTGGGCGATGGCAGCCCTGGACAACAACCCCACGCCGCAGGACGCGGCCAACAGCAAGAACGACGGCTCCGCGCCCATCGCGCGCAAGGCTGGCTCCCGTGGCGATGCCGCGGTGATCGCCACCCTGCTGCCGTACTTGCGGCCCTACGTGGGCCGCATCGCCCTGGCCCTTGGGCTGATAGTCGCGGCCAAGCTGGCCAACCTCTACGTACCCATTGCCCTCAAGCAGATCGTCGACCAGCTCAACGTCGAGCCCAGCCTGCTGGTGCTGCCGGTCGCCCTGCTGCTGGCCTATGGCGCTTCGCGCATCGGCGTCACCCTGTTCACCGAACTGCGCCAGGTGGTATTCGCCCGCGTGATGGCACGCGCCTCACGACAGATCACCTTGAAGGTGTTCCAGCACCTGCACGGGTTGAGCCTGAAGTTCCACCTCGGCCGCCGCACCGGCGGTGTCGCGCGGGACGTGGAGCGCGGCGGCAGCGCCATCTCCGACCTCCTGGACTGGACCCTCTACACCATAGTGCCGACCCTACTGGAGGTGCTGCTGGTCACCATCGTGCTGGTCTGGGCCTATGACTGGGGCTTCGCCTTCATCACCCTCGGCACCCTGGCGGCCTACGGCCTCTGGACCTTCGCCGTTACCGAATGGCGTACCCGCTACTACCGCGCGGCGGTGGAAGCGGACACCCGCGCCAACGAGCGCGCGGTGGACTCACTGCTCAACTACGAGACGGTGAAGTACTTCAACAACGAAGCCCACGAGGCGGCGCGCTACGACGAGAACCTGCGCTTCCTGGAGAACGCGCGGGTCAAGGCCACCAAGTCCCTGGCGCTGCTGAACCTGGGCCAGACCGCCATCGTCGCCATCGGCGTCACCGCGATGATGTGGCGCGCGGCTGCCGGCGTGGTGGCCGGCGAGCTGACCATCGGCGACCTGGTGCTGGTGAACACCTACCTGCTGCAACTCTCCGCGCCGCTGTTCATGCTGGGGATGATGTACCGCGAGGTGAAACAGGCGCTGACCAACATGGAGCGGCTGTTCGGCCTGCTGGACGAACGCCAGGACGTACAGGACGCTCCCGGCGCCATCGCGCTGCAGACCAGCCGCCCGCGCGTGCGCTTCGAAAACGTGCACTTCGGCTATGACCCGCGCCGGGAAATCCTCCACGGCGTGGACTTCGAGATCCCCCCGGGGGGCACGGTGGCAGTGGTCGGCCATTCCGGCTCGGGCAAATCCACCCTCGCCCGCCTGCTCTACCGCTTCTACGACGTCGACGCCGGGCACATCCGCATCGACGGCAAGGACCTGCGCGAGCTGACCCAGAATTCAGTGCGCAGCGCCATCGGCATCGTTCCCCAGGACACCGTGCTGTTCAACGACACCATCTACTACAACATCAGCTACGGCCGCCCCGAGGCCAGCCGCGAGGAGGTGGAAGCCGCCGCCCGCGCCGCGCATATCCACGACTTCATCCTGCGCCTGCCCGATGGCTACGAAACCCAGGTTGGCGAGCGCGGCCTCAAACTCTCCGGCGGCGAGAAGCAGCGCGTGGCCATCGCCCGCGCCCTGCTGAAGAACCCGGCCATCCTGATCTTCGACGAAGCCACCTCGGCGCTGGACTCCAAGTCGGAGAAGGCCATCCAGACTGCCCTGGACCGCATCCAGGTCGGCCGCACCACCCTGGTCATCGCCCATCGCCTGTCCACCGTGATGGACGCCGACCAGATCCTCGTGCTCGACGCCGGCCGCGTGCTCGAAAAAGGCACCCACCGCGAATTGCTCGAAGCCGGCGGCACCTACGCGCAGATGTGGCTACTCCAGCAGCAGGAACCCGAGATGGCAGGCTCGCCCCAGAGCTGACTGGGGAAGTGAAGGGGCTGGACATCATCCCGGTGCAATGGGCGATTCCACGCCCCTGGCCTGCGTTAATATATTAACTTTCGTCCCTCAGCGATCTCCTGATGCCATCCCATCCATCGTCCCGCCGCTGGCCCTCCTCCCTCCGCGCCCTGCGTCACCCCAACTTCCGTCTCTACTTTGCCGGCCAGGCGGTATCCACCCTGGGTAGCTGGCTGCAACAGGTCGCCCTCGCCTGGCTGATCTACCGCCTCAGCGGCTCGGCGGCACTGCTCGGCGTCACCACGTTTGCGTCGCTGCTTCCGCAGTTACTGGTGGGACCGCTGGCGGGCGCCTGGATTGACCGGCATGACAAGCGCCGCCTGCTGATCGGCGTACAAGGGCTGCTCGGCCTGCAGGCCATTACCTTGGCCGCACTCACGTTCAGCGACCTGATCGGCCCGTCGCTGATCGTGACCATGGCCGCACTGCTGGGCATCCTCAACGCTTTCGATACCCCGCTGCGACAGTCACTGTTGAGCCAGTTCGTCAGCGGCAAGGAGGACCTGCCCAACGCCCTGGCGCTCAATGCCATGCTGTTCAACAGTTCGCGCTTCGTGGGACCACCCCTGGCCGGCCTGCTGCTGGGACTCACCAGCGAAGCGGCCTGCTTCGCCCTCAATGCCCTCTCCTATCTGGGGCTGGCTGCGGGGCTGCTGGTGATTCGCATGGCGCCCACGCCCCGAGCTGCGGGCTCCACCGGGGACGTGTTCCGGGAAGGGCTGGCCTATGTCGCCGGCAAGCCGGCCATCCGCCTGATGATACTCAGCGTACTGGTGGTCAACCTCACCGCCTCCAGCTATGCCGTTCTGCTGCCGGTCTTCGCCAAGGACATCTTCAATGGTGACGCACGGACACTCGGCTGGCTCTGGGGGGCGGCAGGCCTGGGCTCATTGCTGGGCACACTGTTCCTCGCCAATCGCCACGCACTGCACAGCCTGGTCACGAGCATCATGGCCTGCGCCCTGGCCGGAGGCGCGGGCTTGCTCGCCTTCGCCGTCAGCGAGCAGTTGGCCCTCTCTCTGTTGGCCATGGCCGTGCTCGGCTTCGCCATCACCAACTGCAACGTCGGCACCAACATCCTCTTGCAGAGCCTGGCCCCGGAGCGCCTGCGGGGCCGCGTGGTCTCGCTCTACACCTCGACACGGTTTGGCTTCGACGCCATCGGCGGGCTACTGGCAGGCGTACTTGCCGAACGCTTCGGCGCTCCTGCCGCCATGACCTGCGCCGGCGTGCTACTGCTCGGTTACTGTGCCTGGCTGCTTCCGCGCCAGCGCCTGCTGGGCCGGGATATAGCCGCGAGCAGCGAGAGCCTGCGCTGACCCTATCTCGCATCTGAAAGTCGCCCCCAGAAATTCTGGTCCCCAGTTGCGGTTTGCATTGGACTTCGCCGCGCGCAGCCCAACCTGCGAGGTGTTCCGGGCACGCAGGTTGTGGCCAGGCGCAGCGCAGCCCAACGACGGAGTCGACCTGGGCTGCGCTGCGCCGTGCGGCAGGGGCGCCGTTAGCGTCCCAGGTCGATTTCCATGCCGTCTTTGCCGACGACTATCTCACCGTCAAAAGTCTTGGCCACCGAAGTACGCCAGACGTCGTCGGTCAGGGCCGGGTCGTCGGCGGGGACGAAATGGCTGAGCACCAGCTTCTTCACCTTGGCGGCGCTGGCGGTGCGTCCCACATCCTCAGCGGTGATGTGGTGGGAGATGATCGCCCTGGCCAGAGTCGAGCCATTGCCGATGCGCTCCGCCAGACGCTGCACCGCATCCACGTGCACCACTTCGTTGACCAGCACATCGGCGTCTTTGGCGAACTCCGCGAATGGCGGGAAGTAGGTCATGTCGCCGGACAACACGATGACCTTGCCCCCGGCTTCGAACTTGAAGGCCAGCGCCTGCCCCGCATCGAAGGGAGGATGAGGTACCCGCAGGGCGGTGACCCTGAGCTGGTCGTCCTGGTAGACCAGCCCCTCGTCGATGTCCTTCGCAGTCACCAGGGGCCGCGGATCAGGCTTGCCTTCATCGACGATGCGCTCTTCGATATCCACCGCGAAGGTCTTCCAGGCGTTCTCGGTCATGTCCCGGGTACCTTGCGGACCGAAAACCTTCAACGGATGCCTGAGGCCACTGGCCCAGCTGTTCATCAGCAGAGAGGGATAGTCCAGCACGTGGTCACTGTGCAGGTGCGTGATGAATACGCCCTTGATGTTGCGCAGCGGGATGCCGGCCTGCACCAGGCGCAGACTGGCGCCATAGCCGGCATCGAGCAGGTAGGCGTCATCCCCCACCATCAGCACGCTGGACTGGGGCAGGCTATTTGCCTGCAGCATCGAGGGGCCGCCCTTGGTACCAAGCAGCAGCAGGCGCACATCGGGCTTTTCCGCCGCTTGTGCTCCCAGGCCCAGGGCAAAGGCCGCCACGGCAGCTGCCAGGCGTAGTCGGGACAGTTTCTTCAGTGACATGGTGAATCTCCTTATCGTTGGCGGGTACACCGGGAAAAATGCAGTCAGGCCGTGGAAGGCTCGGCGCGTACGGTCAGGCGCAAGGACGCGAAGGCACCGACACCACAGCTGGCGACCATCAGGCTCATGGGCATTGGCGAGCCGTCATGCAGCACGCCCACCAGGAAGCTGGCCAGGGCACCGAGGCCGAATTGCCCGGCAACCGCCAGGGCTGCGGCGGCGCCAGCACGTTGTGGGAAAAGCGCCATCAGACTGGCGATGGAATTGGCACCCAGCATTCCGGTAACGCTGACGAACAGCAGCAGCGCCAGTGCCATGGCCGGCCAGCCGGAGGCCGGCAGGCTGCTTGCCAGCAATAGCCCCACGCCCGCCAGGGCCGAGACCAGGGAACCCCGGCGCAACATGGTTTCCGGCCCCAGCCGCCCGACCAGCCGGGCGTTGAGGAAAGTGACGACTATCACCCCGGCGATGTTGGCGCCGAATAACAGTGCGTACTGCTGCGGGCTGAAGCCGAAGTGCTCGATGAATACGAAGGGCGAACCGGTGATGTAGGCGAACATGCCGGCGAAAGACAGTTCCATGCACAGCATCAGTCCCACCGCGCGCGGGTTGCCGAGGATCGAGAAATACGTGGCGAACGCACTGCCCAGGGAGTGCCCACGGGACTCGCCACGATGGCTCTCCGGCACCCTTAGCCAGACCGCCAGGCCACAGAGCGTGGCAAAGCCCATCAGACCAATGAAAATCGATCGCCAGCCGGCCATCTCCATCAGATAGCTGCCAAGCAGGGGCGCCACCAGCGTGGCAAGCATGGTCACCAGGTGCATCAGCGACAGCACCCGGGCAGCCTGCTGCAAGGGAAACAGATCACGCACGATGGCCCGCGCCAGCACCGCAGCAGCAGCGCCGCCAAGGGCCTGCAACCCGCGCCAGATGAGCAACTGATCGGCACTGGCCACCCACGAACAGCCGGCGCTGGCGGCCACGTACAGGACGATTCCGCCCAGCAGCAACGGGCGCCGGCCGAAACGGTCCGACAGGGGGCCATAGAACAGCATGCCGATGCACAACCCCGCCAGGAACACGCTGATGCTGTGCTGGACCTGGGCATCGGTGGCCGCCAGCTCCCGCGCCAGGACCGGCAGGCTGGGCAGGTACATGTCGATGGACAGGGGAGCAAAGGCCACCAGGGCCGCCAGAAGAACGATCAGGCCTCGGCCGGTCTGTGAGGAGAGCTGGGTCATCACGGACTCCGCAACGGCAGGAAAGGCACGGGCCGCAGGGCGGCCCGCGAGGATCACAGGCTCAGCAGCCAGAGGCAGATGCCCGGGAAGGCGACCAGCAGGACGATGCGCACCAGGTCAGAGGCAAGGAAAGGCAGCACACCCTTGGCGGTTTCGAGGTAGGGCACGTCGCGCGCCACCTTGTTGACGATGAACAGGTTCATGCCCAAAGGCGGGTGAATCAGGCCGATCTCCACCACCATCAGCGCAAGGATGCCGAACCAGATAGACTTCTGGACTTCGCTGAGGCCGTAGAAGTCCAGGCCCATGATCACCGGGTAGAAGATCGGGATGGTCAGCAGGATCATCGCCAGGGAATCCATTACGCAGCCCAGCAACAGGTACAGGAGCAGGATGGCGCAGAGCACCATCACCGGCGCAAGTCCGCTCTGCTTTACCCATTCGGCCAGTTCGGTGGGCATCTGGGTCAGCGCCAGGCCGGAATTCAGCAGGTCGGCCCCCAGCAGCACGAGGAAGATCATCGCCGTGGTTTCGGCAGTGCCCAGCAGGCTCTGGCGCAATCCGGCCCCCCGCATGCCGCCCTGGAAGAATGCCAGCAGCCCGCAGGCCGCGGCACCGATGGAGGCCGCCTCGGTGGGGTTGGCCCAACCGCCGTAGATGCCGACGATCACCACCAGGAATACGCCCAGTACGGGCATCACCTGGAGGAATGCCGAAAATCGTTCGGCGGCACTGGCCGGTTCGCTGCGGCTATGGCCTTCCGGCTCCCGCGCTACCATCAGGCGCACGACAACCAGGTAGCCCGCCGCCGCCAGCAAGCCCGGCACCACGGCGGCGACGAACAGCTTGGCAATGGATTCCTGGGTCAGCACCGCGTAAATGATCAACGGCACCGACGGCGGGATGAGGATACCCAGGGTGCCTCCCGCCGCCACGGTGGCGGTGGCCAGGCGTCCGGAATAGTTGTGCCGGCGCAGCTCCGGCAGCGCCACCTGGCTCATGGTGGCCGAGGTGGCCAGAGACGAGCCGCAGATGGCACCGAAACCGGCGCAGGCACCGATGGCAGACATGCCGATGCCGCCTCGCAGATGACCGACGAAGGCTGCAGCGCAACGGAATATCGCCTTGGAGAGGCCGCCATGGGTGGCGAACTGGCCCATCAGCACGAATAGCGGGATCACCGCCAGGTCGTAGTTGGAAAGGCGCGACCAGGCCAGGTTGTTGAGGCTGAACAACAGAGCGGAGAAGTCGCCATCGTTCACCGCGAGGAAGCACAGGGCGCCGCCCACCATCATGGTCAGGCCGATGTGCACCCGAAGCACCAGCAGGATGAAGGTGGCGGCCAGCGCCAGCAGGCCGAGACTGAGACCACTCATTGACGTTGCTCCCGGGCGAGACATTGACAGATTCGGGCGCCAGCGGTGACCGCCAGCAGCAGCAGGCTCGGCACGATGCCCAGCAGCGGTATCCACAAAGGCACCGAGAGCAGCGTGGAAACTTCGCCGTATTCGCGGCTTTCCAGTACCTGCAGGCTGGTGCGCCAGGCCAGCACCAGTGCAGCCAGCAGGCACAGGAAGTGGGCACCCGCGTCCAGCCAGGCCTGAACCCGAACCGGCAGCTTCAGGGTGAAGGCATCCACCTTGATGTGCTGACCCCGCAGTTCGCAGAGCGGCAGGAAAGCCGCAATGGCAACCGCCGCGCCGATCTCCATCAGCTCGATATCACCCTGAATGGGCGTGGCGAACAGCTTGCGGCCAATGATGGAAACCAGCGACATGGCCACCAGGGCCAGCAGGATGCAGCCACCGCCCAGGGCCAATCCCTGGGCGGTACGCTGCAGCACGCGGCTGGCCAGGCCCGCCCCCTCGGCGGGGGAGGACTCGAAGGACAGGGACTCGTTCATGAGCGATCACCGGGCACTGCTGGAGAGCTGCCGGGCACCTTCCAGCAGCGCCTTGCCGTCGAGCCCCTTCCCGGAGGCGGCAGCGGCCCAGTCGTCGGCCACCGGTGCCACAGCCTGGCGCATGGCGCCGTAGGCGGCCGCATTGATGGCGACCATCTGCCCGGACGGCGTACGGTTGCGGGCTTCGTCCAGGGCCTTGTCCCAGGCGACGGCAAAACGCTCGTTCAGGGCCGGGCCACTGTTGCGCTCGATGATTGCGCGCAGGTCCTCGGGCAGGCTGTTGAACTTGCGCTCGTTCATCAGCATCGCCAGCACGGTGTAGGAGAACGCCGGCTGACCGGCAGGAATGGCCGAGTGGCGATCGGTGACTTCATCCAGCTTGGTCGGCGGCACCACCTCCCAGGAGGCCAGCGCGCCATCGACAACCCCCTTGGAGATGGATTCGGTCATCTGTGCCGGCGGCATGCTCACTGGAGTAGCGCCGAGGGCTTCGACCAGCTTCGCGGCCGTGCGGCTGGAAGCGCGCAGCTTGAGGTTCTTCAGATCTTCCAGGGTAGCCACGCCCTTGCCGCGGGTGTGGATGTCCATGCCGCCGTCACCGTGTACCGACAGCACCTTGTAGCCCTTGAAGTCGTCGCGGGCGAACTGCTCGTAGTACTGCCAGATGATCGGGTTGCTCGCCCTTGCTCCGGGGGGAAGCATGAACGGCAGCTCCATGGCTTCGATCCGGGGGAACTTGCCCGCCGAATAGGCCGGGGCTGTCCAGACGATATCGGCGACACCGTTGCGGACCATGTCAGCCAGCTTGGCTGGCGTTCCTCCCAACTGCATCGATGGATAGAGCTGGCACTTGATGCGTCCGGCGGATTCCTCGCCAAGCTGCTGGCACCAGGGCTCGATGATGTTGCGCTGGGCATTGGAATTGGCGGGAAGGAAGTGAGCGACCTTGAGGGTCCAGGTGGTTTCCGCGAAGGCCGCGGCGGAAGTACAGGCGGCTGCGAAAAGGACGGCGAGCTTGGGCATCTTCATGGGTAGTGAGCCTCGTTGTTCTTGTACTCATGTGTGCCTGCCAACCCGCGATGCGGCATCGGCGGCGGCTATTTCATTAACACATTCAACATCTCGTTAACACATTAATCTTTAAAACGCTCCTGTCAACCACCGACCGTTTGCCTTGCCAGTCGAAGATTTGTCATATCGAACAGATAAATCTTTTTATTTCAACAAGTTAAATTCAATCAGAAAAATCGTTTGGGCGAAAAAGGAAAGGCATGCGCAGTAGGAATAGCCATGAACAACATTGTTAAAATGTTAATAAAATGCTAACAATCCGCTCCGCCGATGGTCGCTGAAGCGGCCTGGTGCCCATACAACGGCCAAAAGGAGATAAGAACAATGCAACGGCCCTATCCGTTCCACGCCCTTTCCCACCACGCCGCCGTCGCGCTGGCGCTCACCTGCAGCGCTAACGCCTCGGCCGATTTCGCCAGTGACAGCAAAGCCAGCCTCGAACTGCGCAACTTCTACATAAACCGCGACTTCCGCCAGGATGGGGCGCCCCAGTCCAAGGCTGCCGAATGGGGGCAGGGCTTCATCGCCCGCTTCGAGTCCGGATTCACCGATGGCACCATCGGCGTCGGCCTGGACGCCCTGGGAGAGATGGGGATCAAGCTGGACTCCAGCCGCGACCGCCGCGGCACCGGCCTGCTGCCCTTCGGCCCCACCGGCAAGGAGCCGGTGGACGACTACAGTGAACTGGGCCTGACCGCCAAGCTGCGAGCCTCAAAGAGCACCCTGCGCCTGGGCACACTGATGCCCACCCTGCCAGTGGCCATGTACAACGACACCCGCCTGCTGCCCTCCACCTTCACCGGCGGCATGCTCACCAGCCAGGAATTCGATGGCCTGACCCTGAACGCCGGACGCCTCACCGAAACCAACCCGCGGGATTCCTCCGGCCGCGACGACATCGGCTTTGCCGGCCAGACCAGCGACCACTTCGACTTCGCCGGAGGCACCTGGACGCCGAACCAGAACCTCGCCCTGACCGCCTACACCTCGGAACTGGAAGACATCTACCGCCAGCACTTCGCCGGCCTGGTGCATACCCTGCCCCTGGGCGAGGGCATGAGCCTGAAGAGCGACCTGCGCTACTTCGACAGCCGGGACAGCGGCGCCGGTAAGGCAGGCCGTGTGGATAACCGCAACTTCAACGGCATGCTCAGCCTCACCGCCGGCGCCCAACGCTTTTCGGTGGCCTGGCAGAACCTGTCTGGCGACAGCGCCTTCCCCTTCCTTACCGGTGGCGATCCCTACGTGGTCAACCTCGTCACGTTCAACACTTTCACCAAGCCCGAGGAAGACTCCTGGCAGGTGCGCTACGACTACGACTTCGCCAGCCTGGGGATTCCGGGATTGAGCTTCATGACCCGCTACATCAGCGGCGATGGCGTGGAACAGGGCGCCGTGCGCGACGGCCGCGAGTGGGAGCGCGACACTGATCTGGCCTACGTCGTACAGAACGGAAGCCTGCGCGGCTTCAACATCCGCCTGCGCAACGTCACCTTCCGCTCTGGAGATGGCCTGACCCAGGATCTCGACGAGAACCGCATCATCCTGGGGTACACGCTGCCGCTATGGTAACCATCAGATCAGCTTTGGGGGGGCCGCTTCGCGGCCCTTTTTCGAATGAATTCGAACCCACACGAGTGCAGGGATCGGCTTCAACCTGCTGGCTCGGGCAAATGAATCCGAACCCACCTGCCCCTCAGCGCCAGGCCTCTTCCTTGTCTTCGGCCTTGCGCTGGCGATATTCGCCCGGGGTCATACCGGCATTGCGGGCAAAGAAGCGACTGAAGTAAGCGGGGTCCTTGAAACCCAGCAGGTAGCAGATCTCGTTGGCAGAGCTGCCGGTGAACAGCAGGAGACGTTTGGCTTCCTGCATCACCCGGTCGTGGATCAGGCGCTTGGAAGGCAGGTCGGCGATGCGTCGGCAGATGTCGTTGAGCCGCGCCTCGGTCACCCCCATCAGCCCGGCGTATCGCGCCAGCGACCAGTGCTCACGGTAGTGCTGCTCGATCAGGCCATTGAAGCGGTGGAACACCTGCAGGTCCTCATGTCGCGCCGGCTGGGCCTTCAGCGAACGGGCCGACAGGCGCAGCAGGCTGATGAAGATCAGGCGGGTCAGCGCCGAAAGTGCTTCCTCGCGCCCCGGCCGATTGGCGGCGGATTCGCTGCGCAACTGGTCGAACAACAGGTCCAGGCGCCGAACCTCCTCGCGCAGTTCCTCCCCCAGTTCGGCGAAAGCCACACACACCGGCGATACCTGCTGCCCATCGGCCAGGCCCTGCCCCGCCTCCAGCAAGGACCAGACCAGCTGCTGGCGCACCGTGAGCACATGGCCATCAGCATCCTGCTCGGTGACGAAGGCATGGGGAATGGTGGGCGGAGTGAGGAAGAACAACGGCCCCTCCTGGCGGTACTGCTGCTCGTCGAGATAGACCCTCACCGCGCCGCTCTTCACGTAATGCACCTGGAAGAATCGGTCATGACGATGAACCGGCATATTGCGGCCGAAGAAGTCCGCGAGCTTGCCAAGAGCCTCGTAGTGCACTTCGGCATCGGCGTACCGCTGGTCGTAGACCTGGCCGATGTTGATGTTGGGTATGGGCTGGCGCTCCGGCATGGCGACCTTTCTCCGCTTCCTTCGCACACCTTCGATGACGAAGTGGCAGGACGCAAGGCTTGACGATAGTTAACATGTTAAATATAACGTTAATACATTAACGAAATCCTCGTTACGGGTGATGGTCCGGTCATGACACCACCCGCTTTTTATTCACAGGAGACGACCATGCGCCCAGCACTCGACCAAGTCGCCACCGGCACCTTGTTCGGCGTTGCGCTGAACTATCGAGGCCTGCTGGAAAGCCGCCTGGAGGAATTCCAGCAGCCGCCCTACCAGAAGCCGCCGGTCAAGCCGGTGCTGTTCATCAAGACCCCCAACACCCGCAATGGCCATGGCCAGCCGGTGGTCTTCCCGCAAGGCGTCGAGCGCCTGCAGCCGGGTCCGGCCCTGGGCGTGGTGATCGGCAAGAGCGCCAGCTGCGTCAGCGCTGCTGACGCCCTTGACCATGTGGCCGGCTACGTGATCGTCAACGAATTCAGCCTGCCGGAAGAGAGCTATTACCGCCCGGCGGTGAAAGCCAAATGCCGCGACGGCTTCTGCCCCCTCGGCCCGGAATTCGTCCCCGCCGCCGATGTGCAGGACCCGCACGCGCTGACTCTCAAGCTCTTCGTCAACGGCGAGCTGCGCCAGGAGAACAGCACCGCCAACCTGGTGCGCGGCATCCCCCAGCTGATCGAGGAGATCAGCGAATTCATGACCCTGCACGAGGGCGACGTGCTGATCACCGGCACCCCGGAAGGCCGCGTCGACGTGCTGCCGGGCGACCTGGTGGAAGTAGAGATCAGTGGCCTCGGCCGCCTCGCCAACACCGTGGTTGCGGAATAAGGAGCCCGAGATGAAACACGCACGCATCCGTTACCAGGGCGACGTCCACGCCGTGACCGTGGAAGAAGGCAACGCCGTCCGCCTCGCCGATGGCCGCCTGCTGGCCGAAGACCAGGTCCAGTGGCTGCCGCCCGCCACCGGCAGCATGTTCGCCCTGGGGCTGAACTACGCCGACCACGCCGCCGAGCTGGCCTTCAAGGCGCCTACCGAACCGCTGGCCTTCATCAAGTCGCCGGGCACCTACACCGGCCACAACCAGGTCACCTGGCGCCCCGACAACGTCGCCTACATGCACTACGAGTGCGAGCTGGTGGCAGTGATCGGCAAGCCGGCGCGCAACGTGAAACGCGAAGACGCCCTCGCCTACCTGGCCGGCTACACCGTCTGCAACGACTACGCCATCCGCGATTTTCTCGAGAACTACTACCGGCCCAACCTGCGGGTGAAGAACCGCGACGCCACCACCCCGGTCGGCCCCTGGATCGTCGACGCCGCCGATGTGGCCGACCCGATGAAGCTGAAGCTGCGCACCTGGGTGAACGGCGAGCTGAAGCAGGAAGGCACCACCGCGGACATGATCTTCGACATCCCCTACCTGATCGAATACTTCTCCAGCTTCATGACCCTGCAGCCGGGCGACATGATCGCCACCGGCACGCCGGAGGGCCTGGCCGACGTGGTGCCGGGCGATGAAGTGGTGGTGGAAGTGGAAGGCGTAGGCCGCCTGGTCAACCGCATCGTCAGCGAAGAGGCCTTCTTCGCCCGCAAGCAACAAGAGGTAAGAACCGCATGATCAAGCACTGGATCAACGGCCAGGAAGTCGAAAGCCAAGAGGTTTTCGTCAACTACAACCCGGCCACCATGGACGCCATCGGTGAAGTTGCCAGCGGTGGCGCCGAGGAAATCGCCGCCGCCGTGGCCGCCGCCAAGGACGCCTTCCCCAAGTGGGCCAATACCCCGGCCAAGGAGCGCGCCAAGCTGATGCGCAAGCTGGGTGAACTGATCGATCAGAACGTACCGCACCTGGCCGAGCTGGAAACCCTGGACACCGGCCTGCCGATCCACCAAACCAAGAACGTGCTGATCCCCCGCGCCTCGCACAACTTCGAGTTCTTCGCCGAGGTCTGCACCCGCATGGACGGCCACAGCTACCCGGTGGACGACCAGATGCTCAACTACACCCTGTACCAACCGGTGGGTGTCTGTGGCTTGGTTTCGCCGTGGAACGTGCCGTTCATGACCGCCACCTGGAAGACCGCGCCGTGCCTGGCGCTGGGCAACACCGCGGTACTGAAGATGAGCGAGCTGTCGCCGCTGACCGCCAACGAACTGGGCCGCCTGGCCCTGGAAGCCGGCATTCCCAAAGGCGTGCTGAACGTGGTGCAGGGTTACGGCGCCACCGCTGGCGACGCCTTGGTGCGCCACCCGGACGTGCGCGCCATCTCCTTCACCGGCGGCACCGCCACCGGCCGCAAGATCATGCAGACCGCCGGCCTGAAGAAGTACTCCATGGAGCTGGGCGGCAAGTCGCCGGTGCTGATCTTCGACGACGCCGATCTGGACCGCGCCCTCGATGCTGCGCTGTTCACCATCTTCTCCCTGAACGGCGAGCGCTGCACCGCAGGTTCGCGGATCTTCATCCAGGAAAGCGTCTACGACCAGTTCGTCGCCGAGTTCGCCGCCCGTGCCAAACGCCTGATCGTCGGTGATCCGCAGGACCCGAAAACCCAGGTCGGCTCGATGATCACCCAGGCCCACTACGACAAGGTCACCGGCTACATCCGCATCGGCATCGAGGAAGGCGCCACCCTGCTGGCCGGCGGCCTGGAGCGTCCGGCAAACCTGCCGGCGCACCTTGCCCGTGGCCAGTTCATCCAGCCGACGGTATTCGCCGACGTCGACAACCGCATGCGCATCGCCCAGGAGGAAATCTTCGGCCCGGTGGTCTGCCTGATGAAGTTCAAGGACGAGGCTGAAGCCCTGCGCCTGGCCAATGACACCGAATACGGCCTGGCCTCGTACATCTGGACCCAGGACATCGGCAAGGCTCACCGCTTGGCCCGCGGCATCGAGGCTGGCATGGTCTTCATCAATAGCCAGAACGTGCGCGACCTGCGCCAGCCGTTCGGCGGCGTGAAGGGCTCGGGCACCGGCCGCGAGGGCGGCCAGTACAGCTTCGAGGTGTTCGCCGAGATCAAGAACGTGTGCATTTCCATGGGCAGCCACCACATCCCGCGTTGGGGCGTGTAAGGCTCGTCCGCATAGAGCCGCTGCGCAGGCAAGCCCTGCGCGAGCGGCCACTTTCGCTGGCGTGCAAACACCACAACAACCAGGACGCCCCTTGAGAGCGGGCGCCCGCCGCTAGGAGAACCGTCATGGGCAAACTTGCTCTGGCTGCCAAGATCACCCACGTCCCGTCCATGTACCTGTCCGAGCTGCCGGGCCCTCGCCAGGGCTTCCGTCAGGCCGCCATCGACGGACACATCGAAATCGGCCGCCGCTGCCGTGAGCTGAACGTCGACACCATCGTGGTGTTCGACACCCACTGGCTGGTCAACGCCAACTACCACATCAACTGCGGTCCGCATTTCCAGGGGCTCTACACCAGCAACGAACTGCCGCACTTCATCAGCAACATGGAGTACGAGTTCCCCGGCAACCCGGAACTGGGTCGCCTGCTGTCTGAGGTGTGCAACCGCTATGGCGTGGAAACCATGGCCCATGACGCCACCACCCTTGGCCCGGAATACGGCACCCTGGTGCCCATGCGCTACATGAACGCCGACCAGCACTTCAAGGTGATCTCGGTCTCGGCGCTGTGCACTTCCCATTACCTGAACGACAGCGCCCGCCTCGGCTGGGCCATGCGCAAGGCCGTGGAAGAGCACTACGACGGCACTGTGGCCTTCCTCGCCAGCGGCTCGCTGTCCCACCGTTTCGCCCAGAACGGGCAGGCGCCGGATTTCGCCACCAGGGTGTGGAGTCCCTTCCTGGAAATCCTCGATAACCGGGTCGTGCAGATGTGGGAAGACGGCGAGTGGGACGACTTCTGCACCATGCTCCCGGAATACGCGGTGAAGGGCCACGGCGAAGGCTTCATGCACGACACCGCGATGCTGCTGGGTGCCCTGGGCTGGTCGAAGTACGACGGCAAGGCCGAAGTCATCACGCCCTACTTCGGCTCCTCGGGCACCGGCCAGATCAACGCCGTGTTCCCGGTCACCCCGCAGGACGGTTCCGCCATTCCCGCTGCCCAGGCCTCGAACCCGGCCGGCGTCACCTCCACCAGTCGGCTGTAGAAGGAGCAGCGAAATGCCCCATCTGGTCCTGCTCTACACCTCCGACCTGGAACGCGAAGCGGACATCGGCGGCCTGTGCCGCGCCCTGGCCGACTGCATGCTGGAACAGCGCGACGAAACCGGCCGCCAGGTGTTCCCCACCGGCGGCACCCGCGTGCTGGCCTACCCGGCGGCCCACTCCGCCGTGGCCGACGGCAAGGGTGATTACGGCTTCCTCTACGCCAACCTGCGCATGGGTGCCGGGCGCAGCCCGGCGGTGCACAAGCAGGTGGGCGACAGCCTGCTGACGGTGCTGCGCAGCCGCCTCGATAGTCTGCTGGAGCAGCGTCCAATCGGCATCACGTTGCAGATCGACGAAAGCCCCGGCCAGGTCTTCGATGCCAAGCACAGCAGCCTGCACCCCCTGTTCACGAAGCATTCCTGAGGTTTCCATGCTCGACGCCAGCATCATCCAGCAAGCCGCCGCCCGCCTCGACGCCGCCGAGCGTTCCCGCGAGCAAGTGCGCCAGTTCTCCCTGGATCATCCAGAGATCACCATCGACGACGCCTACGCCATCCAGCGTGCCTGGGTCGCCCGGAAGATCCGTGACGGCCGCAAGCTGGTCGGCCACAAGATCGGCCTGACCTCCCGCGCCATGCAGGTGTCGTCCAACATCACCGAGCCGGATTACGGCGCGCTGCTGGACAACATGCTGTTCGATGAAGGCAGTGATATTCCTTTCGACCGATTCATCGTCCCGCGCGTGGAAGTGGAGTTGGCCTTTATTCTCGGCAAGCCCCTGCGCGGCCCGAACTGCACGATCTTCGACGTGCTGGACGCAACGGAATGGGTGATCCCGGCACTGGAGATCATCGATGCGCGCATCCAGCAGGTGGACCCGGACACCAAGGTCACCCGCAAGGTCTTCGACACCATCTCCGACAACGCCGCCAACGCCGGCGTGGTGATGGGTGGCCGTGCCGTGCGCCCCACCGAGATCGATCTGCGGCGCGTACCGGCCATCCTCTACCGCAATGGCGTGATCGAGGAATCCGGCGTCTCCGCCGCGGTACTCAACCACCCGGCCAAGGGCGTGGCCTGGCTGGCCAACAAGCTGGCGCCCTACGACGTCACCCTGGAAGCCGGCCAGATCATTCTCGGAGGCTCCTTCACCCGCCCGGTGGCGGCCGCCCCCGGCGACACCTTCCACGTCGACTACGACCAGTTGGGCTCCATTGCCTGCCGTTTCGTCTGACGCGCCCCTGTAGGAGCGAGCTTGCTTGCGAAGCGTTTGGCCAGCAGCGCTGGCTCCTATATTCAATGCCTGCCAAGGAGTCCTCCATGGACCTGCCCATCAACACGTTCAAGGCCCGCCTCCACTCCGGCCAGCCGCAGATTGGCCTCTGGCTCGGTCTTGCCGATGCCTACTGCGCAGAGCTGGCGGCCAATGCGGGCTTCGACTGGCTGCTGCTCGACGGCGAGCATGCGCCCAACGATCTGCGCACCCTGCTGGCCCAGCTTCAGGCCATCGCGCCTTACCCGTCCCAGCCGATCATCCGCCCACCCATTGGCGACGCGGTGCTGATCAAGCAACTGCTGGACATCGGTGCCCAGACCCTGCTGGTGCCCATGGTGGAATCTGCCAAGCAGGCCGCCGAACTGGTACGCGCCATTCGCTATCCGCCCTTCGGTATCCGCGGCGTCGGCAGCGCCCTGGCCCGCGCCTCGCGCTGGAACAGCATCCCCGGCTACCTCGACCAGGCTGACGAGCAAATGTGCCTGCTGGTGCAGATCGAAAACCTCGAAGGCCTGGCCAACCTGGACGCGATTGCCGGCGTAGAAGGTGTCGACGGCGTATTCATCGGGCCGGCCGACCTCTCCGCCGCGATGGGCCATCGCGGCAATCCTGGGCATCCGGAAGTCCAGACTGCCATCGAAGATGCCATTGTTCGCATCCGATCAGCCGGCAAGGCCGCCGGCATCCTCTCCGCCGACCAGGCCTTGGCGCGTCGCTACATCGAACTGGGCGCGGCCTTCGTCGCGGTGGGGGTGGATACCACGGTGCTGATGCGTGGCCTGCAGAGCCTGGCAGGCGCGTTCAAGGGCACGGCCGCTCCGGTGAATGGCAGTGGCGGGGTCTATTGATTGCCGCAGGCAATGGAAGAAACCGGCCCTCGGGCCGGTTTTTTGCATCCGCAGTCTCGCAAAGAACCGGAACAGCGCCACCGGGGCGCCATTCCCATGGCTGCTCGGGCGGTTCAGCCCAATGCAATCACCGCCTTGAGCATCTGCTTGAAGGTTTCCACCTGCTCCTCACCAAACTGAGCGAACACCTTCTCCTGCTGTTCTCGAGCAATGCGCCAGAGCGCGTCAGCCCGTTCCACGCCAGCGGGCGTCAGCACGTAGCGATCGTCCACATCGGCCACCATGCCCTTGCGTTTGAGGATGGCCACGGCCTCCTCGATTTCACGCATGGGCATCGCTACCTCACGTTGCAGATCGCACAGGCCAAGGCCCGCATCGTTCTCCAGCACCATCAGCATGCGCGCTTCGCTGGTGCGCAGGCCGGTGGAAAGCTGCCTGGGCTGGTAGTCGGCCTGGTAGCCACGTACCGCCTGAGTCATCAGGTAGTAGAGGTTGTGCGCCAAGCGCCCCTGGAAGGCGCTGGAGGCCGGCTGGTCTTCGGCTTTCCGGGTCATGCGGGTATGCGGCAGGACCATGGAATAGACGCCCTGGTGATAGAGCAGCGGCGAGCGGCCAAGATCGTCGAAGGCCAGCACCTTGCCGATCAGTATCACGTGGTCGCCGCCATCCACCTGCTGGTGCATCTCGCACTGGAAACGCGCCGCGCAGTCGGGGAACAGCGGCGCACCGCCGATACCGGGCTCGTAACTCACCCCCTCGAACTTGTCGTCGCGCGGGCGGGCGAACTGATTGGAGAGGTCGATCTGGTCGGCAGCGAGGATGTTCACCGCGAAGTGGCTGGCCTGCTGGAACACCGCCAGGCTGCTGGAACGCTTGTCAATGCTCCAGAGGATCAGCGGCGGCTCCAGGGAGACCGAGTTGAAGCTGTTGGCGGTGACGCCCGCACGGGAGCCATCGGGCGCTGTGGCGGTGGCTATGGTGACGCCAGTGGCGAAATTGCCCAGGGCACGGCGGAAGGCGCGGGAATCGAAGAGAGTTTCTTGAGAGGACATGGCGCAGCTCCTGGCGGCCGCCTCGTGGGACGGCCGCGCGATCATTCAATAGGGGCGGCGCGGAGCCGCCCGGCACGCAGGTGAGGGATGCAGGCGTTACACCATGCTCGGGTCGGGCTCCAGGCCCATCAGCTCGCGCCCGAGAATCTGCGCGCAGACGTCGTAGTCGGTATAGGCATGGGCGCCGGTCATGTGGGAATCGCGGAACAGCCGCTGCATCTCGTTGTTCTCGAACCAGGCGGTGCCGCCGGCGGCTTCGAACAGGCGGTCCACCGCCTGGATGCACATCTTCACTGCATAGGCCTGGTTGGTGCGCCAGAAAGCCAGGGTTTCGCGGCTGGGGTACTGGTGGCGTTCGCCGTGCTCGGCGTGCTCCTGCCAGGTCTTCTCGAGGAAGGCGCGGGCGGCGGCCACCTGGTGGGTGGATTCGGCCAGGCGCATCAGCGCCGGGGTGGCGGTGCCGACGCTGACACCGGTGTAGGCGCGCACGCGGTTCTTTGTCTTCTCCTTGAAGGCTTCAAGCATGCGCTCGGCGATGCCCAGGCTTATGGCGGCGAAACCGCTGGCGAAGTACGGGCGGTAAGGTGCGTAGAAGATCTTGCTGTCCGGGTACAGGCCGAATCCGGCGGACTTGCCTTCCATCATGTCCTTGGCCGCCTGGATGCGGTGGTTGGGGACGAAGGCGTCCTTGATGATCAGGGTCTTGGTGCCGCTGCCCTTCATGCCGGCCGCGTACCAGTCGTCGCGGATTTCGTAGTCGCTGCGCGGCAGCACAGCAAAGCAATAGACAAGCTCACCTTCGGCGTTCTTCCGACGGCAGCCGACGATGGCCCATTCGGCATGGTCGCTGCCACTGCTCCAGCCCATCTCGCCGTTGAAGATTACCCCGCCTTCCACTTCTTCCACCTTGCCGAAGGGCGCGATGGAACTGCTGGCGGTGGCGTCCGGGTTCTCACCCCAGACCTCTTCCTGCAGACGTGCCGAGAACATCGCTAGCTGATGACTGTGGGTGCACAGCAAGCTGAACGCCCAGGCGGTGCTGGCACAAGCGCCGGCCAGGGCGACGACACAATCGGCGAACTCGGGCAGGGAAATCTCCATGCCGCCGAACTTCTTCGGTTGCAGCGCGCGATGCAGGCCGATGCCCTTGAGCAGGGCGATGTTCTGCTCCGGCACCTGGCGGATTTGCTCGGCTTGCGAGGCATTGGCAGCAATGGCCGGGAGGATGGCCTTCAGGTCGTCGAGAAGGTGGTTTGGCTTTTTCATGTCGAGGCCCTGCTTATTGTTAGTACTTGGAAAAGGCCAGGCTGGTAGCTCGCTGCAACAGATAATGCCGCGGGAAGCCAGAGCCTGAAGCGGATACCCCAAGTGGGTGCAGGGCGATTATGGGACGGGGGCATCCCCCCAAGAATGGACGTTACGGAGTCTTGATTGCACTTTTCATGGCATTTCTGCAGGAGCCAGCCCGATGGCGAAGCATGTGGGGAGAAGTCGATTCCGCGAGCAAGCTCGCTCCTGCAAGACGGGTGCGATCAGGGCTTGATCTGCTTCAGCTCGTTGAGCAGCTCGATCAATTGCTTGAGCTTGTCCTCGCCGAACTGCTCCTGGATCTTCTGGTAGTTGGCTTCCATGCCCTCGCTCATGGAAAGGAAGCACTGATGGCCCTTTTCAGTCAGGTTAACCAGCACGCGGCGCTGGTCCTGCGGCGCCTTGCGGCGCACCACGACGCCATCGCGCTCCAGGCGCGACAGCACGCCGGTCATGCTCGGCTTGAGGATGCAGGCGAGCTCCGCCAGTTGGTAACTCTCCAACTCGCCGTGCTGGCGCAGCAGGCGAATCACCCGCCATTGCTGCTCGGTCAGGTCGTGCTGGTTGAGCAGCGGGCGGAAGAAGCTCATGGCCGCTTCACGGGCCTGGAGCAGGGTCAGGGTCAGGGAAGGTCTTGGACTTGGCATGATCGGGCAGGTCAGGGGTTATTCGTGAAGAGTTTAACGAAAAAAACATGACCCGCCCAAGGTCCTGTGGGCGAACCTGTCGACCAGTCCACACCTGATCGGCGCCACGTAGTACGAGAAGCAACCGATGATGCTGTCGATGTTTCGCAGGATGCGCTCTGCAGTTGGCCTTGGGCCGGTTTTCATCGCGGAAGCCGGGGCCGTAGATGCGCGTGATGGAGTCCTCAATCAGCCGGATCGGGCGATGCCCGGTCTTCTGCAGCCAGTGCATCGGCATCTGGCCTGAAACGACAACGCCCGACTCTTCAGGCCGGGCGTTTAAAACAACTTCACATATATATCAGCCGTTACTGCAACCCTGGCCGAAAACAACATATTCCAGGCGATGAACTTTGCCCTGGTGATCTACGTAAGTCATATAGGCCGGAACTACGCCACAGACATTGGGAATTTCACTGCGGGAAATGACCCTGGCGATATCAAGTTTCATTCCATAGTGGTACCGCTCGACAACAGGTTCCTCGGCATCAGCCGCTTCCACCGATTCTTCGGCAAAGGCGAAGGCAGACATGCCGACAAGTGCCAGCAAGGCGAGAGCTTTCATTGGATAGTTTTCCGAGTGCTTGGAAGTTAGAACTTCGACCAGCTCTCCACGAACTGGTCGAAGGTACAGCGCAACACCTTTCGATGCTGTTTACGGTAGCAAGCGCCTCGTCGTGGGAGGCGGGACTATTTTATTGCGGGAGTAACTCTGCAAACAGCGCCAGATACAACAAGGACTATTTACTGGGCGAACAACAATCGGTTGAGCAGGCCCGAAGTATCCGGTTCCCGGCCCGCTTCGCCGATCACCACGGTGCAGGTCATGCCGGCGGCCAGCAGCACGCCTTCCGGTACCTCGTCCAGATGGATGCGCACAGGTACTCGCTGGGCCAGACGCACCCAGTTGAAGGTGGGGTTCACGTCAGCGATCAGCTCGCGGCTTTCCGGGTTGTCGCGGTCGTAGATGCCGCGAGCGATGCTGTCCACATGGCCGGTGAGGCGCTGGCCGCTCATCAGGCGCAGCTCGGCACGGTCGCCCACACCGATGCGTGGCAGGCGCGTTTCCTCGAAGTAGCCGTTGACGTAGAAGGAGCGGTCATCCACCAGCGCCATGCTCGCCTCGCCGCGTTCGGCGAAGTCGCCCTTGTAGACGTTGAGGTTGGTGATGTGGCCGGACACCGGCGCGCGGACTTCGGTGCGGGACAGGTTGAGTTTCGCGGCATCCAGGGCGGCGACCGCCTCCTGGTATTCAGCCAGGGCGGAATCGGCCAGGTGACCGGCATCCTCGCGGCTCTCGCGGGAGACCACCAGGTCGTCCATGTCGGCACGCCGATCGGCATTCACCTTGCGCATGTCCAGTGCGGCCTTGCGCGCCGCCACCAGGGCTTCGGCCTGTTTCACCGCCACCCGGTAGTGCTCGGGGTCGATGCGCAGCAGCAGGTCCCCGGCTTCCACCTTCTGGTTGTCCCGCACCATCACATCGGCCACCAGCCCGGCCACGTCCGGGGCGATGTTGATCACGTCGGCGCGCACGCGACCGTCGCGGGTCCAGGGGGACTCCATGTAATGCAGCCAGAGACTGCGCACCAGCACGACCGCCAGGGTGAGGATGAGCAGGGTCGCGCCAACACTGATGATGCGTTTCAGGGACATGGGGGCCTCAACGGTAGATGGTCAGCGCCAGGGCGCAGTACAGGCAGGTGAACAGGCCGACGCGCAGCAGCGCCGGGTGCCAGGCGTGGCGGTACAGGCCGCACCAGGCGAACAGGCGGTCCAGCCCCCAGCCAAGCAGGAAAGCCATCAGGAACAGCAGGGTCAGGCTCGGCATATAGACACCGTGCAGGACGATTTCACGCGGCATGGGCGGCTCCTTGCAGGCGTACCGGCACGGCGTCGCCGGCCAGCGGGATCTGCGGGTCCAGCAGGGATGTGCGGATGAAGTGCAGGTAGCTCTGCAGCCTGCGCAGCGGGGATGTCTCGAACTGCGGTGCGCAGGGCTCGGCGGTAGTGCGAACGCTGTCGATGGCCTGTTCCACGGCGGCCAGGGCGCGCTGGCGGTTGGCTTCCGAAGGCTGGATGAACAGCCGCACCAGCGCACGCCCCATGGCGCGGATGGCATTGCGCCAGGGCATGGACTCGGCGTAGCAGGACAGCGCCGGCAGGCGCGCCTGCTCCAGGCGCAGCTCGATCACCGCATGCCCCACTTCCTGCACCAGGAACATCCAGCGCAACAGCTGGCGCTGCACATCCGGACGGCCGACGGAATACAGGTAGGCCTGGTTCAGCAGGTCGCGGGTACCGCTTTCGAAGCCGGAGACCAGCCCCTTCATCCGGCCGCTCACCGTGCGTACCACGCACATGCGCAGGTCATGTTCCAGGCGGCGCCAGAGCCAGGGCCGGTTGGGCGGCAGCAGCACCGCAGCCGCCGCGGTGGCCAGCGCCATGGACAGCACCGAGGCGAGGTACTCGTTGAGCACCCGATGGGGATCGAACAGGGTCTGGTTGGCCGGCATGGAGGTCATGGCGAACCACACCAGCATTCCCAGGCCGGCACCGGCCAATTGCGGCCGCGCGAGCATCCAGGCGCCCAGGGCTACCACAGGCGCCAGTGCACAGCAGAGCAGCGCGAAGCCGTCGATTACGGGCAACACGCGGAAGGTCATGAAGATGCCGAGGCAGGCACCGGCGGAAGCGCCCAGGGTGATCTGCAATGACAGGCGCCGGGGATTGGACGAGGACGACGCCAGGGCCGAAACCATGCCGATGGTCATGGCGAAGGTCCCGCCACTGGGCCAGGCGGTGGCCATCCAGAACACACTGAGCAGCAGGATCAGCAGGCTGCTGCGCACCCCCGCCACGGCGGCGGCCACGGCATTGGCGCGGGGGCGGAAGTTCTCCTTCCACTGCTCGCGGGCGTGGTGGTCGTCCAGCAGGGATGCGTGGGTCTGGGCGTAGTTGTGCAGGTCGTCGGCGAAGCGATAGAGCAGTTCGGCGGCAGTGTCGTAGTCCAGGCTCTGGGCTTCGCTGGGGTGTTGCATGGCGAGCTGTGCCCGACCGCTGCGGATCAGCTGCATCAGCTCCTGCTTGCAGGCCTCCAGGCGGATGACCAGCTGCGCGGCATCGGCTTCGCTGCTGAGGCGGTCACGCAGGGGCGCGAGCAGGCCGGACACCTCGGCCAGGCACGGCTGCAGGGCCTGCAGAACCGCGCCGCCCTCCTCCGGACTATCGTAGGAGCCAGCTCTGCTGGCGAACGCCGCCGACTCCGAGCTTTCGCCAGCAGAGCTCGCTCCTACCACCAGTCGCTGCAGCAACTGGTGCAGGGCGTGGAAACGGGTGGAGAGCACCATGAACTCGTTGTTCAGCCGCGCCAGACGCCCGCTGCGCATGCGCATGTGCGGATCTTCGAAGGCGGTGGCGCTGCGCATGTTCTCCAGACTCACCGCGGCGGCGGCGAAGCGCGCAGTGCTGGCGTCGAAGCGCGCGGTATCCAGGCCGCCAGCCAGCCCTTCGCAGGCAAAGGCGGCGAAGTCGCGGAAGCGTCCGTGCAGGGTGTTGCGCAGGTCGGCACTGGTGGTCTGCGGCAGGATCAGGCCATTGACCAGGCCGGTGCAGAGAATGCCCAGGCTGATTTCCAGCACCCGCCAGAGCGCGAGCATGAAGGCATCATCGGGGTGAGTCGTGGCCGGCAGGCCGATCATCACCGCCGTGTAGCCGGCCAGCACGCAGGCATAGCCGCGGAAGTCGCGATAGCGCGCGGCGCCGGCGGTACACAGGCCGATCCAGATCGCCAGGCAAAGCATGAACAGCACCCGTTCCTGGTTGAACAGGGCGATCAGCACCACCATTACCGTCAGCCCCAGCAGGGTGCCGATGATGCGGTAGAAGCTCTTGGCCAGGACCTGCCCGCTCTGCGGCTGCATGACGATGAACACGGTCACCAGCACGGTGCCCGGCTGTGGCAGTTCCAGGCGATAGGCCAGCCAGAGTGCGAGGAAGGCGGTGAGCAGGGCCTTGAAGATGAAGGCCCAGGTCAGGCCATCACTGCGCGCCCAGTCAGCCAGTGCGCGGTTGAGGGTTTGAACCATGAAGGGATCTCAGGACTTCGGGAGAAAGCGCAGGCGCGGTTCCTGCGGTGCCAGGCCGGCATCGGAAGGGCCGCCCGGCTCGGGCAACACGCCACCACCGAGGGCCAGCAAGAGGTCCGCCTGGGCGCCGAGCAGTGCCGCACGAACCTGCTGTTGCTGGAGCTGGCGCTGGAACAGTACGGGCTGGGTTTCCAGCACCGCGTCGAAGCCGGTCAGGCCGCGTTGCTGGGCCAGCAAGGCGAGGTCACAGGTCTTCTGCGCGGCGGCCACCGCTTCGGCGGCCAACTCCTGCTGCTGATGCAATGATTTGATGCGCACCAGGGCATCGGCCACCTGTTGCAGTGCCGCGACCAGTGTCTGGTTGTACTGCTCCACTGCCAGGTCGTATTCGGCAGCGGCAGCGCCGAGCTCGCCCCGGCGCAAGCCACCATCGAAAATCGGCAGGCTGATGGCCGGGCCGAGGTTGTAGGTCAGCTTGTCGTAGCGCAGGAAATCCAGCACGCCGCCCTGGGTAGCGTTGGAGCCGACGCCGCCCAACAGGTTGACGTTGGGATAGAAGCCCGCTTTGGCGACTTCGATACCACGCGCCTGCGCCGCCACCTGCCAGCGCCTGGCCACCAGGTCCGGCCGACGCCCGAGCAGCTCCAGCGGCAATTGCGCTGGCAGACCAGGCAGGTTCTGCAGATCGAGCGCGGGTCGCTGCAGGCGTTCACCCTCCCCCGGTCCCTTGCCGGCCAAGGCGGCGAGCTGGTTACGGGTCAGGGCGATGGACTCGTCCAGAGCGTCGATCTGCCGATGGCTTTCCGGCAGGGGCGCTTCGGCGCGGCTGACCTCCAGCCGCGTACCGATGCCGTCGCGCAAACGACGCTCGGCCAGGTGAAGGACCTGTTCCTGCTGGGAAAGATTGGCCCGGGCGACATCCATCTCCGCGTGCAACAGCGCCAGCCGGATATAGCTGCGCACCAGGTTGCCCTGCAGCTCCAGGGCCGCCAGGCGCGCCTCGGCCACGGCTACGCGGGCCTGGTCCAGGGCCTGGTGGCTGCGGCTGCGCTCACGTCCCCAGAGATCGAGGTCGTAGGAAAAGCCCAGCAGGCTGGTGTTGTTCCAGCTGGTGGTGCGGCCAAGTTCGCCGGGGCCGTAGAAGTAATCGTCGGGCCAGCGCTTGCGCTGCAGGTTGGCATCGAGGTTGACCTGGGGCTGCTCGGCCGACTCCACCACCCCGGCCAGGGCGCGGGCCCGGCGTACACGGGCGGCGGCCATGGCCAGGCTGGGACTGCCGGCCAGCGCCTGTTCCATCCAGGCATCCAGCTGCGGGTCGCCATAGGCGCGCCACCACTGGGCGCTGGGCCAGGCGGCATCGCGCTCGGCGCGGCGAATGGCCGAACCGGGGTCCAGGCGACTGGCGTCCAGGCGCTCGGCCTGGGGGGCCAGACCCTGACTATCGATACATGCGGAAAGGAGCGAAACGACGGCGAACAGACTGGCACGGGCGACGCCAGGCCAAGGATTGCGGTGCACTGCGGCATATCCTGATTGCTGGATAACCAGGGCTGATGCCTGGAACGGCAATGATTCTAGAGATGGGCAGGGCGAAGAATAAGGCGACGGATAGATAAAGGATTATTGACTGAATCAGCCATAATCCACCGGCATGCTTCGTGACAGAATTCGCACCCCGATCCTGGGCCAGGACCCTACATGGACATCCTTTTCAACATGCGCGCCTTCGTCTGCGTGGCGGAAACCGGCAGCTTCACCGCCGCTGCCCAGCGCATGGACCTCACCACCTCCTACATCTCCCGCGCGGTAGCGACCCTCGAAACCCATCTGCGCACCCGTCTGCTGCACCGCACCACCCGCCGCATCGCCCTGACCGAAGCCGGCCAGCGCTACCTGCTGCGCTGCGAGCAGATCCTTGGCTATATCGAAGAAGCCGAGGCCGAGGCCAGCGAGGCCCATGCACGGCCAGTGGGCAATCTCAAGGTGCATGCCATGACCGGCATCGGCCAGCACTACCTGATCAAGGCCATTGCCGCGTACAGCGAGAAGTACCCGGACGTGAGCTTCGACCTGACCCTGGCCAACCGCACCACCGACATCCTCGAAGAGGGTTACGACATCTCGGTGGTGATCGCCCAGGAACTGCCGGACTCGGGGTTCATTTCCAAGCAGCTCGGCACCACCTACAGCGTGCTCTGCGCCTCGCCCGGCTACATCGAGAAGCACGGCGCGCCCCGCCAGCCCGCCGAGCTGTCGAAGCACCGCTGCCTGCGCCTGGTGAACAACGTGATGTCCCTGGACAAATGGCTGTTCGAGGGGCCGGACGGCCAGGAAATGGTCAGCATCAACCAGACGCCCTTCCAGGTGAACACCGCCGATGCCCTGACCGAAGCCATCAAGGCGGGGCTCGGCGTGGGCGTGCTGCCGGTGTACTCGGCCATCAGCGGCCTGACGGACGGCAGCCTGGTACGGGTGCTGCCCAACCACAGCCTCTTTCCCCTGGGCATTTATGCCCTCTACCCGTCGCGGCAGTTCCTCGACGCGAAGATCCGCACCTGGGTGGAATTCCTCCGCGACTTCCTGCCGGAGCGGGTCGCGGCGGATGAAACGGCGGTGGCGGAGTACAGCCTGAGGCTGGGGACGCGATAGAGGCGTCCTTCCCCGCTTCCGTGCGGCCTGCCCAGGCATCGACCCTGTAGGCAAATTCATTCGCCAGGAAGGCCGAAGGTCTGCCCTTGGGAGTTCCTGCCAGATCCAGCTGCCCTCACCCCAACCCTCTCCCAGAGGGAGAGGGGGCTGGTCCGTGCAGGCGTTCAGGCCTGTGCACTCCCTCCCTGTGGGGGCGAACTCATTCGCGCAGCAGAACCCAGTCCTGCCGTAGGTTGCGGAACTACTTGCCGTATCCCTTCACCGCGTCCAGCCAGGCCGGGTCCAGGCGGTTCTGCTCCACCGCCAGCCCCTGGGCTTCCATGGCTTCGCGGTGCTGGTCGATCTCGCGCACGTGGTGGCTGAGGTCGGCGCTGTTGCCGTCCAGCTGGTGCATCTGGGTCAGGCCCAGGTGGTAGAAGCGCAGCAGCTTCATGGCCGCCGGATCGCCCGTCGCCACCCCGGCCTTGACCTTGTGCATGACGTTGGTCACGCGCATCAGGCTGCGCTTGAGCTGCCAGCCGTAGACGGCCGGGGCCATCCAGGGGCGCGGCCAGAGCTGGAGGCGCACCAGGGCGACGGTAATCGCCAGCCCGGCCAGCACACCGATCAGATTCCAGCGGAAATTATCGCCACCGGGCGTGCCGAACAGCTGCACGCAGAAGGTGGACATCAGCAGCGCCAGGGCGATGAAGATCGCCGCGATCATCAGAGTGATGCGGCGGGTCTGCTTGCGGTAGAGCTCGGGGCTCATGGGACGGATTTCGAAGGGCTCGCTCATCAGGCTTCTACCTGGCTCCACTGTTTGTTCAGGCGCTTGTCGGACACCGCCATCTTCGTGCCCAGCTGCTGGGCGAACAGCGAGACGCGGTATTCCTCCAGCATCCAGCGATAGAGCACCAGCTCCGGGTCGCGCTTGCCTTCCTGGGTGTGCTTGGCCAGGCGCGCCTGGTACTGCTCCCAGTAACCGGCCAGCTCGCCGGACCAGACGCGGTCGCGCTGCAGCTGGGCGGCGATCTTGTCGAAGCGCTGCTCGATGGCCTTGAGATAGCGCGGCAGTTCCTTCAGCCATTCCGCCGGCGTTTCGCGGACGAAGCCCGGATACACCAGATTGCCCAGCTGCGCCTTGATGTCGTTCAGGGCCACCGCCTGGGCCAGGTCGATGCGCCCCTTGAAGCGCTTCTGCAGGCCATGCCAGAGCTTGAGGATTTCCAGGGTCAGGCGCGCCAGGCGCTCGGCATGCTCGGCCCAGGCGCCGCGCTTCTTCTCGGCGAGCGAGGCCAGGGCGGCGCCGTCGCGGGGCAGGCTGGCTTCGCCGTCAAGGATGCAGCTGTCCAGGCTGGCGAGAAGAATGTCCTCCACCAGCGCATCGACGCGGCCCATGTCGCGATACAGCAGGCCCAGTTCGGTCAGGCCCGGCAGCTTGCCACGGAGGAACTTGGCGGTTTCCGCCAGTTGCTGCAGCAAGAGGCGCTGCAGGGCGCGGCGGTGTTGCCAGTCGGCCTCGGCCTGGGTCGGGAAGCGGCTTTCCTTGACGCTTCCACCCTCCTCCACCAACGCCGGGTAGACGGTCATGGAAAGGCCGGCGACCTTTTGCTGGGTCTTCTCAGCTACCTGGGCGAAACCCTTGGCCTCTACCGGTTTCTGCGCCTGCTGCGCCTGCGGAATGGCCAGGGCGGCCTGGCTGGCTTCGGCGAAGCGCGCGGTGATCTCGGCCAGGTCACGGCCTTCACCGAGGAACTTGCCGCGGGCGTCCACCACCTCCAGGTTCATCTTCAGGTGGTTTTCCAGTTGCGCGGCGGCCTCGACCCAGGCCTCTTCCGGCACGCGGGCGCCGGTCATGCGGGTGAGTTCACGGCCCAGGGATTCAGGCAGCGAACCCTGGCCGAAGACGATCTTGTCCAGTGCCGCCCTGACGAAGTCCGGCACCGGTACGAAGTTCTTGCGCATCGCCTTGGGCAGGTTGCGCACCAGGGCCACGCACTTGGCTTCCAGCAGGCCCGGCACCAGCCATTCCAGGCGCTCGGCCGGCAATTGCGGCAGCAGCGGCGCCGGCACCCGCAGGGTCACGCCGTCACGCGGGTGGCCGGGTTCGAAGTGGTAGCTCAGGGGCAGCTGCAGCTCGCCCAGGCACAGTTTGTCCGGGTACTGCGCGGCGGTGACTTCGCTGGCCTCGCGGGCCAGCACGTCTTCCTCGCGCATGATCAGCAGGTTCGGGTTGTTCGCCCTTTCGCGCTCGTACCATTTCTCGAAGCTGGCGGTCTGGTAGATGTCCGCCGGCAGGCGCGCCGCGTAGTAGGCGAACAGGGTTTCCTCGTCGGCCAGGATGTCGCGGCGGCGCGCCTTGGCTTCCAGTTCGTCGAGCTTCTCCAGCAACTGGCGGTTGGCGGCGAGGCATTTGGCCTTGCTGTGGATTTCGCCACGCACCAGGCCCTCGCGGATGAACAGCTCGCGAGAGACTTCCGGGTCCACCGGGCCGTAATGCACGGCGCGGCGGCCAACGATGATCAGGCCGTAGAGGGTGACCTGCTCATAAGCCACGACCTGGCCGCGACGCTTCTCCCAGTGGGGTTCCAGGTGATTCTTCTTCACCAGGTGAGCGGCCAGGGGCTCCAGCCAGTCCGGCTCGATCTTCGCCACCATCCGCGCGAACAGCTTGGTGGTTTCCACCAGTTCGGCGGTCATCACCCACTGCGGGCGCTTTTTCGCGATGGCGGTGCCCGGATGGATCCAGAAGCGTCGCTGGCGGGCGCCGAGGTAATCGCCGTCCTCGGTCTTCTGGCCGATCTGGCTCAACAGGCCGCAGAGAATCGCCTTGTGCACCTTGGCGTAGTCGATGCTGCGCTGCTGCTGTTCGGCCTTGGCAACGGCATCACGCGGAACGTTGGCAGGGCCGCTTTTCACAGGATGGTGCTGAGCGGAGCGATGCCCATCGTTGCGGGCAGCATGGGTATCGCCCCGTTCGGGAAAGAGCTTCAGCTCGCGGCAGATCAGCACCAGTTGGCGGTGGGCGTCGCGCCATTCGCGCAGCCGCAGGTAATTGAGGAAGTTCTTCCGGCACCAGTTGCGCAAGGCGTTGGAGCCCAGCGCCTGGCGCTGTTCCTCGAAGCCGCGCCAGAGGTTGATCAGCGCGGCGAAATCGGAGTCCACATCCTTCCATTGCGCATGAGCCTGGTCGGCGGCCTGCTGGCGCTCGATCGGCCGCTCGCGCGGGTCCTGCACCGACAGCGCGGCGGCGATCACCAGCACTTCGTCGAGGCTGCCCTGGCGGGCGCCTTCCAGCACCATGCGGCCCAGGCGCGGGTCGATGGGCAGGCGCGCCAACTGGCGGCCGATGGGGGTGAGCTGGCCGTCGCGGTTCACCGCCGAGAGTTCCTGCAACAGGGTGAAGCCGTCCTTGATCGCCTTGCCGTCCGGCGGCTCGATGAAGGGGAAGGCTTCGATATCCCCCAGGCGCAGGTGGAGCATCTGCAGGATCACCGCCGCCAGGTTGGTGCGCAGGATTTCCGGGTCGGTGAAGGTCGGGCGGGAAAGGAAATCTTCCTCGCTGTAGAGGCGCACGCAGATGCCCGGCTCGACCCGGCCGCAACGGCCCTTGCGCTGGTTGGCGCTGGCCTGGGACACCGCTTCCACCGGCAGGCGCTGGACCTTGGCGCGGTAGCTGTAGCGGCTGATGCGCGCGGTGCCGCTGTCGATCACATAGCGGATGCCCGGCACCGTCAGCGAGGTCTCCGCGACGTTGGTGGACAGGACGATCTTGCGGCCCGGCATGGGCTGGAAGATTTTCTGCTGCTCGGCGGGCGTCAGGCGCGCATACAGCGGCAGCACTTCGGTGTGTTTGAGGTTGGCCTTGCGCAGCACTTCGGCGCAGTCGCGGATTTCCCGCTCGCCGGGGAGGAACACCAGTACGTCGCCGGGGCGCTTGCCCACTTCGCGTTCGTGCGCGGCGATCTCGTCCAGGGCGCGGAGGATGCCCTGGTCCACGGACAGGTCGTCGAACAGCGCCTCGCCGTCCTCGTCCACCTCGGCGGCCAGCGGCCGGTACCAGGTTTCCACCGGGTAGGTGCGGCCGGACACTTCGATGATCGGGGCTTCACCGAAATGTTTGGAGAAGCGCTCCAGGTCGATGGTGGCCGAGGTGATGATCAGCTTGAGGTCGGGCCGGCGCGGCAGCAGGGTTTTCAGGTAGCCGAGGAGGAAGTCGATGTTCAGGCTGCGCTCGTGAGCCTCGTCGACAATGATGGTGTCGTAGCGTTCGAGGAAGCGGTCGTGCTGGGTTTCGGCCAGCAGGATGCCGTCGGTCATCAGCTTGATCAGGCTGCGTTCGTTGGACTGGTCCTCGAAACGCACCTGGTAGCCCACCAGTTCACCCAAGGGGCTGCCGATCTCTTCCGCGACCCGCGTGGCCACGCTGCGTGCCGCCAGCCGGCGCGGCTGGGTATGGCCGATCAGGCCGTGGATGCCGCGGCCGATCTCCAGGCAGATCTTCGGCAGCTGGGTGGTCTTGCCCGAGCCGGTTTCGCCGGCGATCACCAGCACCTGGTGCTTGGCCAGGGCCGCCTTGATTTCGTCGCGCTTGGCGGCGATGGGCAGGGCATCGTCGTAGCGCATCAGCGGCACGCTGGCGCGCCGCGCCTCCACCCGCGCCACGGAGGCCTGGAAGCGCTCGGCCCATTGCGCCAGCTTGGCGGCATCCGGCTGCTTTCTCAGCTCGTGGAGCTGCCGGCGCAGGCGATGCCGGTCGGCGCCCATGGCCTGATCGAGGCGTTGCAGGAGTTGTTCGGGGCTGGGGGATTGCTCGCTCATCGGTTCCGCTGATTCTGCTGTCGTTTTCGGCAAGGGCGGAATTGTCGCAGATTTCCCCCGGCGCGGGCTTGGACCTGTGGGGGTGAATTCATTCGCCAGGCCCGCAGGATGGGTTGAGGTACGAAACCCGTGCGGACCGCGGTTGATGGGTTTCGCAAGCGCTACCCATCCTACGAATCCGAATCCCCCTCACTGTATCGCAGCCCGGAAACGACAAGGCCCCGCGAGTGCGGGGCCTTGTCCGGTGGTTCGGCGGGATCAGGCCTGGGCCTTTTCCTGCTTCGCCTTGAGCTTCTTCAACTCTTCGTCACGCAGTTCGCGGCGCAGGATCTTGCCGACGTTGGTGGTCGGCAGCGCATCGCGGAACTCGATGGCGCGCGGCACCTTGTAGCCGGTGACGTTGCTGCGCATGTGCTCCATCACCTGTTCCTTGGTCAGGCTGACACCCGGCTTGGCGACCACGAACATCTTGATCGCCTCGCCGGACTTCTCGTCCGGCACGCCGATGGCGGCGCACTGCAACACGCCCGGCAGGGTCGCCAGCACGTCTTCCAGTTCGTTCGGGTACACGTTGAAGCCCGACACCAGGATCATGTCCTTCTTGCGGTCGACGATGCGCATGTAGCCGTCGTCCTGGATCACCGCAACGTCGCCGGTCTTCAGCCAGCCGTCGGCGTCGAGGATTTCGTCGGTGGCGTCCTGGCGCTGCCAGTAGCCCTTCATCACCTGCGGGCCCTTCACGCACAGTTCGCCGGGCACGCCCAGGCCGACGTCCCTGCCCTCTTCGTCCACCACCTTGCACTGGGTCGAGGGGACCGGGATGCCGATGGTGCCGACCTGGATGCTCTGGAAGGGGTTCACCGATACCACCGGGCTGGTCTCGGTCATGCCGTAGCCCTCGCTGATGGCGCAGCCGGTGACCTGCTTCCAGCGCTCGGCGGTGGCCAGCTGCAAGGCCATGCCGCCGGACAGGGTCAGCTTCAGGGCGGAGAAGTCCAGCTTGCGGAAGTCCTCGTTGTTGCACAGGGCGACGAAGAGGGTGTTCAGGCCGACGAAGCCCGTGAACCGGTACTTCGACAGTTCCTTGACCATGGCCGGCAGGTCGCGCGGGTTGGAAATGAGGATGTTGTGGTTGCCGGTCAGCATCATCGCCATGCAATGGAAGGTGAAGGCGTAGATGTGATAGAGCGGCAGCGGGGTGATGAGGATCTCGCAACCGTCGTTCAGGTTGGCGCCCATCAGCGCCTTGCACTGCAGCATGTTGGCGATCAGGTTGCGGTGGGTCAGCATCGCGCCCTTGGCCACGCCTGTGGTGCCGCCGGTGTACTGCAGCACGGCGATGTCGCCGCTCTGCGGGCTGACCTCGCGGACGGCACGGCCGCGGCCCCTGGCCAGGGCATCGTTGAGCTTGACCGCCTGGGGCAGGCTGAACGGCGGCACCATCTTCTTCACGTGCTTGATCACGGCATTGACCAAGAGGCGCTTGAAGGTCGGCAGCAGGTCGCCGACTTCGGTGACGATGACGTGCTTCACGCCGGTCCGGGGCAGCACTTCCTCGGCCAGGTGGGCCATGTTGGCCAGGCAGACCAGCGCCTTGGCGCCGGCGTCGTTGAACTGGTGTTCCATTTCCCGCGCGGTGTACAGCGGGTTGGTGTTGACCACGATCAGGCCGGCGCGCATGGCGCCGAAGACCACCACCGGGTACTGCAGGATGTTCGGCAGCTGCACGGCGATGCGGTCGCCAGGCACAAGGTCGGTGTGGTTCTGCAGGTAGGCGGCGAAGGCGCCGGAAAGTTCGTAGAGCTCGCCGTAGGTGAGGGTCTTGCCCAGGTTGCTGAATGCGGGCTTGTCGGCAAAGCGTTGGCAGGACTCCTTCAATACCGCCTGGACGTTGGGGTATTGGTCGGCGTTGATCTCGGCAGGAACGCCTGCCGGATATTTGTCCTTCCAGAAGTTTTCGGTCATGGAGGCCCACTCCTAAGCAACAGCTGATTTCACTGTCCTCCGAGGGACAGTTGTTTGTTGTGTTTTGTGCGATTGTGCGCCCGAACGGGCAAAAAAACGCGCCGAGAGTAGCAGCTTTAAAAGAGTCTCACCAGCACCAGACCAGCCCTGACCAGTAAAAATAATGACCAGAACACTAGCGATTGGTCACTTTTCGAGTTGGAACTCTAAAATACTGACAAACGGCGTAGACCGGGGCTTTCACGGGTGCCGAGGGTGATGCGGGGAGGGGTTTTGAGTCGCGGAGGGGAAAGCGCGAGGGCAGGACGGCGGACCGCCCTGCCCTGTCCGCTCAGGCGATGTCGCGCAACTCGCGACGCAGGATCTTGCCCACCGGGGTCATCGGCAGGGCGTCCTTCAGAACGATGTGCTTGGGCACCTTGTAGCCGGTGAAGTTTTCCTTGCAGTAGGCCTTCAGCTCCTCGACGCTGACGCCGCCTTCGCGCGGCACCACGAAGAGCTTCACCGCCTCGCCGGATTTCTCGTCCGGCACGCCGACGGCCGCGCAGTTGGCGACCTTCGGGTGGGCCATGACCACGTCTTCGATCTCGTTCGGGTAGACGTTGAAGCCGGAAACGATGATCAGGTCCTTCTTGCGGTCGACGATGCGCACGTAGCCGTCGGGGTCGATCACGGCGATGTCGCCGGTCTTCAGCCAGCCTTCGGCATCCAGGACTTCGGCCGTCGCCTCTGGACGATTCCAGTAGCCCTTCATGACCTGTGGCCCCTTGATGCACAGCTCGCCGCGTTCCCCCAGGGGCAGCTCGTTGCCGGCGTCGTCGATGGTCTTGAAGGCGGTGCCCGGTACCGGGATGCCCACGGTGCCCAGGCGCGCCTGGCTGCCGTAGGGGTTGGTGCTGGCCACGGGCGAGGTTTCGGTCAGGCCGTAGCCTTCCACCACCGCGCAGCCGGTGAGGGCTTGCCAGCGCTCGGCGGTGGCCTTGACCAGCGCGGTGCCGCCGGAGTTGGTGACCTTGAGGTTGGAGAAGTCGAGGTTCTTGAACTCGGGGTGGTCCATCAGCGCCACGAACAGGGTGTTCAGGCCCAGCAGCGCGGAGAAGCGCCACTTCTTCAGTTCCTTGATGAAGCCGCCGATGTCGCGGGGGTTGGTGATGAGGATGTTGTGGTTGCCGTTGACCATCATGCACATGCAGTTCGCGGTGAAGGCATAGATGTGGTACAGCGGCAGCGGCGCGATCATGATCTCCTGGCCCTGCTTCATCAGCGGCGCGCCATCCGGGCCGAGCTGCGACAGGCAGGCGTCCACCTGCTGCATGTTGGCCACCAGGTTGCCGTGGGTCAGCATCGCGCCCTTGGCCACTCCCGTGGTGCCACCGGTGTACTGCAGCACGGCGATGTCCTCCAGGCCGACCCGCACCGGTTTCAGCGCATGGCCCTGGCCCTGCTTCAACACCTCCTTGAAGTGGACCGCCTGGGGCAGGTGGTAGTCCGGGACCATCTTCTTCACCGTCTTCACTACGGTATTCACCAGCCAGCCCTTCAGGCTCGGCAGCAGGTCCCCCATGCGCGCCTCGATCAGGTACTCGATCCCGGTTTCGGGCAGCACCTCTTCGACCAGGCTGCCGAACAGGTTGATGTAGACCAGCGCGCGCACCCCGGCGTCCTTGAACTGGTGACGCATCTCGCGGGCGGTGTACAGCGGGTTGGTGTTGACCACGATGAGCCCGGCGCGCAGGGCGCCGAACACGGCGATGGGGTATTGCAGGACGTTGGGCATCTGCACGGCGATGCGGTCGCCGGGCGCCAGATCGGTGTGCTTCTGCAGGTAGGCGGCGAAGGCGGCGGACAGGCGATCCAGCTCGGCATAGGTCAGGGTCACGCCCAGGTTGCTGAAGGCGGGGCGGTCGGCGAATTTCTTGCAGGATCGCTCGAACACTTCGATCACTGACTTGTAGGCGGCCAGATCGATTTGGTTGGGCACGCCGGCCGGGCGTTTGTCGCTCCAGAAATCAGGTTGCATTGTTCTTATCCTCATAGCCCTGAAATTGTCTGGCCCGCGCTGCGGGACTGCCCGGAACTTAGCAGCTCCGTGGCACAGCGCAAATATGCCAGCGGGTGTCATTGACCGCGTGAATCTCGCCGATAGTCCAGCTAGATTCGCGTAGCATCAGAACAAGAACACGACATCCGGATCATCTATCACCCATGCGCCTCCCCCTGCCCCTGTGGGCACTGCTGTCCTGCCTGCTCCTCAGCTGTGGCGTGCGCGCCGACCTGCGCCTGGCCACCCTGGAGTATCCGCCCTATTGCTCGCAGGCCCTGCCGCAAGGCGGCAGCATCGTCGAACTCACCACCCGCGCCTTCGCCACCCAGGGCTACAAGGTCCAGGTGGATTTCATGCCCTGGGCGCGGGTGCGCGCCGCCCTGCACAGCGGCCACTACCAGGGCGCCCTGGCCCTCTGGCCGCGGGAAGTGGTGGAGGAAAATCTCCGTGCCTCACGCCCGCTGTTCTATAGCGAATTGGGATTCTTCGTGCGCAAGGCCACGCCGATCGCTTTCACCGACCTGACCGAACTCAAGGGGCGCAAGGTGGGCGTGGTCAGGGGCTATGGCTATCCGGCCCGTGTGCTGCGCTCGGGCTTCGCCGCCGAAGAGGCGGTGGACGACATCTCCAACCTGCGTAAGCTGTATGCCCGGCGTTTCGACCTGGTGCTGCTGGAGCGCGCGGTGGGCCAGTACCTGATCGCCACGGACGAGCAGCTGCGCGGCAAGCTCCAATGGCAGCCGCCGGCCCTGGAGCGCCTGCCCCTGTTGGTGGGCTTCACCGCACCGCGCCCCGGACAACCGGACTGGGCGCAGATCTATGAGCGCGGCCTTCGCGATCTGTTGGCCAGCGGCGAGTACCGGCGCATCCTCGAACGCCATAACGTCGCGCCCGACTGAGCAGGCTTTGCGCCACCCCCGCGCCCGTGCACAATGCGCCGACTCCCCGGCAAAAGGATCGGCCATGCGCCACGATGCCTTCTGGCTCGAAGCCAGCGACGCAGTGCCCTTGTACGTCAACCACTGGTCCGGCGAAGCCCCGCCGAGGGCGGTGGTCATGCTCTCCCACGGCATGGCCGAGCATGGCGGCCGCTATGCGCGGCTGGGCGAGGCGCTGGTGGCCGCCGGCTTCGAGCTCTACGCACTGGACCAGCGCGGCCACGGCCGCAGCGCCGAGCATGGCATCCTCGGCCTGTACGCCGCGGAGGACGGCTGGAACAAGGTCATCGGCGACCTGGCCAGCCTCAACCATCACATCCGCCAGCAGCACCCGCATGCCCCCATCTTCCTGCTGGGCCACAGCATGGGCAGCTACATCAGCCAGGCCTACCTGATGCAGCACAGCTGCAGCCTGCAGGGCGCCATCCTGTCCGGCTCCAACTACCAGCCCGTGGCGCTGTACAAGCTGGCCGCACTGGTGGCCCGCTTCGAGCTCTGGCGCCAGGGCAAGGAAGGCCGCAGCGCGCTGATCGAGTTCCTCTCGTTCGGCTCCTTCAACAAGGCCTTCAAGCCCAACCGCACGGCCTTCGACTGGCTGAGCCGCGACCCGGCGGAAGTGGACAAGTACCTGAACGACCCGCTGTGCGGCTTCCGCTGCACCAACCAATTGTGGCTCGACCTGCTCGGCGGGCTTCAGAACATCACCCCGCCCAGGCACCTGGCGCAGATCGACCCCGACCTGCCGCTGCTGGTGATCGGCGGCGAGCGCGACCCGGTCAGCGAAGGCCGGCGCCTGCAGGATCTGGCCCAGGCATTGCGCCGGGCCGGCATCAGGGACGTGCGACTGAACATCTACCCCGACGCCCGCCACGAACTGCTCAACGAGAGCAACCGCGACGAGGTGACCAAAGACCTGATCGACTGGCTGGAACAGGCCCTTGCCCACAGCCGGCACCATCCAACGCAAGCCAAGGAGACCGCATGAGCCAGGTAACCAACTTCACTTACGACGCCCTGGAAGTCGGCCAGAAAGCCACCTTCTCCACCGCCGTCGAAGAGCGTCACATCCAGCTGTTCGCCGCCGTCTCCGGCGACCGCAACCCGGTGCATCTGGATGCTGAATATGCCGCGACCACCATGTTCAAGGAACGCATCGCCCATGGCATGTTCACCGGCGCCCTGATCAGCGCCGCCATCGCCTGCGAAATGCCCGGCCCGGGCAGCATCTACCTCGGCCAGCAGCTCAAGTTCACCCGTCCGGTGAAGCTGGGCGACACCCTGACCGTGGAGCTGGAAATCCTCGAGAAGCTGCCGAAGAACCGCGTGCGCATCGCCACCCGTGTGTTCAACCAGAACTCGGAGCAGGTGGTGGACGGCGAAGCCGAAGTGCTGGCGCCCAAGCAGCAGCTCTCCGTGGAACTGCCGGAACTGCCGCCGATCACCATTGGCTGATACGCAAAAGCCCGGAGCGAATCCGGGCTTTTTTGTGGGTGACTGTTTTTCCTGCGAATTCATTCGCTAAATGGGTGAGCACCGAGCTGGCCCGACACTGCCCTCTCCCCCAGCCCCTCTTCCAAAGGGTGAGCGGTGAATCACGCCGGGCACGTCGTGTTCCGGATAGCAGCCTCGTAGGTTGGGTAGAGGAACGAAACCCAACAGGCTTTGCACGTTCCCTGTGGGAGCGAACCAATTCCGCGAATCCCCCCTACTCCTCCACCGTCACGCTGGCCGTCATGCCGGCGCTGAGCTGGACATCCTCCGGCACCTTGTCCAGCTTGATCCGCACCGGAATCCGCTGGGCCAGGCGCACCCAATTGAAGGTCGGCTCGACATTGGCCAGCAACTGGGTATCCGGAATCGCGTTGCGGTCGGTGATGCCGCGACTGATGCTTTCCACCGTGCCGGCGAGCGGTTCGCCCGCGCCCATCAGCCAGACCTTCACCGGCGCGCCGACCTTGATGCGCGGCAGCTTGGTTTCCTCGAAATAGGCCTGGACGTAGAAGGAGCCGTCGTCCACCAACGCCATCACCGGCTGGCCGGCGCCGACGTAGTTGCCCTGGGCCAGGCGCAGGTTGGTGACCTGGCCATTGCGGGGCGCGCGCAGTTCGCTGCGGGCCAGGTTCAGCTCGGCCACCTTCACTTCCGCCTGGGCTTCGCGAAATTCGGCGCGGGCCACCTCGGCGGTGATCTGGGCGTTCTCGCGCAGTTCCGCACTGATGGCCTGGGGCCCCAGGTGCGCGCGGCGCGACGCTTCGTGTTCACGCAGGCGCAACTGGTGCAGGCGCGTGTCGGCCACCGCGCGGGCCTTCTCCAGAGCCGCCTGGTAGCGCTCGCGATCAATGCTCAGCAACAGGTCGCCGGCCTTCACCTGCTGGTTGTCGCGGACCTTGAGCTGCATGACCCAGCCGGACACGTCCGGCGATATCACCACCACATCGGCGCGCACCCGCGCATCACGGGTCCAGGGGGCCAGCATGTAGTGCTGCCAGAGACCATAGCCGGCCACCAGGGCCACCACCACCAGGCTGAGGGTGACCAGCACACGCAACATCGAACGCATCTTTCTCTCCTTCACCAGTGCCCGGCCAGCGCCACCAGCGCGGCCAGTACACAGACATACAGGGCACAATCGAACAGCGCCTCGTGCCAGATCCAGCGCGTCAGCCCGACTCGCGCCAGGCCAAGGCGCAGCACGCCGGTCACCAGCAGTGCCAGCAGCGCATAAAGCAGAAAGGGGCTGAGCAACACGCCGCCCAGGGACCATTCACGCAAGCCCATGGCTCGCCTCCTGTCGTTCACACCATTGCCGCCAGCTCTGCTGCAACTGCAACAGCGCCGCCTGGGCCAGGCGGCGGTCGATGCTGCGCCCCGCACCACGCAGGGCCTCCAGCAATTCGCCGACGGGTTCGTCGAGGGCCTGGGCGCGACCGGGCGCCGGCCCCTGCATCAGGACGCGCTCCAGGTTGCGCAGGAAACGGTCCTCGGAGACGCCCAGTGAGCGGTCCGCCGCTGCCAGGCAACGGCGCAGGTGCAGCAGTTCGTCGCCCAGGTCCAGGCTGGCGATGCCGTCGTCCCAGCGGCTGCGGCTCTGTTCCGGCAACACCGGATACAGCCGCGCCAGTTGCAGCAGGCGATCGGCCATGCGGCCGCCGAACCAGTTCTCCGCACCGGCCAGCCGCACGCCAGTGAGGCGCGCCAGGTCGGCAAGCGATGCCTTGAGCAGGCGCCGGCCGTGCCACGCCGGATTGCGCAGGGGAATCAGGCGGAAGGTGAATACCGCGAAGCCAACCCCCAGCAGCATCGAGATGGCCTCGTTGAAGAACAGCCCGACATCGAAACGCATCAGGTTCTGCGGTGCGCAGAGCACGATGAAATGCAGGCAGAACGAGGTGGCCGTCGCCCCCAGGGCCGGCTTGGCCATGCCCAGAGCGCCGATGAACAGCGGCACCCCGAGGGCCATGCAGAGCATCGGGAAACCACTGAGCTGGGGCAGGAACACCTGGCCAACGATGAAGGCCACCGGCAGCGCATAAAGGATGCCGCGCAGGAACATCATGCCGATCTTCTCGGCATTCTCGCGACTGGCGAACATGCCGCAGATCACGCAGGTCAGGGTCAGCGCACCGACAGCGGAGGTCCAGGCGGTGGCCAGCCAGAAGGCCGACAGGCCGAGAAAGGCCAGTGCGCTGCGCAGGCCGTAGATGGCGGCGGTCTGCAGGTCACGGTGGGTAGACAGCGGCGGTGGCGCATCCGCCGGGGCCTGCCCCTGTTCCACCGCGTGCATCGCGGCCACGGCAGCAGAGGCCTGGTGCATCACCATCGCCATGCGGCCCAGGCAGTACTGCTGGACGGTGGACAGCGCCTCGTCTTCGGAAGCCGCCAGCAAGCGGTCGCGCAGATCGTCCAGGCGAGCCACGTCGGGCTCGGCCAGGGCCAGTTCCACTTCCTCCAGCCAGGGCCTCAATCGCCCGGTCTCGCCCTCCCCCAACTGGCGCCACTGGCGCGCCACGCCACGGGCCAGGCGCAACAGGCTGAGCAGATCGCGGCTGAGCACCTGCAACGCCGCCGCGCGCTGGCGGCCAGTGTTGCCTTCGAACCAGGCGTGCTCGCGCTGGGCGTCCACGGCGACTATGCGCCCAAGCACGCCGAGCAGGCCCTGACGCTCCTGGCGCTCCCCTTTCAGCGCGGAGAGCGACGCCTGGATGCCGCATTGCCAGGCATCCCGCGCCTGGCGGGCCAGCTGGCGTTCCACCCGCTGCGGCCAGAGCAGCGCGCTGGTGAAGGTGGCGCAGATGATACCGAGGCAGATTTCCGTGGAGCGCGCCACCGCCTGGTCGAACACCGTCAGCGGATGGGCGATGGCCGGCAGGCCGATGATGGCGACCGTGTAGCCGGCCAGCACGAAGGCATAGGACCAGGCGCTGCGCATCATGGTGGACGCGGCGGTGCAGAGGCCCAGCCAGGTGGCCAGCGCCAGCAGGAACAGCCAGGGCGTCTGGGCGAAGAGGCCGACGATGGCCACCGACATGACCGTCCCCACCAGGGTGCCGAACAGCCGCGCCAGCCCCTTCTGCACCACCATGCCGGACAGCGGCTGGGCCACGATGAATGCCGTCATCAGTGCCCATTGAGGTTGCTGGAGGTCGAAGCGGAACGCGCACCAGAGCGCGAGGGCGCCGCCCAGCAGGGTCTTGATCGCGAACTGCAGCGCCGGGATATCGGGCGCCACGAAAGCACGCAGGGTATCGCGCACAGGCAAGGTCCAGGCAGAGTGAGTGTGGATTTGAAGATAGCCCGCCGGAGTCGGCAGGCCATACATAAGGCTTATTATTAGCTCGCTAACATTATTCCGTCCAGAGGCAGCTTTTGCGTTCGTCGGCTTCCGGTTGTTAATTAATTAAATGGATATTTAAATAAATCATCCCCAGCTGTCCGGAGATAGTTACCGTGACCCGCCCCCGCTCCCCAGGCCGCCCCACGGGCGAGTCCCAGCTCCAGCGCGAACGCCTGCTGGACGCCGCCACCGACGCCTTCGCCCGCATCGGCATCCACGCCGCCAGCCTGCGCGGCATCGCCCAGCAGGCCGGTGTGACCCCAGCCCTGGTCAACTACTACTTCGGCAACAAGGAACGCCTGGTGGATGCGCTGGTGGAAGAGCGCCTGCTCCCGCTGTTCCAGGGCATGGCCGAGCGCCTGCAACAGGTCGGCGACGATCCGCTGGAACTGGTCGGCGCTTTCGTCCGCGGCCTGAGTGCCAACCTCAGCCGCAATCCCTGGCTGCCGCCGCTGTGGGTGCGTGAAGTGCTCTGCGAAGGCGGCGCCCTGCGCGACATGCTCACCAACCGCTTCGCGCCGATGGTACCGGTGCTGCTGGCCGAGCGCTTCGCCAGGGCCCAGGCCGGCGGCCGCCTGAATCCCGATATCGACCCACGCCTGCTGGTGGTCTCGCTGGTGGGAATGGTGATGCTGCCCTACGCCGCCGGCCCGATCTGGCGTGGCATCTTCACCAGCCCGGAGCTGGGCGACGAAGCCATGGTGAAACACATTCTGGCGCTGCTCGAACGGGGCCTGGAGGTGAAGCCATGAAACATCTGCTCCCCTGCCTGCTGGCCTGCACCCTGCTCGCCGGCTGCGAAGACCCCGCCCGGCAGGCGCTGCTCGGCACCCTGGAATGGGACCGCATCGGCCTGCCCGCCGAAGCCTCGGAAACCATCCTCGCCTGGCATGTGGCCGAAGGCGACCTGGTGGAGGAAGGCCAGCTGTTGCTGGAACTGGACCCGCGCCGCCTCGACGCCCGCGTCACGGAAGCCGAAGGCGATGTCGGCCAGGCCCGGGCGCGGCTCGACGAACTCAGCAACGGCGCCCGCAGCGAGACAGTCGATGCCGCCCGCGCCATCCTCAAGCGCAACCGCGCGGAGCTGACCGACGCCGAACGCAACTTCCAGCGCATCGCGGCCCTCTACCAGCGCCGCCAGGTGGCCATCGCCGAACTGGACCGCGCCCGCGCCACCCGCGACCAGGCCAGCGCCGCGGTGAACAACGCCGATGCCCAGTTGCGCGAACTCACCAACGGCACCCGCCCGGAGCAGATCGAGCAGGCCACCGCGCTGCTCCAAGCCGCCCAAGGCCGCCTGGCGCAGTTGAAGGTCACCCGCGAACACCTCAGTCTGCGCGCGCCCCGCGCCGGCCGGGTCGACGCCCTGCCCTTCAAGCCCGGCGACCAGCCGCCGCTGAATGCCGAGCTGGTCAGCCTGCTGGTGGGCGATGCGCCTTACGCGCGGGTTTACGTGCCGGCCTCCGTGCGGCCGAACATCGCCATCGGCGATGCCCTCAAGGTGAAAGTGGAAGGTGTGGAAGAGCCCTTCGACGCGACCGTGCGCAGCATCGCCAGCGAGTCCAGCTTCACCCCCTATTTCGCCCTGACCGGCGAAGACGCCAGCCGCCTGGTGTATCGCGCCGAGCTGGTGCTCAAGGGCGAGGCGGCGCGCAAGCTGCCCGCCGGCCTGCCAGTGCAGGCGGAGCGAGTGAGCCATGAACAGCAATGAGGCGGTGATCCGGGCAAGCGGCCTGACCAAGCGTTTCGGCCAGCTCACCGCAGTCGACGGGCTGAACCTGCACGTCAACCGTGCCGAGGTATTCGGCTTCCTCGGCCCCAATGGCTGCGGCAAGTCCACCACCATCCGCATGCTCTGCGGCCTGCTGCTGCCCAGTGCCGGCGAGATCGAAGTGCTCGGCTGCCGCATCCCCCAGGACGCCGAAGCGCTGAAACGGCGCATCGGCTACATGACCCAGAAGTTCTCCCTCTACGAAGACCTCACGGTGGGCGAGAACCTGGAATTCCTCGCCACCGTCCAGGGCCTGGACCGCCGCCAGGCGCGCCAGCGCATCGACGAACTGCTGGAACGCTACTGGCTGGCGGACCGCCGCAAGCAGCTCGCCGGCACCATGAGCGGCGGCCAGAAGCAGCGCCTGGCGCTGGCCGGCGCGGTGCTGCACAAACCCGATCTGCTCCTGCTCGACGAACCCACCAGCGCCGTGGACCCGCAGTCGCGCCGGGAATTCTGGGATTCGCTGTTCGAACTGGCCGAAGCCGGCACCACCCTGCTGGTGTCCACCCACTACATGGACGAAGCCGAGCGCTGCACCCGCCTCGGCATCCTCGACGCCGGCCGCTTGGTGGCCGACGGCAGCCCCGCCGAACTGATGGCCGCCCTGCCCGGCCGCCCGCTGCTGGTCGAGTGCGCCCAGCCGCGCCAGGCCCAGCGCGCCCTGCAAGGTGCCGGGGAAGTTATCGCCATGGCGCAGATCGGCGCCACGTTGCGGGTGCTCAGCGCCGTCGACGACGCCCGCGAGCGCATCGCCCGGCAACTGGCCGAACAAGGCATCGAAGCCGAGGTGAAACCCACCGACGCCAACCTCGAAGACGTTTTCGTCGCCGTCACCCACCGCCCGCTGAAGCAGGTCGGAGCCTCGTCATGAACCTGCGCCGCCTGGGGGCCATCGTCCTCAAGGAACTCCGCCAGCTGCGCCGCGACCGCCTGACCTTCGCCATGATCGTCGGCATCCCGATCATGCAACTGGTGCTCTTCGGCTACGCCATCAACATGGACGTGCGCGGCCTGCACGCCGCCGTGCTGGACCAGGCCAATACCGCCCGCTCCCGCGAAGTGGTGGCGGAGTTCGGCGCCAGCCAGGTGCTGGACTACCGCTACCGGCTGGCCACCCCGCAGCAACTGGACAAGCTGCTGCGCGAAGGCAGCATCAGCGCCGCCCTGGTGGTGCCGCCGGACTTCGAGGCGCGCCTGCAACACAAGGACCGCCCGCCCCTGCAACTGGTGGTGGATGGCTCCGATCAGGTGGTGCAAGCCTCGGCCCGGCAGCTGGCAGCCTATCCCCTGCCCGGCTGGCCCAACCTGACCGGCGTGCAGGTGGTGAATTTCTACAACCCGGAACGCCTGGCGCCGCTGAACACGGTGCCGGGGCTGATCGGCGTGATCCTGACCATGACCATGGTGCTGTTCACCGCCATCGCCCTGGTGCGCGAACGCGAGCGCGGCAACATGGAACTCCTGATCACCACGCCGGTTTCCCCCTGGGAACTGACCCTGGGCAAGGTGCTGCCCTTCGTCGGCATCGGCCTGGTGCAGGTGACGGTGATCCTGCTGGTGGGGCTGTGGCTGTTCGAGGTACCGGTGCGCGGTTCGCTGCTGGAACTCTACGGCGCGTCGCTGGTGTTCATCTTCGCCAGCCTGACCCTGGGCGTGTTCATCTCCACCCTCGCGCGCAGTCAGTTCCAGGCCATGCAGATGGCCTTCTTCACCTTCCTGCCACAGATACTCCTGTCGGGCTTCATGTTCCCCTTCGCCGGCATGCCCGTGGCGGCACAGTGGATCGCCGAAACTCTGCCGCTGACCCACTTCCTGCGCCTGACCCGCGGCATCATGCTGCGCGGCGCGGGCCTGGCCGACCTCTGGCTGGAACTGGTGGTGCTGGCGGTGTTCACCCTGGTGATGCTCAGCGTGGCAGTGATGCGGGTGCACAAGCGGCTGGATTGAAGCCGAAAGCCCCGCACCAGGCGGGGCTCGTTCGTACTAGTAGCCGCCGCCTCCGCCGCCGCCCATGGGCTCGCTCTGTTGCGAGCCACCGCTACCACCGCTGCCGCCATCGCAAGACGAACCGCTGATCGCGATGAACAACGCCACCATTACCAAGGGGATCAAGCGCTTGAGCATCTGAGTTCTCCCGTGAGGTGAGCCCCCATCTTTCAGTCAAGCGCGCGGCACAAGGCGTCGCAAGCACAGGCGGCAAGCGGTATGGAGCGACGGGGAGTGGTGAAGATGCAGGAAAAATGGCGTCCCAGAGTGGGTTCGAACCACCAACCTTCCCCTTAGGAGGGGGATGCTCTATCCAATTGAGCTACTGGGACGCGGAGGGCTCGCCGGAGATGGCGAGGTCCGGAGGACGGCCGGCATGTTAGCGACGTCCGCGCGATTTGTCATGCCTCGCGGGACAGTTATCCCGCGAGGCACTCCCGTCAGCGTCCGAAGCGCTCTTCGGCCAGGCGGTCCGCCACGGCGGTAGTGGTGCGACCTTCGCTGTCGGCGCGGACGAAGATTTCCCGCAGGGTCTCGCCGATGCCTTCCACGTGCTTGCGCAGTTCGGACTCGCTGCCGCCGCTGCGCTCGTACCAGACGTCGATGATACCGCCGGCGTTGATGGCGTAGTCCGGTGCATAGAGGGTACCGCGACGACGCAGTTCCTCGGCCAGGCCGGCGTCGGCCAGCTGGTTGTTGGCGGCGCCGGCGATGATGGGCGCACGCAGGGCTTCCAGCGTCTGCGGGTTGATGATGCCACCCATGGCGCAGGGCGCGAAAACGTCCACGTCCAGGCCGTAGATCTCGTTCTGCCCCACGACCTGGGCGCCCAGTTGCTCGGCGGCGCGGCGGGCGTTGGCTTCGTGGATATCGCAGACCCACAGCTGCGCGCCGGCTTCCTTGAGGTACTGCGCCAGGCTGAAGCCCACCTGGCCGACGCCCTGGATGGCCACGCGCAGGCCGCTCAGGTCGTCACGGCCGAGGCGATGCTTGGCTGCCACGCGGATGCCGACGAAGGTGCCGTAGGCGGTGGACGGCGACGGGTTGCCGTCTCGCACGCCGCCGCCCAGGGCTTCGCGGGTACCGGCGCCAGCCACATGGCGGCTTCGCTCGGCCATGATGCGCATCTCGGTGACGCCGGTGCCGGAGTCGGCGGCGGTGATGTAGCGGCCACCCAGGCTGTCGACGAAGTCGCCCATGGCCTGGAACAGTGCCTCGCTCTTGTCGCGATGCGGGTCGCCGATGATCACTGCCTTACCGCCGCCCAGCGGCAGGTTGGCCAGGGCGGATTTGTAGGTCATGCCACGGGACAGGCGCAGCACGTCGCGCAGGGCCTGCTCGTCATTCAGGTAGGGCCACATGCGGCAGCCGCCCAGGGCCGGGCCGAGGTTGCTGTTGTGGATGGCGATAATGGCCTTGAGGCCAGTGGCCTTGTCGTGGCCGAAGACCACTTGCTCGTGATGATCGAACTCGACATGGGTGAAGACGGACATGGACGTTCCTCTGATTCGGTGATGGCGTGTTTCAAGTCGAAGAGCGCCCTCCTCCGGCCCCTCTCCCGCAAGCGCGAGAGGGGCGAGGTCTGAGGGCGTGATTGTGTTCAGGCAGCCGGGTCGAACAGGTTCAGGACCTTGATTTCGCCGCCGGTGAGGCGGTTACGCAGCTGCTTCTCCTGCTCGCGGACCTTGGCCAGGGCGCGCTCCTTCACCGGGCCGTAGCCACGGATCTGCTCTGGCAGTTCGGCCAGGGCGACGGCAGTGGCGTAGTTGCTCGGCTTCAGTTCCTTGATGAGCAGGTCGACCGTGGCTTCGTACTCGGCGATCAGTTCGCGTTCGAGCTTGCGCTCTTCGCTATGGCCGAAGGGGTCGAAGGCGGTGCCACGCAGGAACTTGAAGCGCGCCAGCACGCCGAAGGCCTTGAGCATCCAGGGTCCGAAGCGGCGCTTGCGCGGTTCGCCGGTGACCGGGTCGGGCTTGGCCAGCCAGGACGGCGCCAGGTAGAACTCCAGGTGGTAATCACCCTCGAACTGGGCTTCGAGCTGCTTGCGGAAAGCGTCGTCGCTGTAGAGGCGCGCCACTTCATACTCGTCCTTGTAGGCCAGCAGCTTGGCGTAGTAGCGGGCAACGGCGCGGCTCAGCGCCTTGTCTTCACCGCTGTCGACCTGGCGCACGCGCTCCACCAGGGCACGGTAGCGCTCGGCGTAGTCGGCGCTCTGGTAGGTACGCAGGTGATCGGCGCGGTGCTGGACGATCTCTTCCAGGGTTTCGCAGCGCGGCGCTTCGATCTCGGCCGGGCGGGCGAGTTTCTCCACCGCCGGCAGGTCGTGGGCGGCGCGGCGGCCCCAGAGGAACGCCTGCTGGTTGAGGGTGACGGCCACGCCGTTGAGTTCGATGGCCTTGTCGATGGCGGCGGCGGAGATGGGCACCAGGCCCTTCTGGTAGGCGTAGCCGAGCATGAACAGGTTGGTGGCGATGCTGTCGCCCAGCAGGCGGGTGGCCAGGCGGGTGGCGTCGACGAAGTGGGTCTTGGCCTCGCCCACCGCTTCCACCAGGGCTTCACGCATGGCGGCGCCGGGCACTTGGGCGTCGGGGTTGCGGGTGAACTCGGCGGTGGCGGCCTCATGGCTGTTGACCACGGCGTGGGCGATGTGGTCGTTGAGCTTGGCCAAGGCTTCCTCGCTGGCGGCCACTACCAGGTCGCAACCCAGCAACAGGTCGGTTTCGCCGGCGGCGATGCGCACGGCGTAGATGTCGTCCTGTTTGGCGGCGATACGGATGTGGGTGATCACCGGGCCGAACTTTTGCGCCAGGCCGGCCTGGTCGAGCACGGTGCAGCCCTTGCCTTCGAGGTGGGCGGCCATGCCGAGCAACGCGCCGACGGTGGTCACGCCGCTGCCGCCTACGCCCGGCAGGAGGATGTTCCAGGGACGCTCCAGGCTCGGCTGGGAGGGTTCCGGCAAGGCCACGAAGAGCGCCTTGGCACCGGCGGCCTCGGGCTTGCGCAGGCTGCCTCCATGCACGGTGACGAAGCTCGGGCAGAAGCCTTCGACGCAGGAGAAGTCCTTGTTGCAGGCGTTCTGGTCGATCTGGCGCTTGCGCCCCAGCTCGGTTTCCAGCGGCAGCACGGACAGGCAGTTGGATTTGACGCTGCAGTCGCCGCAGCCTTCGCACACGGCCGGGTTGATGAACGCACGCTTGGCCGGGTCCACCAGCTTGCCGCGCTTGCGGCGGCGACGCTTTTCGGTGGCGCAGGTCTGGTCGTAGATCAGCACCGACACGCCCTTGAACTCGCGCAGTTCACGCTGCACGGCATCCAGTTCGCGGCGATGGTGGAAGGTGACGATGGGCGCGAAGGTATCGCGGGTCGGGTATTTCTCCGGCTCGTCAGTGACCAGGGCGATGCGTTTCACGCCTTCGGCGAAGACCTGATGACTGAGCTGGTCGACGCGCAGCTCACCGTCGATGGGCTGGCCGCCGGTCATGGCTACGGCGTCGTTGTAGAGGATCTTGTAAGTGATGTTGACCCCGGCGGCCACGGCGGCACGCAGGGCCAGCTGGCCGGAGTGGAAGTAGGTGCCGTCACCCAGGTTCTGGAAGATGTGCGGGGTATCGGTGAAGGGGGCCTGGCCGATCCAGGTGGCGCCCTCCCCGCCCATCTGGGTGTAGGTGTCGGTGTTGCGGTCCATCCACTGGGTCATGTAATGGCAGCCGATGCCGCCTTGGGCGCGGCTGCCCTCGGGCAGTTTGGTGGAGCTGTTGTGCGGGCAGCCGGAGCAGAAGTGCGGCGTGCGGGTAGTGGTGTGCTTGGGCGCGGCCAGGGCCTTTTCCTTGGCGGCGAGGAAGGCCAGGCGGGACTCGATCTGCTCGCTGGAGTAGATGGGCGCCAGGCGCTTGGCGATGACGCGGGCGATCATCGCCGGGGTCAGTTCGCTGAGGTTGGGCAGCAGCGACTCGCCGTTCTCGTCGAACTCGCCGACGACGCGCGGGCGCTTGTCCACGGGCCAGTTGTAGAGCTGGCCGGTGACCTGGTCCTCGATGATGCTGCGCTTCTCTTCCACCACCAGGATTTCATCCAGGCCTTCGGCGAATTCGTGGACGGAAACGGGCTCCAGCGGCCAGCTCATGCCGACCTTAAGCACCCGCAGGCCGACCTTGGCGCAGAGTTCCTCGTCCAGCCCCAGGTCGTTGAGGGCCTGGCGCACGTCGAGGTAGGACTTGCCGGTGGTGATAATGCCGAGGCGCGGGTTGGGCGAATCCAGCATCACCTGGTTGAGCTTGTTGGCGCGGGCGAAGGCACGGGCGGCGTAGATCTTGTACATGTTCAGGCGCTTTTCCTGCGCCAGGGGCGGGTCCGGCCAGCGGATGTGCACGCCGTCTTCAGGCAGGACGAAGTCGTCCGGGATCTTCACCTCGACCCGCAGCGGGTCCACTTCCACCACTGCCGAGGAATCGACGTTCTCGGCGATGGTCTTGAGCGCGACCCAGCAGCCGCTGTAGCGCGAAAGCTCCCAACCGATGATGCCGTAGTCGAGGATTTCCTGGACGTTGGCCGGGTTCAGCACCGGGATGGATGCGCCGATGAAGGCGTGCTCGCTCTGGTTGGCGATGCTGGAGGATTTGCAGCCGTGGTCGTCACCGGCCAGCAGCAGGACGCCGCCGTGGGGCGATACGCCGGCGGAGTTGCCGTGTTTGAAGACGTCGCCGCAGCGATCCACACCCGGGCCCTTGCCGTACCACATGGAGAACACGCCGTCGTAGCGGGCACCGGGGAACAGGCTGGTCTGCTGGCTGCCCCAACAGGCGGTGGCGGCCAGTTCTTCGTTGACGCCGGGCTGGAAGTGGACGTGGTTTTCCTTGAGGAAGGCCTTGGCTTCCCACAGGCTCTTGTCGAGGTTGCCGAGGGGCGAGCCGCGGTAGCCTGATATGAAGCACGCGGTGTTCAGACCATGGGCCTTGTCGCGCTGCTTCTGCAGCATCGGCAGGCGGGTGAGTGCCTGGGTGCCGGTGAGGTAGAGGTGACCGGTTTCGAGGCGGTATTTGTCATCCAGGCGGATCTCGGCCAGAGACATTCGGGCGCTCCTTTTATTTTTATGGCGACCTAGATGGCAACGGTGGATGCCATCTCTTGTTCAGCCCGACGCAGGATCGCTGCGCCGGACACATGCCAAGACTATGACCGGACGGTGCTGATTTTTTCTTTCTATTTTCGCCTTTCAACGCCAGACTTGTGCATGACCATTCCAACAAAAACAAGATTCCGGACTGATTCATGCAGAACCCGCTGAGCCCCATCGACCGCAAGATCCTGCGCCTGCTGCAACACGACGCCGACCTGTCCGCGGCCGAGGTGGCCGAGAAGGTGGAACTGTCCCAGTCACCCTGCTGGCGGCGCATTCACCGCATGCAGGAGGATGGACTGATCGAGCGCAAGGTCGCCCTGCTCAATCCCAGGCTGCTGGGTTTCTCGATCACGGTTTTCGTCAACATCAAGCTGTCCGCCCACGGTCGCAACAACCTCACGGAATTCGAGGAGGCGATCGTCGGCTATCCGGAAGTGCTGGAGTGCTACACCATGGCCGGCGGCTCGGATTACCTGCTGAAGGTGGTGGCCAAGGACATCGCCGGCTACGAGCGCTTCCTGCGGGACCAGTTGCTGCAGCGCCCCCACGTGCTGGAAGCGCACTCGAACATCGCCATGAGTGAGGTCAAGCGCACCACGGAGCTGCCGCTGGACTGAGAGTCAGGCCAAGTCAGGCCGAATCCGGCCACACATCTGGACGATGATCTTCCATGAGCTGCAGCAGGCGCTGGCAGGTCTCGGCGAGGGAGCCGGAGTTGTCCAGCAGGCAAAGGTCGGCGTTCTCGCCCGCCAGCAGGGTGTCGGCAAACCCGGCATTGCGCGCCAGGCGGGCTTCGATCTCTTCCGCCGACTCCCGGCCGCGGACATGCAGGCGCTTACGCAGAACGGCATCTTCCACTGTCAGCAGCACGGCCAGCAGGTGTGGATAACGTCGGCGCGCTTCCGGCAGGTAGCCACGGGAGCCGTTCACCAACACGTCGTCGCCCGCAGCGAGCCAGTCGTCGATCACTCGGGGGATGCCATAGGACAGTCCGTTGGCGTACCAGCTCATGGCGAAATCGCCACGGGCCTCGCGTTCGGCGAACGCTTCGGGAGTGACGGCTTCGGCCAGTTCGCCCTTGGCCTCGGCGGAACGGGTGATGACCCGGCGTGCAACACGGCAGCCCTGCCCGCCCAGGCCCTCTCGCACGGCATTCAGGAGGCTGTCCTTGCCGGAACCGGACGGGCCGATGAGATAGATGAGCCTGCCTGTCATGGATGCACCTGAAGGAAATGGGTTGCGAACGATGGTTACGACGGAGCGTTGTGGGGACTGGTTCAAAATTTTGAACCGCTTTTATGACAGCGCAAAGGATTCTTTTGCGAAGGGCGTGGTCAGACAACTGCGACTAACCTTGCACATGATGGCAACACAGCATCACGGCGCCTTCATTGCCCGGGTAGGCAGTGCTGCTCCGCAGCTGCCAGATCGTGATGAAGGAAGAGGCTAGAGCTATCCGAGGCCCATGCAGGAAATGTCTGAATATTGTTCAGCCACTCTCAATTCGGATAATTGGTGCTGGCCAAAAGCCTCTATAGCAATCACAATCCGACACCAAATTGACGTCAAGGAACCGTTCTACTGACCTCAGGGTCATACCGAATCGAATCGCGAAGCTGGTTGAACAATTGCTGCCGAGGACAGTCAAACCGGTGACAATCTTGCAGCTAATTGCCAGCATCGCTTTCCTGAACTAACCGGTTGAATGTATGCGCCCTATGAAACAGGCTATCTATTCCAGTCGTACGGCTGACAAATTCGTCGTTCGTCTCCCCGAGGGTATGCGCGAGCGCATTGCTGTCGTGGCTCGCAACCACCACCGCAGCATGAACTCCGAGATCATTGCCCGCCTCGAGCAGAGCATGCTCCAGGAAGGCGCCCTGGACGAAGGCGTTTCCATGCGCCTGGACAGCCCGGAGCTGAGCCTGCACGAACGCGAGCTGTTGCAGCGCTTCCGTCAGCTCTCCCGGCGCCAGCAGAACGCACTGGTTGCGCTGATCGCCCACGATGCGGAACTGGCTGCCGAGGAGTCGTAAGCTTGTCCCGCATCGATTGAAGAAGCCGGCAATTGCCGGTTTTTTCATGCCTCCGATTCAAGGTTCGGAGCCGCGGCTGCATGCTCTGCTGATGCAGAAACGAAGAAGCCGCCCTTGTGAGGCGGCTTCTTCATTTGTGTGCTGATCAGAGCAGGAACAGGGTGGCAAGCCCGAGGAAGATGAAGAAGCCACCACTGTCGGTCATGGCCGTGATCATCACGCTGGAGCCCATCGCCGGGTCGCGCCCCATGCGCGTCAGGGTCATGGGAATCAGCACCCCCATGAGCGCCGCTAGCAACAAGTTCAAGGTCATGGCGCCCGTCATTACCGCCCCCAGCGACCAACTGCCGTAGAGGTAGTAGGCCACCAGACCAATCACCCCACCCCAGACCAGGCCGTTGATGAGTGCCACGCCCAGCTCCTTGCGCAGGAGTCGCGAAGTATTGCCCGTACCGACCTGGTCGAGGGCCATGGCGCGCACGATCATGGTGATGGTCTGGTTGCCGGAATTGCCGCCGATACCGGCGACGATAGGCATCAGCGCGGCAAGGGCCACCAGCTTCTCGATGGAACCTTCGAACAGGCCGATGACCCGCGAAGCGATGAACGCGGTGATCAGATTGACCGCCAGCCAGGCCCAGCGGTTACCCACGGATTTCCAGACCGAGGCGAAGATGTCTTCTTCTTCGCGCAGACCAGCCATGTTGAGGACTTCGTTCTCGCTCTCCTCACGGATCAGGTCGACCATCTCGTCGATGGTCAGACGGCCAATCAGCTTGCCGTTCTTGTCCACCACCGGCGCCGAAACCAGGTCGTAACGCTCGAACGCCTGAGCGGCATCGTAGGCGTCCTCATCCGGATGGAAGCTCACCGGGTCGGTGGCCATCACTTCGGCCACTTCCTTCTCCGGGTCGTTCACCAGCAGACGCTTGATGGGCAGGACGCCCTTGAGGATGCCGTCGTAATCCACCACGAAGAGCTTGTCGGTGTGGCCGGGCAGTTCCTTGAGGCGACGCAGGTAGCGCAACACCACTTCCAGGGCCACGTCATCGCGGATGGTGACCATCTCGAAGTCCATCAGCGCGCCGACCTGGTCTTCCTCATAGGACAGCACCGAGCGAACACGCTCGCGCTGCTGCGCATCGAGGGATTCCATCAACTCGTGGATCACGTCCCGCGGCAACTCCGGCGCGAGATCGGCCAGCTCGTCGGCGTCCATCTCCTTGGCCGCGGCAAGCAGCTCGTGATCGTCCATGTCGGCGATCAGCGACTCCCGGACGGCGTCGGATACTTCGAGGAGAATGTCGCCGTCGCGCTCTGCCTTGACCAGCTGCCAGACCGTCAGGCGGTCATCCAGCGGCAGGGCTTCGAGGATGTGGGCAATGTCGGCAGGGTGCAACTCGTCCAGCTTGCGCTGAAGCTCGGCAAGGTTCTGCCGGTGGACGAGGTCTTCAACGAGGTCGCGATGCTGGCCTTCCTGACGGTGGGTCAGGTCTTCCACCAGCTTGTGGCGATGCAGCAGATCGATTACCTGGGCCAGGCGGTCCTGCAGGCTCTCTTGCGGCTTTTTGGCTTCTACTTCAGTCATATAGCGCGCTCCACCCCCAGCGGCGGGGCGCGCCGAAAGGGATCAGACAGTCATTTCGCGATTGTGCAATCGGGATTCTGAGTAACTACTGGGTAAGTCCATGATGGTTGTCCGAATGCCCCGGCGGGGCTGACCGCGCAATGATAACACCGCCATTCGACTCACGCGTTACAAAATCGTGGAAAGAACAATCGCTTGCATCGCATAGCTGGGATTGCCCTCACCTTGCTTTGCTGCGACGAAGGCAACCCTCTGTAGGACACGCCCTCACAAAGAAAATCACCGGATACGCTCGAGAGCCCATGCCAAGGAGAAGGCACCATGAAACGACTCTCGATCCTCGCACTCATTGCCCTGCCCTGCCTGCCGCAAACCCCACTGAATGCGGCGTCCGTCTTTCGCTGCAGCGATGCAGACGGCAACATCAGCTTCAACCAGCATGGCTGCCCGCCGGACAACCAGGTCGAGCATCAACGCACCAGGACGCCGAACCTGTTGAGCAGCGAGCCGATAGCGGAAGAAATCGGCGGCCGGTACTTTCCGAGCCATAACTGGGAAAGCCCTGAACGCGCCAGGGAAATAGTAGTTGTCGGTGAGCGAGAAGAAGTGTGCGGCAACCTGATTTCGCCGCAGGAACGGCGCAGGGCGATCATTCGCAAGCAGGTTCGCAAGGGCATGACCCGTGCCGACGTCGAAAGCGCGCTGGGCAGGCCCGACCGCATCAGCGCGACCAATGGCCAGGTCCGGTACCACTACAAGGCGAAGAAAGGAGCCGGCCAACTAGTGGCATTCGACGAGGACGGCTGTGTGAAAGGCGGGCGTTGAGCATCGAGTAGGAGGAGGCCTCGCGGCCTCCGTCCTCTCACACCACCGTACGTACGGTTCCGTATACGGCGGTTCAGGTCATACGGCTAAGCCGAGTGATCGTATCCAGTATCGACACCAGTCCAAGCG